>JBLMYK010000234.1:0-11773 GCA_050258235.1 Gemmatimonadota bacterium | reverse complement strand
CTAGCGCGGAAGTTGTTCCAAAGACAGATGAATTTGCCCGGCACGCAGGGCGGCAGCAGCTTCACCTCATCGATGCGCCAGGTGCGCCCGGACGGAGCCGCTGCGCCGAACATCTCGCCCTCGAACTCGGTGATCAGATCGGCTCGCAGCTGGCCAAATCCGCTCTTTCCGGACCGCTCGAAGCGAATCCAATGCGTCATGCGGTCACCGTCTTGCGCCTGCATCTCGGGGTTATCTCGGACCTATTCCTTAGTAGTACTTCCGAACCCGAGCATGCAACAGATAATAGCCGCCGAAGCGCGGCAGAGAGAAATCGCAGCGCGAATGATGAACCACATCGCCAGATACCAGACAGTGAGAGGAGAGCAACCGATGCGTTCTGTTCGTAACCGGATCCTGGATGCCGCGCGGCGCGGCGCCGCGAGCGGCGCCATGGCGATCGCGACGCTGTGCACGGCGCAGGGGGCAGTGGCTGCCTGGGAACCGACCAAGTCAGTCGAGTTCATCGTGCCAGCCGGCACCGGCGGCGGCGCCGACCAGATGGCCCGTTTCATTCAGAGCGTGATCGCAAAACACAATCTCATGAAGCAGCCGATGGTCGTCATCAACAAGGGGGGTGGCGCCGGCGCGGAGGGCTTCCTCGATGTGAAGGGCGCAAAAGGCGACCCGCACAAGATCATCATCACGCTGTCGAACTTGTTCACCACGCCACTGGCGACCGGGGTTCCCTTCAACTGGAAGGAACTCACTCCGGTGACGATGATGGCCCTCGACCAGTTCGTGCTGTGGGTCAACGCCGAAACGCCTTACAAGACGGCGAAGGATTACGTGGATGCCGCGAAGGCGGCGGGTTCGAACAAGATGAAGATGGGCGGCACCGGCTCCAAGCAGGAGGACCAGATCATCACTGCCGCGATCGAGAAGCAGACCGGCATCAAGTTCATCTACGTTCCTTTCAGGGGCGGCGGCGACGTGGCGGTGCAGCTCGTCGGCAAACATATCGATTCCAGCGTCAACAACCCGATCGAAGCGGTGGCCCAGTGGCGTGGCGGCCAGTTGCGGCCGTTGTGCGTGTTCGACGACGAGCGCATGCCATACAAGGCCAAGGTCACCGGCGACATGAGCTGGAACGACGTTCCACCGTGCAAGCAATCCGGCCTGAACGTCGACTACCTGATGCTGCGCGGCATCTTCATGGCGCCCGACGTCAAGCCCGAGCAGGTCGCCTACTACGTCGATGTGCTCAAGAAGGTGCGCGCCACTCCGGAGTGGAAGGAGTTCCTGGAACGAGGCGCCTTCAACACGACCTCGCTCGAAGGCGAACCGTTCCGCACCTGGTTGATGCGCGAGGAGCAGCGCCACCGGCAACTGATGCAGGAAGCCGGCTTCCTCGCCAAGTAGCAGGCCGCGCGAAGTGATTGCGCGCCGCCGAACGCGCGGCGCGCGCCACCCCGGCCGCGGCCGGGGCGCTCCCGCCTGCCACGACCACCCGAACTGCGCGATATCGAAATGCAGCAACCTCCTGAAGCTCCCGCGGCCGCAGCGCGTGCCGTGGTCACCTATCGGACTGTCGAACTTGCGGTCGCCGCGCTGGCGTTCGCATTCGGTGCGACCGTGATCGCAGACAGCTGGCGCCTCGGCGCGCGCTGGGGCGACGATGGACCGCAAGCCGGCTACTTTCCCTTCTACATCGGACTGCTGATCTGCGGCGCCAGCGCGTGGACATTCTGGAAGAGCTGGCGCAATCGGCGGAAAGGCAGTGACACCTTCGTCACCCACGCGCAGTTGCGGCAGATTGCGGCGCTGCTGGTGCCCGCCGTGCTCTATGCCGCCGCGATCGGATACATCGGCATTTACGTCGCCTCGTCCATCTTTGTCGCCTACTTCATGGCGCGCCACGGCGATCATCGGTGGTGGACGACGGTGTGCGTGGCCGTAGGGTCGCCGCTGGCGCTCTTCCTGATGTTCGAAATCTGGTTCAAGACGCCCCTGCCCAAGGGACCGCTCGAAGCCTGGCTCGGACTGAGCTGACAGGATCGGTGCGACATGTCTGAAATTGCTTCGTTGCTACATGGCTTCAGCGTCGCCCTGACGCCTTTCAATCTCCTGCTGATGCTGGTCGGCATCGTGCTGGGTGTGATCATCGGCGTGCTGCCAGGACTCGGCGGCGCCAACGGGGTGGCCATCCTGCTGCCGCTCACCTTCACGATGAATCCCACCTCGGCGATCATCATGCTGACGTGCATCTACTGGGGCGCACTGTTCGGCGGCGCGATCACCTCGATTCTCTTCAACATTCCGGGCGAACCCTGGTCGGTGGCGACGACCTTCGACGGCTACCCGCTCGCGCAGCAGGGCCGCGCCGGCCAGGCGCTGACCGCGGCATTCACTTCGTCATTCGTCGGCGCCCTGTTCGCCGTTCTGCTGATTACCCTGCTGTCGCCGCTGGTTGCGCGCTTCGCGCTGAAGTTCGGGCCACCTGAATTCTTCTCGGTCTACCTGCTGACTTTCTGCGCCTTCGTCGGCATGAACCGCGATGCGGCCGCCAAGACCTTGACAGCAATGTGCATCGGATTCGCTCTGGCAGCGGTGGGCCTGGACACGGTTACCGGCCAGTTGCGCATGACCTTCGGCACGGAGGTGCTCCTGAAGGGTTTCGACTTCCTCATCGCCGTGATCGGCTTGTTCGGCATTGCCGAGATCCTGCAGTCGATAGAAGAGGATCTGGCGTTCCGCGGCAAGAACGCCAAGCTGGATTTGCGCGTGGTCTGGAATACCTGGAAGGAATTACCGCGCTACTGGGCAACGTCGCTGCGCAGTTGCGCGGTGGGATGCCTGATGGGGATCGTGCCGGGCGGAGCGACGCCCGCCTCCTTCATGGCTTACGGCATGGCGCGCCGCATGGGACGGGAAGCGGAAGGATTCGGCAAGGGCCGGATCGAAGGCGTCGTCGCACCCGAAACCGCAGCGCATGCCGCCGGCACCAGCGCGCTGTTGCCGATGCTGGCGCTGGGCGTGCCGGGTTCGCCCACCGCCGCCGTTCTGCTCGGCGGGTTGCTGATCTGGGGCCTGCAGCCCGGCCCGCTGCTGTTCGTCGAGCAGAAGGACTTCGTGTGGGGTCTGGTCGCCAGCATGTATCTCGGCAACGTCGTCGGGTTGCTGATCGTGCTGGCGTTCGTGCCCGCCTTTGCGGCGATTCTGCGCATTCCGTTTTCGATCATCGGACCGATGATCATCGTCATCTGCGCGATCGGTGCCTACACCGTGCACAGTGCAATGTTCGACGTGTACCTGATGCTCGGCTTCGGCGTGCTCGGTTACGTGCTGCGCAAGCTGAAATACCCGCTGGCGCCGCTGGTGCTCGCCCTCGTCCTCGGCGATCGCGCGGAAGACGCTTTCCGGCAGTCGATGCTGCTGTCGCAGGGCAGTCTCACGGTGTTCGTTTCGAATCCGCTGGTGGCAGTCCTCACGATCGGAGCACTCACGGTGCTGATCGTGCCGACGCTCGCCACCGCCCGCCGGCGCGCGCGCCCCGGCGGCGGCGAGATTGGACCGGCGGCTGCACCGGACCCGCAGGGCGCCGGCGACGCGCGGCCGTCAAGGCTCCGCCAGTTATGCCCTGAAGGCGCCGGCGTAGCGCTCGCGCAGCAGGTTCTTCTGCACCTTGCCCATCGTGTTGCGCGGAAGTTCGGAAACCACCCACACGCGCTTGGGCACCTTGTAGTTGGCGATCTTCGCCTTCAGGCGCGCGATGATCGCGTCCCCATCCACCGCGGCGCCCGCCTCGCCGACGACCACCGCGGCGACCGCCTCGCCGAAATCCGGATGCGGCAGGCCGATCACGGCCGATTCGATCACCCCGGCCATCTCGTCGATGTAACCCTCGATCTCCTTCGGGTAGACGTTGTAGCCGCCGGAGATGATCAGATCCTTGGAGCGCCCGACGAGCGTCAGGTAGCCGGCCGGTTTCTTCTCTCCCGGCGTGGCCGCGCCGAAATGGCCGACGTCCCCGGTCTTGAAGAAGCCGTCCGCGGTGAACTCTTCGGCAGTCTTTTCGGGCATGCGCCAGTAACCGGAAAAGACGTTCGGCCCGCTGACCTGAACCTTGCCGATCTCGCCGGTTTCGCAGCGCGTGCCGTCGTCGCGAACGACGCGTACCGCCACGCCCGGCAGCGGCACGCCCACCGTGCCGCCGATACGGTCGCGCGGGGTGCCGAAGTACGGGTTCGACGTCAGCATCAGCGTCTCCGACATCCCGTAGCGCTCGAGGATCGTGTGGCCGGAGCGCCGCCTGAAATCCTCGAAGGTTTCCTTCAGCAGCGGAGCGGAGCCCGAGATGAACAGGCGCATGTTGCGGCAGACGTGACGGTCGAACGCGGGCTCGGCCAGCAGGCGCGTGTAGTAGGTCGGTACGCCCATCATCACCGTCGAACGCGGCAGGTAGCGCATCACCTGCTTCGGATCAAACTTCGGCAGGAAGATCATCTGCGCGCCGCCCAGCAGGGCCGCGTGCGAGGCGACGAACAGCCCGTGCACGTGAAACAGCGGCAGCGCGTGCAGCAGGACGTCGTTTCCGCCCGCTTCGCGCTCTTCCCTGAAGCCCCAGAACTCGTCGAGCGTCAGCGCGTTGGACGCGAGGTTGCCGTGCGACAGCATCGCGCCCTTGCTGCGACCCGTGGTTCCCGACGTGTAAAGGATCGCGGCAAGGTCGCCGGCGGCGCGCGGCGCGGTGTCGAAGCGGTCCGGGAACGGCGCCGCGGCTTCCAGCAGGGTTCCGTCGCGCCTCTCGCCCAGCGTCACCACGTGCACGCAGCCGGATGCCTGCGCAAGGACGCCGATCTCGCGCTGCCGCGCCGGCGTGCACACGACCACCGAGGGCCGGGCGTCGCCGAGGAAATATTCGAGCTCGGCCTGCTGGTAGGCGGTGTTCAGCGGCACGTACACCAGCCCGGCGCGCAGCGTGGCCAGGTACAGCATCAGCGCTTCGGGCGATTTTTCCACCTGCACGAGCACGCGCGCATCGCGCGGCAGGTCAAGCCGGGCCAGCCACCCGGCAATGCGCGCCGATGCGAAGTGCAGGTCGCGCCACGAATAGATCAGGCCATTCGCCGTCTCGATGCAAGGCAGGTCCAGATCACGCGGCAGGCGCGCTTCGATCAGCGCATAGAGGTTTTCGTTCTTCATGTCCTTGCTGCAAGCGCAATGGCCGCCCGGGGCGTGATTCCGTCACCCGGTCATGGCGGCCCGGACCGGGTTCAACGCCGCCGGAAACGGGTCAAGTAGACCATCAAACCGACCCCGATCACAACCATCGGAATCGAAAGCCACTGCCCCATCGACAGGTGCAGCGCCAGCAGCCCGAGGAAACTGTCGGGCTCGCGCGCGAACTCGGCGATGAATCGCAGCACCCCGTAGCCCACCAGGAATGCACCCGCGACCACCCCCGGGGTCCGCTGCTTGCGGGAGAAGAGCCAGAGGATCACGAACAGCAGCACGCCCTCCAGGGCGAACTGGTACAACTGCGACGGATGGCGCGGAATGTTGTCGCCCGCCTGCGGAAAGATCATCGCCCACGGCCAGACCGACGGGTCCGCCGGCCGCCCCCAAAGCTCGCCATTGATGAAGTTTCCGATCCGGCCCGCTGCGAGCCCGAGCGGCACCAGCGGCACGACGAAATCGGCCACCTGCAGGAATGGCTTGCCACGGCTGCGCGCGAACAGCCACATCACGATGATCACGCCGATGATGCCGCCATGCGAGGCCATGCCCCCATGCCAGATCATCAGCGCCTCGAGCGGATGCGCGAGGTAGTAGCCGGGCTTGTAGAAGAGCACGTAGCCGAGACGGCCACCGAGGATCACGCCGAGCACGCCGTAGAACAGCAGGTCGTCGACGTCCTGCTTGCTCATGCCGCGCCAGGCGTCCCTGGTGCGATGGCGGCCCAACAGCAGGAAGAGCACGAACCCGACCAGGTACATCAGTCCGTACCAGCGCACCGCCAGCGGACCGATCGAGAACGCGACGGGATCGAATTGAGGATGAACGAGCATGTGGTGGCCAGCGACTAGAATGGGCGCGATTGTATTGACAGCTCGAAACCCTCTTTCGTTCGGACCCCATGGCTCACAACGATCGTTCACGCAACGTCACGCAGGGCGTGGCGCGCTCGGCCAATCGCGCGATGTACTACGCGATGGGATACAAGGACGCCGACTTCGACAAGCCGATGATCGGCGTGGCCAACGGCCACTCGACCATCACGCCCTGCAATTCCGGCCTGCAGAAGCTGGCGGACGCGGCGGTCGACGAGATCGCCCGCGCCGGCGCGAATTCGCAGATCTTCGGCGTGCCGACGATTTCGGACGGCATCGGCATGGGCACCGAGGGCATGAAGTACTCGCTGGTGTCGCGCGAGGTGATCGCCGACTGCATCGAGACCTGCGTGAACGGCCAGTGGCTCGACGGCGTGATCGTGATCGGCGGCTGCGACAAGAACATGCCCGGCGGCATGATGGCGATCGCGCGCTGCAACGTGCCGGCGATCTACGTGTACGGCGGCACCGTCAAGCCCGGCCACTACAAGGGCAAGGACCTGACGATCGTCTCCGCCTTCGAGGCGGTCGGCGAGTTCACCGCCGGACGCCTGTCGGAAACCGACTTCAGGGAGATCGAGCGGCGCTGCATCCCCGGCTCCGGCTCGTGCGGCGGCATGTACACCGCGAACACGATGAGTTCATCGTTCGAAGCACTCGGGATGAGCCTGCTTTACTCCTCGACCCAGGCCAACCCGGACCAGGAGAAGATCGACTCCACGGTGGAAGCGACCCGCGTGCTGGCGGCGGCGATCAGGAACCAACTGAAGCCCGCCGACATCATCACGCGCAAGTCGATCGAGAACGCGGTCGCCCTGATCATGGCGGTCGGCGGATCGACCAACGCGGTGCTGCATTACCTGGCGATCGCGCACGCGGCCGGCATCGAGTGGACGATCGACGACTTCGAGCGGGTCCGCCGCAAGGTGCCGGTGCTGTGCGATCTGAAGCCGTCCGGCCGGTATGTCGCCACCGACCTGCACGCGGCAGGCGGGATTCCCCAGGTGCTGAAGATCCTGCTCGCCAACGGCCTGCTGCACGGCGACTGCATGACGATCACCGGCAAGACGATGGCCGAGATGCTGAAGGACGTGCCGGCCGAGCCGCGTGCCGACCAGGACGTGATCCGTCCGTTCAGCAAGCCGATGTACGCGCATGGCCACCTGGCGATCCTGAAGGGCAACCTCGCGCAGGAAGGATGCGTGGCGAAGATCACCGGCCTGAAGAACCCTGCAATCACCGGACCGGCGCGGGTCTTCGATTCCGAAGACGCTGCAATGGAAGCCATTCTCGCGGACCGGATCCAGGCGGGCGATGTGATCGTGATCCGGTACGAAGGGCCCAAAGGCGGCCCCGGCATGCGGGAAATGCTGTCGCCCACATCGGCGATCATCGGCAAGGGGCTCGGTGAGAGCGTCGGACTGATCACCGACGGCCGGTTCTCGGGCGGCACCTGGGGCATGGTGGTCGGACACGTGGCGCCCGAGGCCTACGTCGGCGGCAACATCGCGCTGATCAAGGAGGGCGATTCGATCACCATCGACGCCCACAAGCTGACGCTGCAGCTTAATGTCGACGACGCCGAACTCGCACGCCGGCGGGCGGCCTGGAAAGCGCCGGCGCCACGCTATACGCGGGGCGTGCTGGCCAAGTTCGCGAAACTCGTTTCGACAGCCAGCAAAGGGGCAATCACGGACGAGAAGCTCTTCTAGCGCCGCGCGCGCTCAGCGGCGGCGGAACTGCTTGGTGCGCTCCAGCGCCTCCTTGATGCGCGTCTCCTTGGTCCGGCGCAGTTCGTCAAAGGCCTTCCTCTTGTCCAGGCCGAGGGTGCGTTCGATGAATTCGAACCAGACGAAGGCGAGCGCAAACGGCGCCGCCACCCACCACCAGGACACGGCTTCCATCTGGGGCGGAAAACCGATCAGCTTGAGGGCCAGCAGAAGAAAGGCAAAGATCAGAAGCCACATCGTGGGCCATCCGCATTGCGAAAACCTGGCCAACTATAGTCCCGCCGGCCCAGCCGGCGTCAACGTTCGGCAGACTGGCCCGTTAAACTCGCGGACCAGCGGAAGTTTTCCCCCTTGAAACGGAGTACAGGATGAAAAGAGTCGTCTTCGTGGTAGCCGCAGGATTGACCCTTGCCAGCGGGTCGGCATTCGCGCAACTGGAACTTGCGAAGGCCAAGAATTGCCTGGCATGCCATACGGTGGACAAGAAGCTCGTCGGGCCCGCCTACAAGGACGTCGCCGCAAAGTACGCGAACGACAAGGGAGCCGAAGCGCGCCTGGCGAAGAAGGTTCGAGAAGGCGGGGTCGGCGTCTGGGGCCAGGTACCCATGCCGGCGAATCCGCAGGTGAGCGAGGCCGAGTCGCACGCCCTCGTCAAGTGGATCCTGTCGCTCAAATAGGGGCAGTGAACCGGCCCGGCAAGGGACCGGCGACACGACCGATCTCGGGGCGCTGCGGCGCCCCGATTTCTTTCTGTTCGACCCCCGGCCGGCACGGTGTCGCCAAAGTGCGACGGGCCGCCATCACCCGGCCGAGCTGGGTTGCACCGCGTTGCGATGCCCCGACCCACGCGTACAATCCCGCGCTTTCGCGGTTCGGCTTGCCCGCATCGCCAGCCGCTTTGTCCTGGGCGGGATACGTATGTGCGAGGAGATGTATTCATGGTAAAGATGATGCGACTGGTACCGATCGCGATCGCCGTCGCGGTCGCTCTGGCGGCGTGCGGCAAGAAGGAAGAAGTCGTGGCGAAGAAGGAGGAGGCCGCCAAGGCGGCAGCCCCGGCGGAAACGATCGTCAAGATCGGCCATGTCGCCCCGCTGACCGGAGCGATTGCGCACCTCGGTAAGGACAACGAGAACGGCGCGCGCCTGGCGATCGACGAGATCAACGCGGCCGGCGGCATCAAGGCCGGCGACAAGACCTTCAAGCTCGAACTGGTCGCCGAAGACGACAAGGCCGACCCGAAAGAGGGGACGATCGCGGCGCAGAAGATCGTCGACTCCGGCGCCGTTGCGGTGGTCGGCCACCTGAACTCGGGCACGTCGATCCCGGCCTCTAAGATCTATGCCGACGCCAATATGACGCAGATTTCTCCGTCGGCGACCAATCCGAAGCTGACCGAGCAGGGCTTCAAGACCACGTTCCGCGTGGTGGCCAACGACAATCAGCAGGGAGCCGTTCTGGCGAACTATGCGGCCAACGAGATGAAGGCGAAGACGATCGCCATCGTCGACGACCGCACCGCCTACGGCCAGGGTCTGGCCGATGTGGTCGAAAAGGTCGCGAAGGAAAAGGGCCTGAAGGTCGTGGCGCGCGAGTTCACCAACGACAAGGCAACCGACTTCAACGCCATCCTGACCAAGATCCGCGCCACCAAGCCGGACGTCGTGATGTACGGTGGCATGGATGCCACGGCCGGCCCGATGGCCAAGCAGATGAAGCAGCTCGGCATCAAGGCACACCTGCTGGCCGGCGACGGAGTCTGCTCTCCGGAGTTCATCAAGCTGGCCGGCGACGCGGCAAACATGCTGACCTGCTCGATGGCGGGCGAGGCGGTCGAGAAACTCGCCAGGGGCGAGGAATTCAAGACCAAGTACAAGGCCAAGTTCGGCACCGACGTGCAGGTCTACTCGCCGTACAGCTATGACGCCGTGTACGTGATCGCGGACGCGATCAAGCGCGCCGGCAACGCCGACCGCGCTTCGATCACCGCCGCGATGCCGGCGACCAACTACGCCGGCCTGACGGGCCAGATCCAGTTCGACGATAAGGGCGACATCAAGAACGGCGCCATCTCGATGTTCCGCGTCAAGGACGGCAAGCTCGACTACATCTCGACCTCGCGCTGAGACTTCGGCAGGGAGACATGAACGGCACCCGCGGGTGCCGTTTTTATTGAAAGGGTGCGCCGCCCCACCCCAACTTGATACGATGCGCGGTCGCGTTACGGTCAGACGCGACGGAAAGGACGCATGGACACCTTCATCCAGCAGATCCTCAACGGCTTGGTTCTCGGCAGCCTGTACTCGCTGATAGCGCTCGGCTACACGATGGTGTACGGCATCCTGAACCTGATCAATTTCGCCCACGGCGACGTGCTGATGATCGGGGCACTGACGGCGCTGTCGACGATCGTGCTGGTGAAGTCGCATTTCCCGGGCATCCCCGGATGGATCCTGCTGATCATCGGCACCGCGGTCGCGATCCCGGTATGCGTGATCGTCAGCCTGATCATCGAGCGCGTCGCCTATCGGCCGCTGCGCAATGCTCCCCGCCTGGCGCCGCTGATCACCGCGATCGGCGTCTCGATCACGCTGCAGACGGTCGCGATGATCATCTGGGGCCGCAATTACCTGACCTTCCCGCAGCTGCTGCCATCGGATCCGATCGCGCTCGGCGGAGCGGTCGTCACGGTGACCAAGCTGCTGGTAATCGTGCTTTCGGCGGTGATCATGGTCGGGCTGATGCTGCTGGTCAATCGCACCCGGCTCGGCCGGGCGATGCGCGCCACGGCCGAAAACCCGCGGGTGGCCGGCCTGATGGGGGTGAATCCCAACTACGTGATCGCGCTGACGTTCGCGATCGGTGCCTCGCTGGCGGCCGTGGCGGGAGTGATGACCGCCGCAACGTACTCGGTTGCGCATTTCTACATGGGGTTCATCCCCGGCCTGAAGGCGTTTACCGCGGCCGTCCTTGGTGGCATCGGCAATATCCCGGGGGCGATGCTCGGCGGCATCCTGCTCGGTTTGATCGAGGCGCTCGGTGCCGGCTATATCGGGCAGCTGACCAACGGCGTTCTCGGCTCGAACTACCAGGACGTGTTCGCATTCATCGTGCTATGCATGGTGCTGATCCTGCGGCCTTCCGGGCTGCTGGGCGAACGCGTCGCCGATCGCGCATAGGAGCCCGGCATGACGCTGTTCTTCCCCAGCCTGCGCGACAAGCCCGCAGCCGCGTTCGCCGCCACCTTCGCGGTGGCCGCGGCGCTGATGCTTCTTCCGTTCGTCGCCGGCTATTTCGGCAATGCCTGGGTGCGCGCGCTCGCGTTTGCCGCGCTGTACGTGATGCTGGCGCTCGGCCTGAACATCGTGGTCGGCTTCGCCGGCCTGCTCGACCTGGGCTACATCGCGTTCTATGCGGTCGGCGCGTACATGTACGCGCTGCTCGCCTCTCCGCACCTGACGAGCAACTTCGAGTCGCTGGCGGCGATGTTTCCGAACGGTTTCCACAACTCGATCTGGCTGTCGATTCCGCTCGGCGCAGCCCTGGCGGCCTTCTTCGGCGTCGTGCTCGGCGCGCCGGTGCTGAAGTTGCGCGGCGACTACCTGGCGATCGTCACGCTCGGCTTCGGCGAGATCATCCGCATCTTCCTGAACAACCTCAACGCGCCGGTCAACATCACCAACGGCCCCCAAGGAATTTCCGGCATCGACCCATTGCAGCTGGGCGGGTTCTCTTTTGGCAACTCCTATGAGATCGCCGGCTTCCGAGTCGATGACGTGCACTGGCATTACTACCTGTTCCTTGGCTTCACGCTGCTGGTGATTTTCGTTTCGCGCCGGCTGGAGGATTCGCGCATCGGTCGTGCCTGGGTGGCGATACGCGAGGACGAGGTGGCCGCATCGGCGATGGGCATCAACACGCGCAATATCAAATTGCTGGCTTTTGCGATGG
>JBLMYK010000233.1:0-4842 GCA_050258235.1 Gemmatimonadota bacterium | reverse complement strand
AGGGGAATCGTTCGATTCCCATTTCTTCCTCCACAATCCGCCAGCCAATCCGCCAGCTGATCCGCCAGTTGTTGCTGCGTTAAGCCGCACTTTGGCGACACTCATGTGCACTGCAATGAGTGTGGGGAACCTGGAAAGTCACGTCAAATCAGGGGCTTACTGCGACTGTCCTGCACTCATGTGCACTTGCAGGACATATTGTGTTGGCGGAGACGGACGGATTCGAACCGTCGATGCAGGTTTTTGCCCGCATGCTCCCTTAGCAGGGGAGTGCCTTCGACCTCTCGGCCACGTCTCCGGTGTTGATTCGCGCGGCACTCGAGCGCCGCGGCCGGCAGTTTAACCCGCGAATCTTCAGGCGGGCGCCTGTTCGAGTCCGAATGCCTTGTGCAGCGCGCGGACGGCAAGCTCCATGTACTTGTCGTCGACCACGACCGAGATCTTGATCTCGCTGGTCGTGATCATCTGGATGTTGATGCCCTCCTCCGCCAGCGTGCGGAAGGCGAGGCTGGCAATGCCGACGTGCGAGCGCATGCCGATGCCGACCACGCTGACCTTGCAGATCTTCGGGTCGCCGACGATCTGCTTGGCGCCGATGTGCTCCTTGACCTTGGTGTTCAGCACGTCCATCGCCTTGGCGTACTCGTTGCGATGGACCGTGAACGAGAAGTCGGTCATGCCGTCGACGCTGATGTTCTGCACGATCATGTCGACGTCGATGTTCGCATCCGCGATCGCGCCGAGGATCTGGTACGCGATTCCTGGCCGATCGGGAACGCGCGTCAGGGTGATCTTGGCCTCGTCGCGCGAGAACGCGATGCCGGAAATGACGGCCTTCTCCATCTTGGTGTCTTCCTCGAAAGTGATCAGCGTGCCCGAGCTTGCTTCCTGCGCGAGCGGCAGCTCGGGGTCGGTGAGGCTGGACAGAACGCGCAGCCGGACCCGGTACTTGCCGGCGAATTCGACCGAGCGGATCTGCAGCACCTTCGAGCCGAGGCTGGCCATCTCCAGCATCTCCTCGAAGGTGATCGTGTTCAGCCGGCGCGCCTCGGGGACGATGCGCGGGTCGGTCGTGTAGACGCCGTCCACATCGGTGTAGATCAGGCACTCGTCGGCCTTCAGCGCAGCAGCCAGCGCCACGGCCGACGTATCGGAGCCGCCGCGCCCGAGCGTGGTGATGTTGCCGAATTCGTCGGCGCCCTGGAAGCCGGCGACCACCACGATCACGCCGTCCCGGAGATCCGCGCGGATCTTCTTCTCGTCGATCTCGAGGATGCGCGCCTTCGTATAGGCGCTGTCGGTCAGCACGTGCACCTGCGGACCGGTGTAGCTCTTGGCCTTCAGGCCGAGATCCTTCAGCGCCATCGCCAGCAGGCCGATCGTGACCTGCTCGCCGGTGGAGGCCACCACATCGAGCTCACGCGGATCGGGATTGGCCTGGATCTCCTTCGCCAGCGCGAGCAGCCGGTTGGTTTCTCCGCTCATCGCCGATACCACGACCACCAGCTGGTGGCCGGCCCGGCTCCACTTCGCGAGCCGCTTCGCGACATTCCTGATCCGCTCGGGTGAGCCGACCGACGTGCCGCCGTACTTGTGAACGATGAGCGCCATGGGGAAGAACGTGTGGAACTGCGTCGAGCGGGAAAGCGCGCGATTATAAGGATGCGTGCCGCGGCGAGCGCGCTTAGCGCTTGATATCGAGCAAGGTCGCGTCAGGTACCCATTCCAGCCGCACGCGCGCGCCGTCGACGTCGACCAGTCGCGCATCCGGCCCGAGGCCCGCCACGTAGATCAGGTCGTCGCCGCGCCAGACCAGAGGCATCATCGCGCGATCGAATTCGGCGATGCCGGCGTCCTGGAACAGGCGCTTCAGCGTCTTCGACGGCCGCGTCGGGTGCGGCTTGAACCGCTCGCCGCCGGCACGCGCGCGCAGCTCCAGCGGCTGCGCACGCAGCCAGTCGCGATCGAAACCGGCCCCGTCCGTCGGCACGAAACGCAGCACGCCGCTCCATGACGGAACCGCGATCTCGGGCTCGCCATGCCAGTGCAGCGTGGCCCCGGCGCGCGTGGCCCCGTCGGCCTGTCGCAGCAGCAACAGGCCGCGGTGGCGACGCAGCTCACGCTCGCCCATGCGCAGCAGCAGGCGGGCATCGCCGCGGGCCGACAGCGCCTGCCGGATGATCTCGTTCAGGCGCGCTCGCGACGGTGGCTCCACTGCCGCCGCCGCCAGCCAGGCGCGCAGCGTCAGTGCGCGCCGCTCGGGCGACAGTTGTGCCAGACGCTCGAGCCACAGCATGCCGGTCGGCGCGTCCTCGGTACAGCTGGCGAGATCGTGACCGGCGATCTCGCGCAGCACGAGGGCGGCCTCCGCCAGCAGATCGATCGACCGCGCCGCCGCCTTCCGGAATCCCGCGCGGGCCGCCTCCAGCTCCGGCACCACGCGCGCGCGCAGCGCATTGCGCAGCAGGCGCGTGTCGGCGTTGCTCGGGTCCTCGACGAAGCTCAGCCCGCGCAGCGCCACGTAGCGATCGATCTGCGCGCGGGTCGCGTCGAGCAGTGGACGCGCGAGCCGCAGCCGGTCCACGCCGAATTCGCGCAGCACGGGGAAGGAGGCCAGCCCTTCGACGCCGGCGCCACGCAACCATTGGATCAGGAACGTCTCGATCCGATCGTCGAGATGGTGCGCTGTGACGACGCACTTCGCGCCGTGATCCTGGGCCGCGGCGGCCAGTGCTGCGTAGCGCACCTCGCGCGCGGCCGCCTCGACGCCGCGGCCGCGCCGCTCGACCGCGACGCGGCGCACCTCGAGCGGAACGTCGAGCGAGCGGCACGTCGACTCGCAGTGCTCGATCCATTCGTCGGCCTGCGGCGCAAGCCCGTGATGGACGTGAACGGCCAGCAGCTCCGCGAAGGCCTTGACCCGCGCGCCGCGCAATCGGGCCGCCAGGTCGACCAGTGCCGTCGAGTCGCGCCCGCCGCTGAATGCGAGGATCAGCGGCGCACGCCGGGCGCGCCCGCGCGGCAACGGCGCAGGTTCCGCGACTGTCTCCTCGACCGCGCGGCGAACCGCCTCCAGCAGCGCCGCCTCGTCGGGATCAGTCTTCCGCCGCAGTGTCCTTGAATTTGCCATAGCCCAGCAGGCGGGTATGGCGCGCGGCGAGCAGGTCCCTGGTCTTCGTGCCGAGGAACTGCCGCAGGCTGTCGCCGAGTGCGCGCTTGAGCAGCGCCGCCATTTGCTTCGGATCGCGATGCGCGCCGCCGAGCGGCTCCGAGACGATCTTGTCGATCACGCCGAGCGCCTTCAGCCGGTGCGCGGTCAGGCCCAGCGCCTCTGCGGCCTCGGGCGCCCTCTCGGCGCTCTTCCACAGGATCGATGCGCAACCCTCGGGGGAGATCACCGAGTAGGTCGCGTATTGCAGCATCAGCACATGGTCCGCGACCGCGACCGCCAGCGCCCCGCCCGAGCCGCCTTCGCCGATGATGGTCGTGATGATCGGCACCTCGAGGCGCGCCATTTCGAACAGGTTGTGGCCGATGGCCTCCGACTGGCCGCGCTCCTCGGCATCGACGCCCGGGTAGGCACCCGGCGTATCGACGAAGGTGAAGATCGGAATGCCGAACTTCTCCGCCAGCTTCATCAGCCGCAGTGCCTTGCGGTAGCCCTCGGGCTTGGTCATGCCGAAGTTGCGCAGCGTGCGCTCCTTGGTGTCGCGCCCCTTCTGGTGCCCGAGAACCATCAACGACTGGCCGTTGAAACGCGCCAGGCCGCCGACGATCGAGGCGTCGTCGGCGAACGCCCGATCGCCGTGCAGTTCGTGGAAATCCGTGAAGATGTCGTTGACGTAATCCAGCGTGTACGGGCGCTGCGGATGGCGCGCCAGCTGAGACACCTGCCACGGCGTCAGCTTGGCGTAGATGTCCTTGATCAGCCCCTGGCTCTTCTTCTGCAGCCGTTCGATCTCTTCCGAGATGTCGACCGCGGAGTCGTCCTGCACGAAGCGAAGCTCCTCGATCTTGGCTTCGAGCTCCGCGATCGGCTGTTCGAATTCGAGGAAGGTCGTCTTCATCTTCTCGTTCAGTACTCGACCGGCACCGGATCCAGGCTGCGCCACAGGTACCACGTCGCCACGCTGCGCCACGGCGCCCAGGGCTCGGCCAGGCGCTCGACGCGCGCACGGCCTTCGCGCTTCAGCAGCGATTCGGTCGGCGCTGCGTCGAAGTAATGCCGGCTGATCGCCTTCAGCAGACCGAGGTCGTCGAGCGGCAGCACATTAGGCCGTAACAGGTTGAAGATCAAGAACATCTCGGCGGTCCAGCGGCCGATCCCGCGCACGTCGGTCAGCGCGGCGATCACCGCCTCGTCGTCCAGCGACATCATCGCCGTGGGGTCGATCCGACCCGAAACGAAGTGGCCGGCGAGGTCACGCAGGTACTCGACCTTCCGCTCCGACAGGCCACAGTTGCGCAGCGTCGCCGAGCGTTTGCGCAGCACCGCTGCCGGGGTCAGCTCCGGACAGGCGCCGGCCAGCCGCCCCCATACCGCGTCGGCCGCCTTGACCGAGATCTGCTGGCCGACGATCGATCGCGCAAGCGTCGCAAACGCGTCTCCGCGTGAAGCGAGGCGCACGCGAGGATGGCGGCGGATGATGCGCGCGAGCACCGGGTCGGATCTCCCCAGCGCGCGCTTTGCCTGGGCCCAGTACGGCGGGTGCATCGACGCTATTGCCGGCGCCACTCGGTCTTGCCGCCGGGTCGATCCTCGAGCACGATGCCCTGTGCCGCCAGTTCCGCGCGGATGCGGTCGGCTTCGGCAAAGTTCCTGGCTTTCTTGGCAGCGGCGCG
>JBLMYK010000232.1:0-10061 GCA_050258235.1 Gemmatimonadota bacterium | reverse complement strand
TTCGGTCGCCGATCGGTCTGCACGAGCGCCCATATCACCGAACGTCGGCTCTCGCCGACACGCGAGGTTCGCTTTGCTTATACCGAGCGACAGCGCGTTGGGGTCATGCAGTCGTCCGCTCCGCACGTCGCGGCCATCTAGAACGGGGTGATTTCGGCCTCACTCGGCAACTCGCCATCCATCCTTGAACAACCACCGCCGCAAGCGTCGCTACAGGGCCGCCGACTGCGGCCGGAACGCATCCGACAGGCAAGACGCCTCGTCGAGTCCGTGCGCCAGCAGCGCCGGGCGCGCGTGCTCGACCATCTGCATCGACCCGCACGCGTAGACGAGGTGGCCGGCGAGGCTCGGGAAATCCGCCAGCAGCGCCTCGTGCACGAGCCCGGTGCGGCCGGTCCATTCGTCCTCGGCAGTGGCGTCTGAAAGCACGGGCACGAACGTGAAGTTGGCGTGCTCGCGTGCCCACTTCTCCGGCAGGTCGGCAAGGTACAGATCGCGTCGCTTGCGCACCCCCCAATACAGATACAGGGGCCGCTGCAGTCCACGCGCAAACGCTTCCTCGATCAGGCTCTTGACCGGCGCGAATCCGGTGGCGCCGGCCACGAACACGATCGGCTGCTGGCCCTCGCCCAGCACGGTTTCGCCGAGCGGCCCCTCGAAGCGCATCCGGTCGCCGACGCGGAGCCGGTCGAAAACGTGCGAGGTGAAGCGCCCGTTCGCGATGCGGCGCACGTGCAGCAAGACGAGATCGGTCGTCCCGCTCTTCTCGGTGAACGAGTACGCACGGCGCGCACCGTCGTCGAGCAGGATGTTCACGTACTGGCCAGCCTGATAAGCGATCGTCTTGCCGGCATCCAGACGCAGCGCAAGAAGCATCACGTCAGGCGCCAGCCGCTCCAGCTTCACCACGCTCGCGTGGTAGACCGGCAACGGCTCCTCGCGCGCGGCCGCACCCTCCTCCAACTCGATCTCGACATCGGTCAGCGCGCGCGCGCAGCACAGCAGCACGTCGCCGCGCGCGCGGTGATCGGCACTCAGCGCGCCGGGCTGGTAGACGCCCGGATCGACTTCGCCGGCCAGCACGTGCGCACGACAGATGCCGCAGCCACCCGAGCGGCACTCGAATGGCAGCGCAGCGCCGCCGCGCAGTCCGGCGTCGAGCAGCGTCTCGCCGGAGCGCACCGGCACGGTCCGGTTGCCCGGATGCACGGTCAGTTGCCAGGCACGCACCGCACTGCGTCGCACCGGCGGCAGCCACGGTGCGAGCGCAAACAGCAACGTGACGCCCGCCACCGCCAGCCACAGCACCATCGCGTGCCCGCGCGTCACAAGCGGGTAGACAGCCAGATAGAACCAGTCGAGCTCGAGCTTCTGCGGTTGCGTCAGGAAGTCGGCCGCGCCCTGGCTTACGGCCGGCTTGGCGAGCGACAGCGCCAGCAGCATCGCCAGCAGCCCGGCCGCAAGAGCGCGCGGCGGCAGCGTGCGTGCGCGCGGCACCCGCTGCGTATGCACCCACAGCGCGGCCAGTGTCACCAGCGGTATCCCGATGTGCAGGAACTGCAGCAGCGAGAAGAAGCGGTCGTTGATCGCCTCGGGCAGGATGAAGTTGCGCGCCATCCGACCGTGGAACACCGGCAGCGCATCGAACCACTCGGACGTCGTGACCACCGTGTACTGCGCCAACCGGTCCCACGGCAGCATGTAGCCGTTGACGCCGGCGACGTACACCAGCCACAGCACGATGATGCCGGTCATCCACGAGAACGCGCGAAACCCTCGGTAGCGGTCGAAGCTGAAGTGGCGCGCCAGGTGCAGCAGCATCGTCAGCACCATGGCGTCGGACGCGTAGCGGTGCAGGCTGCGCATCACGCCACCCGCCCACCATTGCGCGTGCGTCAGCCGCTCGACCGACGCGAACGTGGTGTCGACCCCTGTCTCGTAAAACGCATAGACGTAGAAGCCGCTCGCCACGACGACCCAGAACATGAAGTAGCTGATCGCCCCGAGGTGGTAGAGCGGATTGATCGCCTCGCCGAACAAGCGATTGAACAGGCGCTCGACCTGCAGGAAGACGCGCTGCCCGGCGGCATGAAAGGTCTTGAGCACGGCGATACGGACCGGTTCGCGGAATCGCGCAACGGTACGGGCCGGTGCTGCAGCGCGATTTAATTTGCATCATCGAACGCGGGTCTCGCGCCAAAGTCCGCACAGCTTTTCAGCGAATGACCATGTTGCAAGTGCCATGTTTGAACGTGCCGCCGCCGCGCTGCAGCGCCGCATCGTGCGCGCCGGATTGCTTAAGGCGCATCAATTTATTTCGCGATGCCGCTGCGTAACGTTGCCGCCCACAGCGACCCGCGTCGGCGCCGCGGGCGCAACCGACCATCGACCACGGAGGCGAGTCATGGAAGAGAAAGAAAAGACCGGCGCGGAAGAGCGCATCCCCGCGTTTCAGCTGATGCTCGACAACCCGTTCCTGTTGCTGTTCCTCGGGGTGGCGATGCCGACGGTGCTTTACATCGTCTGGGGCGTGATGGAGATCGTCAGCATCCCGATCAGCCCGCTGGCCAAGTGACGGCGATGTCCAGGAGCAAGCCGCGCAGCCGCGCGGCGACTGGAGACAGCGCCGTCATCCCCGCGAAGGCGGGGATCCAGTCCGGCGCAGCAAAGACACTGGATTCCCGCTTCCGCGGGAATGACAACCACACAACAACCTCTGCAGGGAACCCACAACAATGAGCGCGATTCAACCGCCTGCACAACGGGTCTGGTGGAAGCAGCCGATCGACAAGGTCGAGATCATCTGGATCGGGCTGGCTTTCGCCTGGTGCCTGATCATGTTCTTCATGATGCCGTACTGGCACGTGTACGGTAAGCAGAACCTTTCGTCGGAGACCTATCGCGTCACGCCGGCGCTGTACCAGAAGGCCGCCGAGGAGATGGTCGCGAAGTACACGGTACGCACCGAGACGGACGAGAAGATCCCGGTCGTGCATCCGCCGGTCGGATCCGACGTCTTCCTGATTGCGCGGCTGTGGGCGTGGTGGCCGATTCTCGAATTCGAGCAGGGCAAGACCTACCGCCTGCACCTGAGCTCGATGGACTACCAGCACGGGTTCTCGCTGCAGCCGGAGAACATCAACATCCAGGTGCTACCCGGATACGAGCACGTAGTGACGATCACGCCGAACCGCTCCGGCACCTACGCGATCCTGTGCAACGAATTCTGCGGCATCGGCCACCACAAGATGGTGACGAAGCTGTACGTCAAATAAGAACGGGGACGACAAATGACAAGCGTTGCTGCGGAGTTCCGGGTCTGCCCCCGCACCGGGTTGCAGTTCCACAAGTCGGCCGAGAGTCTGATCAAGGTCAACGCGGTCGCCGCCGTGGTGGCGCTGCTGGTCGGCGGCATCCTGGCGCTGCTGGTGGTGCTGACACGCTGGCAGGCGGTGCACCTGATCGACGCCGAGAACTTCTACATGGTCCTGACCGCGCATGGCCTGGACATGCTGGCGTTCTGGATCATCTTCTTCGAGATCGCGATCCTGTACTTCTGCTCGTCCACGCTGCTGCGCTGCCGGCTGGCCACGCCTCGGCTCGGGTGGACCGCGTTCGCGCTGATGCTGATCGGCGCGGTCATGAACAACGTCGCCGTCTTCAAGGGCGACTCGACGGTGATGTTCACGTCGTACGTGCCGCTGCCGGGCACGCCGATGTTCTACCTCGGTCTGATCCTCTTTGCCGTCGGTGCGCTGATCGGCTGCTTCATCTTCCTCGGCACGCTGGTCGTGGCGCGCGCGGAAAAGACCTACGAGGGCTCGATCCCGCTGGTCACGTTCGGCGCGATGACGGCCTGCATCATCGCGATCTTCACGATCGCCTCGGGCGCGATCATCCTGATCCCGACCTTCCTGTGGTCGGTCGGCTACATCCACTACATCGATCCTCTGATGTACCGCACGATCTGGTGGGGCTTCGGCCACTCGTCGCAGCAGATCAACGTCAGTGCGCACGTGGCGGTGTGGTACGCGATCGCGGCGATCGTCTTTGGCGCCAAGCCGATGAGCGAGCGCGTGTCGCGCGTCGCCTTCGGCCTGTACATCCTGTTCCTGCAGCTCGCTTCTGCGCACCACCTGCTGTCCGATCCGGGGCTCGGCACCGAGTGGAAGGTGTTCAACACCAGCTACGCGATGTACCTCGCGGTGCTGGCGTCGATGATCCACGGCCTGACGGTGCCGGGTGCGATCGAGGTGGCGCAGCGCGAGAAGGGCTTCACCAAGGGCCTGTTCGAGTGGATCCGCAAGGCGCCATGGGGCAATCCGGTGTTCAGCGGCATGTTCATCTCGCTGTTTGGTTTCGGCTTCCTGGGCGGCATCTCAGGCGTGATGATGGGCACCGAGCAGCTGAACATGCTGATCCACAACACGATCTACGTGCCAGGGCACTTCCATGCGACGGTCGTGATCGGCACCACGCTCGCGTTCATGGCGATCACGTACTTCCTGATTCCAACGCTGTTCAACCGCGAGGTGATCCTGCCGGAGCTGGCTAAGTGGCAGCCATACCTGTTCGGCCTCGGGATGGCGGTGTTCACGCTGGCGATGATGGGCGCCGGCACGCTCGGCGTGCCGCGGCGGCACTGGGACATCACTTTCGCCGGCGCGTCGCTGCCGTATGAATTCCCCGGCACCGCGTGGCTGATGCTGGCGATCATGGGCATCTCGGGACTGGTGGCGATCGCCGGCGGCATCGCCTACATCCTGATCACCGTCGGCTCGCTGTTGTTCGGCCGCCGGCTCGACGCCGGCGCCTACACGCGCGAAGGCAGCGTGCTGCGGATGCCGGCCGTCGCGCTGACGGGCCACGGCAGCGCCGGCTTTGCTGCGCCGGGCACGTTCGTGTTCGCGCTCGTGTTCCTCGGCGCATTCGTGCTGTACTACTTCGTCAACTGGAAGTACCTGTCGACGGTGTGGGGCCTCAGCTGAGCGTGATCCGTGATCGGTAATCCGTTCACAGCCAGACCGCGGAGGCCGCGATGCTGAGACAGACACCGCCTCCGTGTGAGTCGGTCGCAGCGGCGGCACATGGGCTGCGCACGTCACCACGGATCACGGATCACGGATCACGGATCGTGGGTCCGTTGCGCACGGTGTTCGGATTGTTCAAGCTGCGCATCGGACTGGTGATCGCGGTGACGGCGGTGGCCGGCGCCGCGATCCAGTCCGGCCCTTCACTGACGGGCCTCCAGC
Source organism: Gemmatimonadota bacterium (assembly GCA_050258235.1). Classification (GTDB taxonomy): domain Bacteria; phylum Pseudomonadota; class Gammaproteobacteria; order Burkholderiales; family Burkholderiaceae_F; genus JAKOQB01. The sequence continues at coordinate 4,809 of JBLMYK010000232.1, read as the reverse complement.
TCGCGCTGCTGTTCGTGACGGTCCTGATGTCGGCCGGCGCCGCCGGCGCATTCAATCAGTACTACGAGGCCGATCTTGACGCACGCATGCAGCGCACGCGCGGGCGGCCTTTCGCGTCGGGCCGCTTCCATCGCGGACCCGCGTGGCTCGCTGCGATCTTCGCTCTGGTCGGGATCGCCACCGCCGCGAGCTGGATGTGGCTGAACAGCGCCGCCGCGCTGTACACGCTGGCCGGTGCATTCACGTATGCGATCGTCTATACGGTGTGGCTGAAGCGGCGCACCTGGTGGAACATCGTGATCGGCGGCGCGGCCGGCAGCTTTGCCGTCCTCGCGGGCGCCGCTGCGGTACACCCGGATCTGTCGGCAGAAGCCTGGCTGCTTGCGGTGGTCCTGTTCCTGTGGACGCCGCCGCACTTCTGGAGCCTCGCGATGGTGTGCCGTGACGACTACGCGGCCGCCGGCGTGCCGATGCTGCCCGTGGTCAAGGGCGACCGCGTGACGGCCTACGCCATCCTCGGCCATGCGGTCGCGCTGGTGCTGCTGTCGCTGGCACTGGCGTGGCTACGGCCGGGGGCCATCTATGTGACCTGCGCGGCCATCGGGGGAGCCTGGTTCGTATACGCGGCATTGCGGCTGGCGCGCAATCCGGCGCGCGCGACCGCGCTCCGCTGCTTTCTTGCCTCGCTGGCGCAGCTGTCGCTGTTGTTGCTGGGAGCGATGGCCGATGCCGTGCTGCTCGCCTGACGCGGCTCCGGCGCGACGGCTCCTTGCGCTGTTTCTCGCGCTGCTCGCCTGCGTATTGCCTCTTTGCTCGCGGGCTGCTGAGGACCGCGACGCCGCGGCGCTGCGCGCGAGCCAGGCCGCGATCGGCCGCACGGTCGGCGACTGGACTTTCACCGACCGCCGCGGCCGCACGGTGCGGCTTTCCGACTATCGCGGCAAGCCGCTGGTGGTGAGCTTCATCTACACCGGGTGCTTTCAGGTCTGCCCGACGACGACGCAGTTCCTGAAGCGCGCCAGCCTCGCGGCGCGCGACGCGCTCGGCGCGGGCAGCTTCCGCGTCGTATCGATCGGCTTCAACCAGCCGTTCGACAATCCCGAGGCGCTGGCCGCGTTCGCGCGCCAGCAAGGCGTCGACCTGGACAACTGGGAGTTCCTCGCGCCGCGCGAAGCCGACGTCCGCGCACTGCTCGCCGAGTTCGGCATGGCGGTGACGCCGACCGCCGCCGGGTTCGATCACCTGATCCAGGCGACCGTGGTCGACGCGCGCGGCCGCATTCACGCGCAGGTCTACGGCGACGCCTTCGCGCTGCCGATGCTGATCAATCCGCTGAAGGAAGTGCTCGCCGGCGAGGCCGCGCGCAGCGTCACGCTCGACAACGTGTGGCGCAAGGTGAAGCTGTACTGCACGGTCTACGACCCTGCCAGCGGCAAGTACAAGTTCGACTATTCGCTGTTCGTCGAGCTATTCGCCGGGTTGACCACGCTCGGTGTGCTGGCATGGTTCATTGCCCGCGAGACGCGGCGCCACCTGCGCAGTCGGCGCGCACCTTCGAATCCGTCTTGATGGCTATCAAGGCGCGGCCGCGGCCGCGCCGCGCATGATCGGCCGTCGATTCGAAAACCGATGCAAGCGCACCTCGCCACCGTCGCTGCCGTCGCCGCACCGCCGCCACCACGCGCGGCTGCGAGCGCGATCGAGCGCATCGAGCGTGCGCTCGATCGCGTCTTCGGTGCCGCCGCCAATCCGGCGCGTCAGCTTGGCGCACTCGCGTTCCTCGCCTTCTGGATCGCGCTCGCCAGCGGCGCGTACCTTTACGTCGTCTTCGACACGGCGGCCGACGCCGCGCATCGTTCGATCGAGGCGCTGAGCATCGCGCAGCCGTGGTCGGGCGGCATCGTACGCAGCCTGCATCGTTACAGCGCCGACGCCTTTGCGCTCTTGACCCTGTTGCACCTCTCGCGGGAGTGGGCGCGTGGCCGCTATCGCGGATTCCGCTGGTTCTCGTGGTTCACCGGCGTGCCGCTGGTGCTGCTGCTCGTTGCCGACGGCATGGTCGGTTACTGGCTGCCGGCCGACACCCGCGCCCAGTTCGTCGCCACCGCGATCGGCGAATGGGTGGGCTGGCTGCCGGGCTTCGGCGACGGATTGATCCGCAATTTCGTCACCGCGGAAGCGATCTCGGACCGGCTGTTCTCGCTGCTCGTCTTCCTGCACATCGGCGTGGGCCTGTTGATCCTGCTCGGGTTGTGGGTGCACCTGCTGCGGCTGGTGCGGCCGCGCGTGAATCCGACGCGGTCTGGCGGTCTCGGCTTTGCCGCTCTGATGCTGGCACTCGCGATCTCACTGCCCGCGCTGTCGACCGCGCCCGCCGATTTCGCGCGCGCGCCCGTCGACGTGCCGGTCGACTGGCTCTATCTCGCACCGCTGGCGCTCGCGCAGGGCGTGTCGCCGTTGGTGTCATGGACTGCGGCCGGCTCGATCACTTTGTTGCTTGCCCTTCTGCCGTGGACGCGGCGCGAAGCGGTCAAGCCGGTCGTGGTGGATCCAGCCAACTGCACCGGCTGTGCGCGCTGCTTCGACGATTGCCCGTACGGCGCGGTCGTGATGGTGCCGCGCTCCGACACGAAGCGATTCAAGTCGATCGCGCGCGTCGATCCGGCGCTGTGCGCGGCCTGCGGCATCTGCGTCGGCGCGTGTCCGCGCTCGGATGCATTTCGCAGGACGCCCGTGCTGGCAACCGGCATCGATCTGCCGGGGCATCCGATCGACCAACTGCGCAGCCAGCTCAGCCATGCGCTCGCGCACCGGCCCGGCGCGACGGTCGTGTTCGGTTGCGACCACGGCGCCGACCTGCGATCACTGACACCTAGCGATGCAATCGCATTCTCGACGCCCTGCCTGGGGCAGGTTCCGCCTTCGTTTGCCGAATATGCGCTGCGACGCGGCGCTCACGCGGTGCTGTTCGCCGGCTGTGGCGAGCACGACTGCGAATTCCGCTTCGGCAGCCGCTTCACCGCAGAGCGTCTGCGCGGCGCGCGCGAGCCGCACCTGCATCCGCGCGCCTGCGGACCGCAGGTGCAGCAGATCGCCGCGGGCCGTGGCGACGAGCCACACGTGCAGGCCGCCTTGAAGTCGCTGCGCCGGCAGACGCAGGAGTCCGTCGATGTGGTCTAAGCCCGCCCGCTACGCGGCACAAGTGCTGCTGTATGGCGCCTTTGCGGCGTTCGTGGGCTACTTCTCCACGCAGCCGGCATTCTCACTGCTGCAGCCGAACGAAGGTTTGCTACGGCTGTCGTTCCTGGCGCCGGGCAAGCCGCGCTTCCAGTGCCGGACCCGCACGCCGGAAGAACTCGCCAAGCTGCCGCCGCAGATGCGCGCGCAGACCGAGTGCCCGCGCGAACGCTCGCCGGTGCAGGTGCGCGTCGAGCTCGATGGCGTGGTGGTGATCGATCATTCGTTCCCGCCGGCGGGGCTGGCGAAGGACGGTGCCGCCGCCGGTTACCGGCGCCTGCCGATACAGGCCGGCACGCACCAGCTGAAGGTGCAGGTCAACGACGATGCGCGCACCCAGGGCTTCACGTTCGAAAAGTCGCAGCGCATCACCGTGGCACCGAGCCAGATCGTGCTGATCGACTTCAATCCGGAAAGCGGCGGAGTTCTGATCCGATGAGGCGCGCAATCACTATCGACGAACAGTCAATCGGGATGCGGCATGCCACTGCATCGACCCTTTACGGCCTGACCGTCCATGCGGGCGAGCGCCGGCAACTCGCCACCGCGTGGCTTGCGCTTGCGGTCGGCGCGCTGCTCGCCTCGGGGGTGTTCTCGGTGCTGCTGGTCGCGGCGCGCACGCCGGGAGTCGCGAACTGGCTGCCCGGCGTGGACTTCTTCCGCGTGGCGCTTGTCGTACACGTGGATCTGTCGGTGCTGGTCTGGTTCGCTGCGTGTGCCGGAATGCTTTGGAGCATGGCGGGCACGGAACGCTGGGGGGCGGTCGCGTGGATCGGCTGGGGCTTGGCACTGATCGGCAGCCTGGTGCTGGCTGCGGCGCCCTTCGTCGAACAGGCTGCGCCGGTGATGGCGAACTACGTGCCGGTTCTCGATGGCACCGTGTTCAGCGCGGGACTGGCGATCTTCGGAGCCGGATTCGGACTGACCGCACTGCGCGCGCTGGCTGTGCCGGCCAGGGTCGGCACCATGCTTGCGCCCGAGGGTGCGCTGCGCTTCGGCCTGAACACGGCTGCGGTCGCTGCGGCGATGGCGCTGCTCGCGCTGGTCTGGTCATCGCTCGCCGTGCCGCGCGATCTACCGGTCAAGGCGTATTACGAGCTGCTGTTCTGGGGTCCGGGCCACGTGATCCAGTTCGGCTGGAGCCTGATCATGCTGGTGGCGTGGCTGTGGCTGGCGTCTCTGGTCGGTGCGCGCGTGCCGCTGTCGCCGCGTGTGGTGGTGCTGCTGTTCGCGATCGGGCTCGCGTCGGTGTTCGCCACGCCGGTCATCTACCTTGCGTGGGATGTCACGTCCGTCGAATTCCATCGCCTGTTCACCTGGCAGATGCGCTTCGGCGGCGGGCTGGCGATCGTTCCGATGGCCGCCGCGCTGGCGATCGCACTGATGACTTCGCGCGCGACGCCCGTCGATGCACAGCGCAAGCCGATCCGCGCCGCGCTGGTCGCGTCGGTGCTGCTGTTCGCCGCCGGCGGAATGATCGGATTCCTGATTCAGGGTTCGGACGTACGCATTCCTGCGCACTACCACGGGTCGATCGTCGGCATCACGCTGGCGCTGATGGGGATCGTGTAT
>JBLMYK010000231.1:0-4909 GCA_050258235.1 Gemmatimonadota bacterium | reverse complement strand
TCGGCGCGCGACGCCGCGCCAGAACCGCAGGTGATCGCGCCGGCCCAGCGAGAAGACGCGGGTCGCCTGGCGGCCGGTGAGCACGAGTTCAATGCTTTCGATCCCGCTGGCAAATGCATGCTGGCGCAGCCGGTCGAGCCGCGCTTGAACCGCAGCCAGCCGCTCGAGCCAGACCGCCCACGATTCGAAGGCCGCGGGTTCGAGCAGTTCGGGCCACAGCGAGACGACATCTCCGTGGCGCGGCGGAACATCTGCTTCGCCGATCAGTGCGGTCGGCGGCAGCCCGGCGGCAAGCCCCCAGCCGCGCAGGACCGCGTCATCGCTGGCGATCGCCACGAACGGAGAGCGCGGCAGCGGCGCCCAGGCGCCGCCTCCGTGCAGCCATACGCCATTGACCGGCGCCTGCCCGCGTTGTTCGCGCGCGAGGTTGACCGCGTGGCGGTGCCAGCGCATCTGGATCTCGGTCAGGATCCTGCGCCAGCGGGCGGCATCCGCCCCTCTCGGCAGGCAGGGGCCCATCGACTGGCCGCGCGCCGTGATCAGTGGCGCGGTGTCAAGCTGCCAGGGCGTGCCGATCTGCACGAACCAGGCATCGTGCCGCATTCGCTTCAGCAATGCATCGTGCTCGCGCAGCACCGCGTCGGCCTCGGTGGCCAGCGCATCCGCTTCGGCTTCCGTGAGCAAGGCGTCCTGGCTGCGTCCCACCAGCAAATGGTCGCGCGCGACCTCGACGTGGATCGGATCGCAGTGCCACCACTGCGACCCGTCGTCCGGCAGCACCGCGCTCGCGTGGTTGAGAGCGCGCCACGCGTAGGGTGCGGTCACCGGCACCGTGCTGCCGCCGCAGAAGGCGCGCCAGAGCCAGGTCAGGTGCGTGGCGTTGATCGGCGCATCGCGCACCGCTTCATCCGGAGCGCGGCCGGCGCGGACAAGCCAGGCGGCCAGCTGCCCGGCCTGCGCCGCTCCGAGGATGTCGGAGGCGAGCGGCGCCGGTACCAGACTTCCCGGAATGACCACGAACCATCGCATCGCCGGGATTCTACGGACGACGAGGCGCGGCGCGCGACTGGACTAGAATCGCCGCGCCTTGAATCTCCCCTACGAAGTCCGCATCGGCCTGCGCTACACGCGCGCAGGAAGGCGCGCGCGCCGACGCAACGGCTTCATCTCGTTCATCTCCGCGATCTCGATGAGCGGCATCATGCTCGGCGTCGCCGCGCTGATTGTCGTGCTGTCGGTGATGAACGGTTTCACGAAGGAGGTGCGCGACCGCATGCTGGCGGTGATCTCGCACATCGAGCTGTCGTCATATGGCGGATCGATCGGCGACTGGCGGCAGCTGGCAAAGAAGGCGGAGCGGAATCCGGAGGTCGTGGCGGCCGCACCCTACGTGAATGCGCAGGCGATGCTGACCCGCGACGACGTGGTGCGCGGGGCGCTTATCCGCGGCATCGATCCGGCGCAGGAAGGCAGCGTATCCGACATCGTCAGGCATCTGCCGGCCGGCCGCATTGCCGACCTGGCCGACGGCGAGTTCGGCATCGTTCCCGGAATCGAACTGGCGCGTGCGCTCGGCGTGTCGATCGGCGACAAGGTGACCCTGCTGGCGCCGGAGGGCAACGTCACTCCGGCAGGCGTGATCCCGCGCCTGAAGCAGTTCCGCGTGGTGGGGATGTTCGAGTCCGGGCACTACGAGTTCGACAGCACGCTGGCGCTGGTCAACATCAACGACGCCGAGCGCATGTTCCGCGTCGAGGGGCCGACCGGCGTGCGTCTGAAGCTGAAGGATGCATTGCAGGCGCCGCAGGTCGCCGCCGACCTGGCGCGTGACCTGGGCCAGGACATCCTGGTGCGCGACTGGTCGCGGCAGAACCCGACCTACTTCGCGGCGGTGAAGACCGAAAAGCGGATGATGTTCATCATCCTGACGCTGATCGTCGCAGTGGCCGCGTTCAATCTGGTGTCGACGCTGGTGATGACCGTCACCGAGAAACAGTCCGACATCGCGATCCTGCGGACGCTGGGAGCCAGTCCGCGCAGCGTGATGACGGTGTTCATCGTGCAGGGAGCGCTGATCGGCGTGATCGGCACGCTGGCCGGTGTCGCGCTCGGCCTGCTGCTGGCCGACAACCTCGACGTGATCGTGCCGGCGATCGAGCATCTGTTCGGCGTGCAGTTCCTGCCGAAGGACATCTACTTCCTGAATCGCCTGCCGTCCGATCCGCGCGCCGGCGACATCGTGCCGATCGCGATCATCTCGCTCGTGCTGTCGCTGGTGGCCACCCTGTACCCGAGCTGGCGCGCAGCGCGCACGCGCCCGGCCGAGGCGCTGCGGTATGACTGAGGTGATCGCCGCGCACGGCGTCTTCAAGGCGTATCGCGAGGGCGGCCTGGCGGTCGAGGTGCTGAAGGGCGCCGATCTCGTCGTGGCGCGCGGCGACGTGGTCGCAATCGTCGGCGCGTCGGGCTCCGGCAAGAGCACGTTGCTCCATTGCCTCGGCGGGCTCGACGCGGTCGACCGCGGCACGATTCGCATTGGTGGCCGCGACGCAGCCGCGCTGAGCGAGCGTGCGCGCGGCGAACTGCGCAACCGCGAGCTGGGTTTCGTGTACCAGTTCCATCATCTTCTGCCGGAGTTCACGGCGCTCGACAACGTTGCGATGCCGTTGTCGATCCGCCGCATGCCGCTGGCGGATGCGCGCGCTGAGGCCGCAGCGGCATTGAGCGCGGTCGGTCTTGGCGACCGGTCGGATCATCATCCGCCCGAGCTTTCGGGCGGCGAGCGCCAGCGCACCGCGATCGCCCGCGCGATCGTGACGCGGCCCGCGTGTGTGCTCGCCGACGAGCCCACCGGCAATCTCGACCGCGAAACGGCGCGCGGCGTGTTCGACGTGTTCGTGGCGCTCGCGCGCGAGCGCGGCACCGCGATCGTGATCGTCACGCATGACCCGGAACTCGCGGCGCAGTGCGACCGCACGATGCGCCTGCGTAACGGGCTCCTGTCGGCGGCCTGAAGCGCGCGCCTAACCGCCGCGATCGGGCGGATCGAAGAAGGAGCCCCACAGCAGGCTCAGGAATCCCAGCACCGCGAGCATCACCGCGGCCACGCCGAGCGCCTTCGCCATCAGATGCGATGCGTCGGCGCTGGTCATCAGATCGTGCACGGTGAGCCCGTACAGCGCGGCCAGGATCGCCGCGATGAACCCGAACGCGACGGCGCCTGCGAGCGCCAGCGCGCCGAACTTGAACGGCATCGGCCGGCGCGCGAGCACCAACGAGACGAACGCGCCGACGCCGAGCGCGATGCCGAGGCCCGTCGCACCTGCTTCGATCAGCACGGCAACCAGCCCGGCCGCGAGCAACGGCCACGCTCGCCACAGGCGGCGCATCAGGCTTCGCTCCGCGCGGCGCGGCTGCGCCGCGCGATCCAGGCGCGGCGCAGATGAATATTCCACAGCACCCGTACGACGACGTATCCCAGCACGGCGAGCAGCGTGGCGAGCAGCACAAGCCCGACGGCGAGCGGGGCGCCGAGTCCGATCATCCATTGCCCGAACGCCTGCGCCGACGCGATCGGGTGCGCCCAGGCCCAGTCCGGCGGCGATGCCGGATCGCCGGCTCCCGTGGCGCCGAACACGATGCTGCCGATCTTGTACGCAACGAAATAGAGCGGCACGATCGTCAGTGGGTTTGTGTACAGGGTGGTGAGCAGCGCCACGGGCAGATTCACGCGCAGCGCAAGCGCGGCGATTCCGGCGCCCAGCATCTGAAACGGGCCGGGGATCAGGCCGCAGAACATTCCGACCGCCACGCCGCCCGCAGCCGTCCGCCGGTTCAGGTGCCAGAGCGCGGGATGAAACAGGCTGTCGCCGAAGATACGGAAGGCGCGGACCTCGCGCACCCGGTCCGCGGTAGGCATGTAGCGCTTGAAGAACTTGCGCGGCATGCGGCAATTCTAGGGGCTCGGATAGACTGGCCTCGCATGTGGATCGACACGCATTGCCACCTGGACGTCGGGGAGTTCGACGAGGATCGCGACGCGGTCGTCGCGCGCGCGCGCGCGGCGGGCGTGGCGATGATGGTGATCCCCGCGGTCGAAGCCGCCGCATTCGCGCGGGTGAAGCAGTGCGCGCATCGCTACGGATTCGCGTATGCGCTGGGCATCCATCCGCTCTACGTGGACCGGGCGCGCGAGGAGGACATCGAGGCATTGCGCGCCGCGGTCGCCGCCGCGCTCGATGATCCGCGCTTCGTCGCCATCGGCGAGATCGGCATCGACAACTATGTCCGGGAACCGGGCCGTGAACGGCAGCGCTGGTTCTACTCCGAGCAGCTGAAGATCGCGCGCCGGTTCGACCTGCCGGTGATCCTGCATGTGCGCCGCTCGGCCGACGACCTGCTGAAGTACCTGCGCCGGATCGAGGTCCGCGGCGGCATCGCGCACGCGTTCAACGGCAGCGACGATCAGGCGCACCGCCTGCTCGAGCGCGGTTTCCGGCTCGGCTTCGGCGGCGCGATGACGTATGACGGATCGCTGCGCATCCGGCGTTTCGCGGCGACCTTGCCCGACGGCGCCTGGGTGCTCGAAACCGACGCGCCCGACATTCCGCCGCAGTGGCTGCGATCGGGGCCGACGCTGCGCAACGAGCCACACGAACTGGCTCGGATCGGCGACACGATGGCGCAACTGCGCGCGGTCACGCCGGAGCAGGTCGCGGACGGCAACCGCGCCAATGCGTGCGACGTGCTGCCGCGTCTCGCCGCGCTGCTGGCGACTCCTGCCTAGGATGAAACGGCCTCCACGCTCGCTTTGCTTGCTGTCCTCCGAGGGGGCGTGTCAGTACCTTCGGGCGGCTGGGCGGTCCTGACATGCAACCGGCGCCGTGGGCAGCGTTCGTCGCCGGGGTGT
>JBLMYK010000230.1:0-26778 GCA_050258235.1 Gemmatimonadota bacterium | reverse complement strand
GGATTCGCCGTCAACGCCGCACTGTGCAGCGGCTCGATTGCATTGTGACCAGTGCGCTCGGGGGCGAGTTGATGATTCGCAGCCGGGGATACGGCTAGACGCAATCCGCGGGTTCGATTCGGAGTGCGCCGCGGTAGCGATTCGACGCCGCATTCCGGCTAACATCCGGCCATGCTGCTGAACGGATTTCCCGGCATCGCCGCACTGGTCGAAAGGCGCATCGAGGAGGCGGCCGCACGCGGCGAGTTCGACAACCTGCCCGGCGCCGGCCAGCCGCTCGACCTGGACGAGGATTTTCTCGTGCCCGAAGAACTTCGCATCGCGCATCGGATCCTGAAGAACTCCGGCTATGTGCCGCCCGAGGCGCAGCACCTCGCGGAGGTGAACCATCTGATCGCGCAGATCGAGCGCGACGAGATCGCGCCGCACGAGGGTTCTGCGTCAGTGCGCCGGCTGCGCGCGCTGCTGATCCAGCTCGAGATTTCCGGCCGCGAGGCGACGTCGCGCGCGGCGTGGTCCCGCTACCAGGACGCACTGGCAACGCGGCTCGCGCGGACATGATGCGATCCAGGACTTGAAAAAGTGCGTGGCGGCGCCCACGTTGTGGGCGCTTTGCCATTCTTTCGAGGAGAGAACATGCGTTCGTTGCGCGCTTTCGTGGCGATCTTGCTGGTGTCGTTGCTTGCCGGCTGCGGTTATAACGAGATCCAGTCGAAGGACGAAGCGGTCAAGGCTGCCTGGTCCGAGGTGCTGTCGCAGTATCAGCGCCGCTCGGACCTGATTCCGAACATCGTCAACACCGTCAAGGGGGAGGCGAACTTCGAGCAGGAGACGCTGACGCGCGTGATCGAGGCGCGCGCCAAGGCGACGTCGATCCAGGCCACGCCGGAGCTCGTGAACGACCCGGCGGCGCTGCAGAAATTCCAGCAGGCGCAGGGAGAACTGACCAGCGCACTGTCGCGCCTGATGGTGGTCGTCGAGAGGTATCCCGATCTGAAGACCAACGCCGGCTTCCAGGACTTGCGCACGCAGCTGGAGGGCACGGAGAACCGGATCACCGTCGCGCGCAATCGCTACATCAAGGCCACGCAGGATTACAACGTGCTGGTGCGCCAGTTCCCGGTGAACCTCACCGCGATGATGTTCGGGTACAAGCAGAAGGCGCAGTTCGCGGTCGAGAACGAGGCGGCGATCAGCAGGCCGCCGACGGTCGATTTCGGCGGGCAGAAGAAATAGCACGCAGTAACGCCCCATGACCCGCTGGCTGCGCGCGTTTGCCGCGCTGCTGTTCGCCGCCGTCGCGACGATCGCGATGGCACAAGCCGCGCGCCAGCCGGATGGGCTGCTGGCGGTGCCGCCGCTGGCGCGGGTGACCGACCAGACCGGCACGCTGTCTGCGGCCGACCGGCAGGCGCTCGAAAACAAGCTTGCCGCGTTCGAAAAGGCGCACGGTTCGCAGATCGCGATCGTGATGGTGGCGAGCACGCAGCCGGAACCGATTTCCGACTACGCGCAGCGCATCGGAGATGCATGGAAGATCGGACGCGCTGGCGTCGGCGACGGTGTGCTGATCGTCGTCGCAAAGGACGATCGCAAGATCTGGATTGCGGTGGCCAAGGCGCTCGAGGGCGCGATCCCCGACCTCGCCGCCGCGCGCGTGATCCGCGAGTCGATCGCGCCGCGATTCAAGAACAATGACTTTGCGGGCGGGCTGTCGGCCGGGCTCGACGCGATCTTCAGGCTGATCGAGGGCGAGGGCCTGCCGGCCCCGATCGGCGTGTCGGAGCGCAATATCAATGCCGGCGAGGGAACGCTCGCGCTGCTGGTACCGTTCATCATGGTCGGTCTTCTCACTGGCGCAGTGCTGCGCCGGCTGTTCGGCCGGCCCGGCGCGTTGCTCGCCGGCGGCGGCGCCGGCGCGGTGGCGGGCTGGATGCTGTCATCGCTGGCGCTCGGCATCGTGGCCGGCGTTGCGGTGCTCGCGCTGTCGCTGATCGGCGGCGTGACGGGCGCAGGCCGGGTGCTCGGTGGCCGTCGCGGCGGAATCTTCATTCCTGGCGGCTGGAGTGGCGGCGGGGGTTGGTCGTCCGGCGGCGGTGGTGGTGGTTGGTCATCGGGCGGCGGCGGCGACTTTGGCGGTGGCGGAGCGGGCGGAAACTGGTGATGGGATTCAAGCGCTGGGTCAGGCACTGGTTGATCACGCCGCGCCGCGTGCATCGCGTGCTGCCGCCTGCCTCGCTGGAGCGCATCCGCGCTGCGATCGCGCAGACCGAAACCTTGCATTCCGGCGAGATTCGCTTCGCCATCGAGTCGTCGCTGCCGTGGAGCTACCTCAGGCGCAATGCTCCTGCGCGCCAGCGCGCCGCAATGGTGTTCGGCAAGCTGCGCGTGTGGGACACGGAGGCGAACAACGGCGTGCTGCTGTATGTCGGGCTCGCGGACCACGCGATCGAGATCGTGGCTGACCGCGGCATTGCGCGCCACGTTCCACGCCATGAATGGGAAGCGATCTGCAACGTCGTGCGCGAGCATTTCCGCCGCGACGATTACGAAGCCGGCGTGATCGCCGGCGTCGACGCGATCGGCAAGCTGCTGGCGCAGCACTTTCCGCTCGCGGCCGGCGAGGTGAATCCGAACGAGCTTTCCGACAGGCCGGCCATCCTGTGAGCCTGCACGACAGCCTGCTCGTGTCGGACGAGCGGCTCGATGCGGCGGCCGACGAGATCGCGCAGGCGCCGCTGGCAAGCCTCGCCAGGCTGCTGGCCACGATGCTGGCTGGCGCCGCGGTATCCGGAATCGCCGTCTACGTGGGCAGCCGGTGGCTGACGATGCTTTGGAACTTCGACCTCGGTTTCGTCCCCGTGCTGGCGGGTCGAGTCGATCCGTTGCGTGCGACGTTGTTCGCGATGCTCGCCGGCCCACTGCTGCTCGCTGCGGCGTTTACCCTCGTTGCTCCGTTCTTTGGTGGTCCGCGCCGGCCGCTCGCAGCGCTGGCCGTCGCGGTGCACGGCATGATGCCGGTCTACATCGTTGGCGCGCTGATGTTCTTCGCGCCTGCCGTGATGCTGATGCTGCTGGCGTTCTTCGTCGGCTGCCTTCGCTGGGGCCGCGGCGCGCAGCGCCTCCTGGGTGTTCCCGCGGGCGAAAAGGCGGAGTTCATCGCGCTCGCGCTTCTGGCGGCGTCGGTCGCGTTGCAGATCGCGAGCAGCCTCGCGGCCGACCTGCTGTAGTCCCCGTTTGCCGTGGTGATATCGGGGCCGGATCCGGTCGTAAGCTCTGCGCCTGGCCCACGACCAACCGGTTGCACTGAACACCGGAGAACCCCATGTCGATTCGCCAACCTCTTGCTGCGCAGCCACGTCCCAACCACGAATTCGCCACTCTCGGCGGCGGTTGCTTCTGGTGCCTCGAAGCCGTGTACGAGGAACTCGAGGGCGTCGTCGACGTCGAGTCCGGCTACGCGGGCGGGCACGTTGCGAATCCGTCGTATCGCCAGGTCTGCGACGGCGATACCGGACATGCGGAAGTGGTGCGGATCGAGTTCGACCCGGCGCGCATCAGCTATCGCGAAATCCTCGAAGTGTTCTTCGCGATCCACGATCCGACCACGCCCAACCGCCAGGGCAACGACGTCGGCACGCAATACCGATCGGCGATCTTCTGTCACTCGGACGAGCAGAAGCGCGTGGCCGAAGCCGTCATCGCCGAGGCGCAGCCCAGCTATGGCCGCGAAATCGTGACCCAGGTCGTTGCCGCCACCGATTACTACCGCGCGGAGACCTATCACCAGGAATACTTCCGCCACAACGCGGCGCAGGGCTACTGCATGTTCGTGGTGGCGCCGAAGGTCGAGAAATTCCGCAAGACGTTCGCGGCGAAGCGGCGCAAGGCGGCCGTCTGAGCGCTCAGCGCGCGACCACCGCCCGCGCGAGTTCGACGCAGGACAGCGGCGCGCTGCCCTCGGCCTTGTTGTTGGCGATCACGAACGCGGGCTGCCCGCTGCGGATCGCCACGTGGATCAGGTGCGCGAGCGTGCCGCGCGTGACGATGTCGGCGTCGAGCAGTCGATCGAACGGCGCGTAGCGGTGCCTGGCCTCGTCGTAACGGAGGCCGGCGTGCAGATTCCAGCGCACCACCAGCGGTCCCTTCATGCGCCACTCGTCGCCTTCGTCGGCGATCGCGTCCATCACTCGCAGCGCGGTGCTCTGGCGCGATGCTTCCGGCATCCGCGCGTGGATGCTCACGCACAGGCGTGCACCGACCTCGCGCAGCGTGCGCACGAGTCGCGGCGTCAGCAGCTCGCCGTTGCGCGGCTCGATTGCATAGACGGGCCGGATGCCGTCAATCTGTGTCGGCAGACGGGCGAGGAATTCGCCGATTCGCTCGACCAGCGCGTGCAGTTGCCCGGCACCCTGCAGCAGCGCGCGCGGCAGCGGAGCGAGCTGGAACACCAGCGGCCCGGCCTTGTCGCCGAGACCGGCGATGGCCGGTTGGACGAACCGCGCGCTTGCCAGGTCGGCGTCGAGGAAGTGCGGATTCGGCGCCTCTGGCATGCCGTTCCCGGCGCGCATCACCGCATCCGTGACCTGCGCCGGCGCCTTCACGACGAAGCGGAACTGCTCCGGCACCCGTTGTGCATAGCGCGCGTACTCGTCGACGCCGAGCGGCTGGTAGAAGCTGCGGTCGATGCCGACCGTGCGCAGCAGCGGATGCTGCGCATAGGCTGCCAGCCCGGTGCGCGCGAGCTGGGCCTCGGTAAACGCACCGCCGTAGACGATTCCCTGCCATCCCGGGAAGCTCCAGGACGAGGTGCCGAGAAATACGCCGGCCGGCAGCCGGTGGCCGAGCCGGATCAGGTCTTCGGTGAACTGCGCGGGGGTGACGTCGCCGACGGCGGCCTCGGCCGCGTCGTCGTCAGCGAAGAAATCCTGGTCGGCGTCAGGGGCGCGGCGCGAGTTCACCGCGCCAGTGTCTCAGAAGCGGGCGAATCCCGCAGCAGCGCTGAGGGCGTCGGGGTCGACGACCAGGCCGAGGACCAGCAGGACCCCGACCCCGACGGCAGCGATCAGCGATTCGACGAGTGCCAGGCGAACCAGGAACGAGCGGCAATGCGGCGGCATGGTGCACCCCAATCCTCTGCGGACAGCCTAGCGACATCGGGATGCAATTACAGTGCCAAGGCCGCGCGATCGCGGACAAAGGCGAGGCGGCTCAGATCTGCCGGAAGCGCTCGATGATCGCCTCGGTATTCATGCCGAGCTGCGTCTGGCCGCGCGTGACGCCGCTATGGTACGGCTCGAGGCGGTAAGTCAGCTTCACGCGGGTTCCGGCCCCCGGCACGCTCTCGAGCTTGAGCTGCGCGCCGATCTTGCCGGCGCGGTTGCGCATGTTCAGCAGCCCCCGCCCGCCGACCCGCTCCCCGGTGATGCCGCGCCCGTTATCGGTGATGCGGACCTGCAGCCACGGTCCGTCGTCGGCCGGGTCCACCGTCATCACGACCGACACGGCTCGCGCATGACTGTGCTTCAGCGCGTTGGTCAGCGCCTCCTGCACGATGCGCAGGATCGGCAGCACCGCGTCCGGATTGATGTTCAGCTCCTCCGGCAGGCCGCGCGCGTCCCAGGTCAGTTCGATCCCGGCGGCGCGGAAGCGCGGTTCCATGCGGAAGCGCAGGTTGCCCAGCGACGCCAGCAGGTCGGTGTTGCCCTGGGCGAGCGCGTCGATCGCCAGCCGCATGTCGTCGATCGATTCGCGCAGGATCTGCGCCACCTGGTTCTGCGACAGCGCGCCGCGCTCGACCAGCATCAGCGACGACAGCAGCTGGCTGCCCAGGCCGTCGTGCATGTCCTGCATGATGCGCTGGCGCTCGGCCGCGGTCGCCTGCACGCGCTCGCTGTCGCGCAGGCGCTCGTAGTTGCGCTTCAGCATCTGTTCGCGCTCGCGCACGCGCGTTTCGAGGTCGGTGCGCGCCAGTTCGGCGTCGGACAGCACGCGCATGAAGCGGTCCACCAGCGGCGCCGCCAGCGCCACCAGCAGCAGCGGACCGGCCCAGTGCAGCGCGAGCGAATTCGCGTCCGGCAGCCAGCCGCTGACCACCGCGTAATCATGGATCGACGCGCCGATCGCGATCGCGATCGCTGCGACCACCACGATCTGCAGGCGTTCGTGATGGCGCACGCGCGACAGCACCGCGTAGAAGAGCGCGGTGCCGGCGATCAGGATCAGGCCCGGCATCCACCAGTCGTCCAGGTACGGCACCGCGTACTGGCGCGTCACGATGACGAGGACGGGACCGAGCATGCCGTAGGTGAGCGGAAGCCAGAAGTCACGCTGGTTGTCGCGCCCCGCCAGCCGCAGCAGCGCCGTGGTCATCACCGCGGCAAAGATGCCGTTCGATCCGTAGAACAGCGCCTGCATCCACAGGCGTGCGTCCAGCGGCACCGCCTCGATCACGAAGAACAGGCTGCGTGCCACCCACAGCAGGGCGGCGAGCGTCAGCAGGCCGAGCGTCATCTCGCGCCGCCGCAGCCACAGCACGCCGAAGATCAGCGCCAGCAGCGCCGCCAGCGTGCCGCCGATCCACGGCAGCGTGTACGAGAGGAAGAACTGGCGCTCGTAGTGCGCCCACAGCAGCGGCAACGGTCCGACCTCCACACCCGCCAGCGCGTGCATGCCGCCGCGGTAGGTGGTCTGGATCAGGATCACGTTGTCTCCTGGTACCAGCACCGACGGATCGATCGCCAGCAGGTGCGGCCGCCGCCAGCGCACGTCGGTGGCGTCGTCGGCCATGCGGATCTCGCCGATCACCCGGTCGTTGACGCTGACCCGGCCGCCGTCGGTGGCAAGCGTGAGCAGCACGGCCCAGGCATCCGTCGGCTGCGCGCTCAGTTTGAACCGCAGCCGCAGCGCAACGCCTTGCAGTGGCGAGTCCTCCGCCGTCGTCCAGCGCAGCGGCAGGTCGAACGACTTCCACTCCGCGTCCGGTGGGGGTTTCGTCCCCGGCGCGGTTGGTGCCCAGTCGACCACGGTGAGCGGCTCGGCATGCAGGGCGGGCGCGGTCAGGAGCGCAGCAAGAAAAACGGCCGCCAACAGGGCGGCCGTCAGGTTTCGGATGCTTCGCACCGGGCGGTTCAACTGCGCAGCAGCCCCATCTGGGTTGCTTCGTACACCGCCTCGCCGCGCGAATGAACCGCGAGCTTGCGGTAGATCTTCTTGATGTGTGCGGTCACGGTGTGCGGCGAGATGCCGAGGATCTCGCCGATTTCGTTGAAGCTCATCCCCTTGGCGAGCAGCTGCAGGATCTCGGTCTCGCGCGCGGACAGCGGGTTGTTCTCCGGCGCCGTCGGCGAGCGCGTCGAAGAACCGCCCATCCGGTTGCGGATCGCGCGCAGCACGCTGCGGGCGACCACCGGGCTGACCGGCGAGCCACCGGCGCGCAGCAGCCGGATGCACGAGATCACGTCGGCCGGGGTGGAGTCCTTGAGGATGTAGCCGGTGGCGCCGGCTTCGATCGCGCTGACCACGTGCTGCTCGTCGCCGAATACGGTGACGACCATGATGTCGGTGTCCGGGCGGCGCTGGCTAACCTGGCGGATCAGGTCGGTGCCGTTGCCGTCGGGCAGCCCGAGGTCGATCAGCATCACGTCGAACTCCTCGCGCTCGATCAGCGACTGCGCGTCGCGCTTGTTCGATGCCACGCCGACCAGTCGCATCGAGGGCTCGTTTTCGATGATCTGGGTGAAGCGGCGCCGGAACTCGGGTTCGTCTTCGACGATGAGAATCGAAATCGGCTCGGTGCTCATGATCTACCGTCCTGCAGAAGGTGCCGGATTACTGCGCAAGTGCCCTGCGAGGCACTGCGGCCATTGTACTCACGCCCGAAGGGGGCGGGAGCGTGAATATTCGTCCCCGGCGGCCTAGCGTGAACACACTAGAACCCCCGGGGCGGAGGCCCATCACGGTGCCAGTCTCACCCGTTCCCACGTCTCGCCCTGCCGGGTGTAAAGCAGCCGATCGTGGAGCCTCGACGGGCGCCCCTGCCAGAATTCGATCGCCCGCGGACGAACGCGGAACCCGCCCCAGTGCGGCGGTCGCGCCGGATTCAATCCGTGTCGCACTCCCATTTCCGCCACCCGTGCCATCAGCCACGCCCGGCTCGAAATGACCTGGCTTTGCGGCGAGGCCCAGGCGCCGATCCGGCTCGACAGCGGGCGGCTGCGGAAATAGACATCGGACTCCCCGGCGTCTGCACGTTCGACATCGCCTTCGACCCGAACCTGGCGCTCCAGTTCAGGCCAGAAGAAAAGCAGTGCCGCGTGCGGATTGGCGGCCAGTTCCGCCCCCTTCCGGCTTTCGTAGTTGGTGAAGAAGACAAATCCGTCCTGGTCGAACCCTTTCAGCAGCACGACCCGCGCCGAAGGGCGGCCGGCGGGGTCGGCGGTCGCCAGCGTCATCGCATTGGGTTCCGGCAGCTCGGACTTCAGCGCTTCGTCCCACCAGTGGCCGAACTGCCGGATCGGGTCGGGATCGGTGTGCGCCTCGTCGAGCGCGGCGCGCGCGTATTCGTTGCGAAGGTTGGCGATGGACATGAGGGTCAGGGCCCGGTGGCGCGCTCGGCACGTCGGGCCAGCCGCTCCAGATGGGGATCCGTCAGGCCGGCTTCGCGCAGACTGTGCACGATGCGCTGCAGATACTCAAGGCTGGATCCGTACTGGCCGCAGGCGCGCCGCAGGATATCGATCATTTCGCGCTCCGGCAGCTTGCCGCAGTAATTGAACGCGTCGCGCCGGACCACGAATGCCATTGCGGCCACCTTCTGCGGACGATCGACGCGGCGGCAAGGCAGCCAGCGAGGCTGGTACGAGCCCATGAACATCTCGCGCTCCCACAGCCGCTCGAATTGCGCATGCACCGCGGCCGCCGGCACGCGATAGACCACGCCGCTGCATGAGCCGCCGCGATCCAGCCCCGCGACCAGGCCGGGGCAGTCGGCCGTGCCGCGATTGCGAACCGATCGGAGGCACAGTCGGCGGTGATAGCCGAAGACGCGCGCGGGCGCGCGGCAATCGAAGTCCAGGTCCGGGTTCCAGATCAGCGAACCGTAGCCGAAGATCCACAGCGGGTCGCGGCCGTTCCAGCCGGCGAGCGCGGCGTCGAGCGTGGCGCGCATCTGCGCCGGCGTCAGGCGGGGCGGCAAGGTGCCGAGCGTCATTTGCGCTGAGTCCTCAGGCTTGCCGCACCCCCGCCGAGCAGCGCCGCCATCGTGGCGAACACCGCACCCGTACCCACGACCGAGCCGAGGGCGCCAAACACGAGCGGCAGCGTGGCGCTGCTGCCGTTGATGATCGTGGTCCGCAGTCCGAGCGCTTCACCGATGCGACCGGCCGGCGAGCGGTGGTGCAGCAGGGACATGATGTTGGGTTGTCCGGCGCCCAGGCCCAGGCCGAGCAGGAACACGCAGGCCGCCAGCGGCCAGAACGCATGCAGCCAGGGCAGCAGCGCGTAAGCGGCGCAGGAGGCCAGAAGCGCGAAGATCAGCACGTTCCACTCGCTGAACGCGTGGGACAGTCGCGCCATCACCAGGCGCACGGCAAAGGTGGCCAGAGCGAAACTGCCCATCACGAAGCCGATCTCGGCGGGATCGAGCCCGACGCGTGTTCCATGTACCGGGATCATCAACGTCTGCAGGTCCCACGCCGACGACAGCAACCCGGTGACCAGCAGGACGCTGCGCAGGGACGGATCGCGCAGCAGGTCGAACGTAGGCGCCGGGGTCGCCGGCGCGGCGGCCGCATGGCGCGACGGCAGATGAGGCCAGATCGTGCGCAGGAAGCCGAGCGCGACCAGCACCACGACCACAAACACCATAAAGGCCGCGCGGTGGCCGAAGTTGTCGATCACCAGCCCGGTCAGCACCGGTCCGGTGAAGCCCGTCACCGAATAGCCGAGTGCGACCCACGAGAAAGCCTGCGCGCGATTGGCCGGATTCGCCCGCTCGCCGACCAGGTTCTGGGTCGTCAGTTGCACCAGCATCAGGCCGGTGCCGACCAGCGGTGCCGCAACCAGCAGCGGCGCGATGTCGGCGACCGTGAACGGAAACAGGGCGGGCAGCAAGGTGCCGACCAGGATCATCAGCATGCCGATCAGCAGCGGCCGGCGCGCGCCGACCGCGTCCAGCCAGCGGCCGGCGCGGACCGCGGTCAGCATCGGCACGAGCGCGAACAGCGCCATCTGCACGCCGACCGTGAAGGTCGAGGCGTGGTGCGCGAGCGCGTACAGCGATCCGGCCATCCGGGTGGACACGAAAGTGATGTGCGCGAACATGGCCAGCGCGATCAGCCGCAGCAGCGTCATGCGCGCCTCTGCGCGGGCTTCCACGCGACCAGGGCCACGCCGGCACAGGTGACGACGATGCCGGCCAGCGTCAGCGCCGACGGCACCACGTGGAACATCAGCCACTCGAGGATCACCGCCATGATCGGCGTCAGGTACAGCAGGCTCGTCACGCGGGTCGCTTCGCCCCGTCGCATCAGCGTATGCAGCGCGTTGACCGCGAAGATCGACGCCAGGATCACCAGGAACGCGATCGCGGCCAGCAGCTGCCAGCTCCAGTGCACCGCGAAACCCTCGACCGCGACGGCCAGCGGCGCCAGCGCGATCACGGTCGCGGTGAACTGGATGATCGACGCCGCGCGCAGATCGACGGTGGGACAGAAGACCCGCTGATACAGCGTGCCCGCCGTGATCGCCGCCAGCGCGATCAGCACGGCCGCTGCCGCGCTCCACGAGAAGGCGCGCACGTCGATGCGGTGCCAGACGACGAACGCCACGCCGACCAGTCCGAGCATCACGCCGAGCCACTGGAACGGCTTCAGCCGCTCGTGCATGAAGGCGGCGGCGATGAACGCGGTGACCAGCGGCTGCGTGGCCAGCACCAGCGCGGTGATGCCGGCCGACATGCCGAGGTACTGCGAATAGTGGCTGCCGCCGAGGTTGGCCGCGTGCATCAGCAGTCCGGCCACGATCACGTGGCGCCATTCGCGCGCGGATGCCGGAAAGCGCAGCGGCTCCTGCCGGTGCCACACGAACATCAGCGGCAGCAGCAGCACGATGCCGATCACGAAGCGCAGCGTCAGAAAGGTGAACGGCGGCGCGTACTGCAGGCCGACCTTCGACGCGAGATAGCCGGAGCCCCAGACGGTGACGAAATACCACGCGAGCACCGGCGAGGCGATGTGTGCCGAGGATGTCTTCATTCGCAGCGGTGCGCATTGTCGCAAACCCCAACTATCGCGGGGTTTGAAACATTCAATTGGAAGACGCGGCTCGCGACCGCCATAGTCCGGTGCGTCGACGAATCGACCTGTCCATTCAACCGCAAAGGAGCTCAACCATGAAGACCGTAGGCCAGAAACTCGACCCCTTCCGCGTCACCGGCGTGAAACCCGGCTTCAACCATCACGAGGAAGACGGCGTGTCCGCGTTCGAGGACATCACCGAGAAGTCGTTCGCCGGCAAGTGGAAGGTGATCTACTTCTACCCGAAGGACTTCACCTTCGTCTGTCCGACCGAGATCGTCGGCTATGCCCGCCTGGCGAAGGACTTCGAGGAGCGCGACGCGGTGCTCCTCGCTGGCAGCGCCGACAACGAATTCGTCAAGCTCGGCTGGCGCCGCGATCACAAGGATCTGGACCGCCTGAACCACTGGATGTTCGCCGACGTGACCGGATCGCTGATCGACATGCTCGGCGTGCGCGACGTGGACGCCGGCGTGCCGCTGCGCGCTACCTTCATCGTCGACCCGGACAACGTGATCCAGCACGTGTCGGTCAACAACCTGAACGTCGGCCGCAGCCCGGAGGAGACGCTGCGCATCCTCGACGGCCTGCAGACCGACGAGCTGTGCCCGTGCAACCGCGCGATCGGCTCGGCGACGCTGAACGCGTCACCGGCGCCCGCCACGCTGAACTGAGGCCGGCGATGGAATTCATCAACGAGATCAAGTCGCTCGTTCCCGACTACGCCAAGGACGTGCGCCTGAACCTGGACGGCACGATCGCGCGCTCGACGCTGCCGGCCAACGAAGCGGTCGGCGTGGCGCTCGCTGCCGCCTACGCGACCCGCAACCCGCGCCTCGTGTCGATCATCCGCGCCAGCGGGGCGCTCAGCGATGTCGAGGCCGGCGCCGCGCTGACGGCGGCAGCCCTGATGGGCATGAACAACGTCTGGTATCCGTTCGTCGAAATGACCGGGGATCCGGAAATGAAGGCGCGCCCCGCGCAGCTGCGGATGCAGGCGTACGCGACGCACGGTGGCGTGGACCGGCGGCTGTTCGAGCTGTACGCGCTTGCCGCCAGCATCGTCGGCAAGTGCCATCACTGCGTGCAGTCGCACTACTCGCTGCTGAAGCAGTCGGGCATGAGCGTCGAGCAGTTGCGCGACGTCGGCCGCATTGCCGCGGTGATCGCGGCGGCGGCGAACGCGATCGCAGTGGAGGAACCGGCGCTGGCGTGACGGATCGTCGTGCGGGAACTGCCCGGCCCGCGGACGGCTCAATGCGCGAACGGGCGTTCCCGCCGGCAGTCCGGATTCAGCCGCACGCCGAATCCGGGCGCCTCGAGCGCGGATGCCTTCAGGCGGCCATTGACCGGCACCGGTTCGTCGAGCAGCAGCGGGTGGAACATCGGCACCACGCGGTCGGCCTGCGGCGCCATCATCAGGAACTCCGCGAACGGGCTGTTGTGCCGCGTGACCACGAAGTGGTAGCTGTACACGCTCGACCCGTGCGGCACGACCATCACGCCGTGCGCGTCGGCGAGCGCGGAGATCTTGATCAGTTCGGTGATGCCGCCGCACCAGCCGACGTCGGGCTGGACGATGTCGCAGCACTGCATGTCGAGCAGCAGGCGAAAGCCGTGACGCGTCGCCTCGTGCTCGCCGGTCGCGACCAGCATCTGCGGCGGCACCCGCTTGCGCAGCACGGCGTAACCCCAGTAGTCGTCCGGCGGCAGCGCTTCCTCGATCCACTTGAGCCGGTAAGCGTGCGCCGCGTGCGCCAGCCGGGTCGCGTAGTCGAGGTCAAGGCTCATCCAGCAGTCGTACATCAGCCAGAAATCGTCGCCGACGCGCTGGCGCATATCGGCCAGCAGTTGCACGTTTCGACGCAGGCCTTCTTCGCCCTCGGCGGGCCCGTGGTGCAACGGCAACTTGCCGCCGATGAACCCCATTTCCTGGGCAAGGTCCGGCCGCGCACCGGTGGCATAGAAGACCAGCTCTTCGCGCACCGGGCCGCCGAGCAAACGGCAGACGGGCTCGCCGCGCAGCTTGCCAAGCAGGTCCCACAGCGCCAGATCGACGCCGCTGATCGCGTTCACGACGATGCCCTTGCGCCCGTAGAAGAGCGTAGCCAGATACATCTGGTCCCAGATGCGCTCGAGGTCAGAGACCTGCGCGCCCTCGACAAAGCGCGCGAGGTGCCTTTCGACGATCCATGCCCCGGGTTCGCCGCCGGTGGTGACTCCGAAGCCCACCGTGCCGTCGCTTGCCTCCACCTCGACCACCAGCGTGCCGAGCACGTTGATGCCGAACGACTGCCGGCTCGCCCGGTACCGCGGGTACTTGCTCATCGGCGTGGCGATGTGGTCGTCGATCCAGTGGCCCTGGCCCTGGTCGTGGTAGTCGGCGCCGCCGCCGCGCACCGTGTAGGCGCGTACCTGCCTGATGGTCGGGACCGTCATCTGCCGTTCACGCACAATCCGTAGGGTGGCGCGCCGGTTCCTCTAGTACACCGCGCGTCCGCCCGATATGTCGAACACCGCGCCGGTACTGAACGAGCAGTCCTCGGACGCCAGCCACGCGACCAGCCCCGCAGCCTCTTCGACCTTGAGGAATCGGTTCATCGGGATCTTCGACAGCATGTAGTCGATGTGCTCCTGCTTCATCTGCGCGAACATCTCCGTCTGCGCGGCTGCGGGCGTGATGCAGTTGACCAGCACGCCGCGGGTGGCGAGTTCCTTGCCGAGCGACTTCGTCAGGCTGATCAGGCCGGCTTTCGAGGCGCTGTAGTGCGACGCATTCGGATTGCCTTCCTTGCCGGCAATCGAGGCGATGTTCACGATCCGCCCGTAACCGCGCTTGAGCATTTCCGGCACGATCGCCCGGCACGTGAGATAGGGTCCGATCAGGTTCACCTCGATCACGCGCCGCCAGGTTTCGGGTGACAGTTCCCAGGTCGGCGCGTTGCCGCCGGTGATGCCGGCGTTGTTCACCAGGATGTCGATCCGGCCAAGCGTCGCAATCGTCGCTGCGGTGGCCTGCTGCACCGCCTGCTCTTCGGTCAGCTCGACGACCTGCGCGGCGGTGCGCGCGCTCGATCCGGCCGTCTTCGCCAGCAACTGCTCCGCTTCGCGCAGCCGCGCGGCATCGATGTCCCACAGGGATACCGTCGCACCGGAGCGCAGCAGGCGCTCGGCGATTGCATAGCCGATGCCGCGTGCGCCGCCGGTGATCACCGCGACGCGTTCGTTGAGGTCGATCTGGTTCATCGTGTCGCTCCAGGGTGTGGATCGCGGTGCGGCCGCGTGCCGAAGATGCAGGCGCAACATTTCGCGCCTGCGCCCTGAACCCGGCCGCCATACGCCGCAATGTACCGCCCGGTCGGGGCCGGGTGATCAGGCCTCGCGCACCAGCAGCAGCGGAATCGTCGTGATATGCGCCACCCGCGTGACGACCGAGCCGAGCACGGCATTCTTGAATGCACCGTGGCCGTGCGAACCGAGCACCAGCACGTCGAGCTTGCGCTTCTTCGCGAACGCGGCGATCTCTTCGGCCGCAGCGCCGACGAGGCACGCCTCCTCGACCTTCACGCCTTCCTTTTCGAACAGCTTGCGCACGGGCGCTACTGCCGTTTCGAACGCCTTGCGCTGCAGCGCCCTGATTTCGTCGTCCGAGTAAGCCGGCAGCGCGAGCCCGGCCATGTCGGGCATGACCGCGCCGGCGAAATCGGGCACCACGTGGATCAGCGTGAATGTCGGCGCCGCGCCGAACAGATGGCGATGCTTCAGCACGTACCTGGCCGCGGCGCGCCCGAACTTGCTGCCATCGATCGCGATGCCGGCATGCAGCGAATCGGCCTTCGGTGCGGCGCGGTCGCGAACCAGCAGCATCGGCTTCCTCGTGTGCGCCAGCACGCCGTTGGTCACCGAACCGAGCACGAGCTGGAGCAACGCGCCGTGCCCGTGCGAGCCCATCACGATCAGGTCGACTTCGTCCTTGTCCGCGCGCCGTGCGATCTCCTCGGCCGCGTGGCCGACCACGTAACCGCTCATTGCAGTCATGCCCGCCTTGGCGAGCGCGGCCAGCCCGGGTTTCAGCGCGCGCGTCGATTCGTCGTCGTGATACGACTGCAGCGTGGCCTTGCCGACCACGCGCGCAGCGCGTGCGGGCACCGGAGCCTGCACGTTGAGCAGCTCGATCGAAGGTTCGTTGCCGATCAGCGTTGCGCGCGATGCGACGAAATCGACCGCCGCAGTGCTGAATTTGCTGCCGTCCACCGGAATCAGGATTCTCATCGGACGCCCTCGCGACGTTTGTTCTTTTCGACGAATCCAGTGTACGGCAGCCTCGCGCGCCAACCGGGCACGCGGTCAACTTCAATGCCGGCGCCGGGCGCGGCTCGGCGCCAGCGAGGAAGCTACTTGCCTGCGGCCGGTTTCGTCGCGCAGGTGCTAATTCCGAACGGAAAGTACGCCGGGCAGAATCGGAACAGCCCGGTGGCTGCGACAACGACCCCGATCCAGCCCCACGCGCCGATCACATTCATCATTGCCAA
This sequence comes from Gemmatimonadota bacterium, assembly GCA_050258235.1. GTDB lineage: Bacteria > Pseudomonadota > Gammaproteobacteria > Burkholderiales > Burkholderiaceae_F > JAKOQB01. The sequence continues at coordinate 10,949 of JBLMYK010000230.1, read as the reverse complement.
CGCGATCAGGACGACGCCTGCCACGATCCGTACCACGCGATCCACTCCGCCAACGTTTGCTTTCATCTGCAACTCCCCTCTGCTGTTGCGCCTCGGCCCGTTCGTGGGCGTGAGCGCAGAATCTAGGAGGCAGCCAGCGCATCCTCAGTGACCCGTGTCACCCTGCGTCGCTGCCGCGGGCGTCTGGCCGGTCGCGACGTTGCGCAGTTCGCGCGGCTGCAGAATCTCGATCGCGCCGCGGCGCAGCTTCACCCATCCCTGTTCCTCGAACTGCTTGAGCATGCGGCTGATCGACTCGCGCGATACCGCCAGTGCCTGCGCCAGCTGCTCGTGCGACGTTGCCAGATGCTGTCCCTTGCCGAGCAGCGCGGCCGCGAGCCGCTGGTCGAGCCGCTGGAAGCCGATCGACTCAACCAGCTCGACCAGCCGCACCAGGCGTTCGCCGAACAGGTGGAAGACTTCCTCGCGGAACGGCTTGTGCTCGGTCACCAGCCGGTCGAACACCGAGCGTGGCAGGGTGGCGATCTCCACGTCGGTCGCGCACGTTGCGTGTGCGTTGTATCGCGAGTTGCCGAGCAGGCAGCTGGTCGACAGCACGCAGCTTTCGCCCGGTTCGACTTCGTACAGCACCAGTTCGCGGCCATTTTCCATCGTGCGCGCGATGCGTACGCGTCCCGACAGGATGATCGGGAATGCGCTGCACGAATCCTTTTCGCGGAACATCGGCGTGCCCGCCGGAACGCGCGTCACCGCCAGGTTGCGCTCGATCTCGTCGCGCAGCGCGGCTGGCAGGCCGGCGAGCGACGGATAGGTGGCAATCACGCGCTCGAACGTCGATGTCGCCGAGGTTTCCATTATTCGATTCGTGCCCCCATTTACGGCCCCCATGAATTATCACGTGCCGGCCGCGGGCTGTTGTGCCTGATCCCGGACTAGGGGACGGGACTGGCGCAGCCGCAGTTCCGGCGATTGACGCAGGTCAACCGTCGCCGGGGCGCGATATGCCGGCTTGACTTGCGGCGTCGCGAACGCAACATAGGACCCGTTGCCACCCGACCGGCGTGAGCCCACGATGAATCCGACCGAAAAGAACGCCATCCTGACGATCGCCCTGCTGGCCGCGTTTGCTGACAACAGCAATACCGATGCGGAACGCGAAGAAGTGCGGCGGGTCGCCGAATCCCTCGGTGGCGATGACGTCAACGTGGCCGCGCTGTACCGCGACGTGCTGCTGAAGCAGGCCACGGTCGCAGCTGCGGCGGCGCAGCTGTCGTCGCCGGAGATGAAACAGCTTGCGTTCGAGCTCGCCGTCGGGGTATGCGACGCGGACAGGCTGCGCAATGATGCAGAGACGCTTTTCCTGTCCGAACTCGGCAACGCGCTCGGGCTGTCGCAGCCGCAGATTGCCGGGGCGGCGGCCACTGTCGACGCGCTGGTGACCACTCCGCTGGCGTCGGACGCGCCGGCGGCGCAGCCGGGGGCGATCGTTGCCAGCTCACCCTTAGTGTCGGGCGAGGAACTCGACAAGATGGTCCTCAACTACGCGATCCTCAATGGCGCCCTCGAACTGCTGCCACAATCGATGGCGTCGATGGCGATCATCCCGCTGCAGATGAAGATGGTGTACCGGGTCGGCAAGGCGCACGGCTACGAACTCGATCGCGGCCACATCAAGGACCTGCTCGCGGCGATGGGCGTCGGTCTGACGGGCCAGTACCTGGAGGAAATCGGCCGCAAGCTGATCGGCGGGCTGTTCGGCAAGGCGGCGGGCGGCATGTTCGGCGGACTGGCGCGCAGTGCCACCAGCATCGCATTCTCGTTCGCCACCACTTACGCGCTCGGGCAGGTGGCCCGGCGCTACTACGCAGGCGGCCGCACGATGAACGCGCAGATGCTGAAGGACGCGTTCGACGACATGCTCGGCGAGGGCAGAAAATTGCAGGCGCGGTACATGCCGCAGATCGAGCAGCAGGCGCGCACGGTCGATGTCGATCAGATCGTGCAGATGGTGCGGAGCAGATAGACGGATCGCTGCGCCCATGAACGAAGAGAGCAGTCCGGCCGACGGCGTCGGTGACCGAGTCGGCGCTCAGTTCGCCGATATCGAGCCGGGGGCGATGGGAAGCCCGCTGTCGTCCATGATCCAGCGCGAACCCGTCCATTGCGCGCCTGACACCCCGGTGCGCCAGGCCATCGAGACGATGCACCGGCTCGGCGTCGGCGCGCTGGTCGTGTGCGAGGAGAACTTCTCTCCGATCGGCATTTTCACCGTCCGCGACGTGCTCGACCGCGTGACGCTGCCCGGAATCGACCTGTCGCTGCCGATCTCCCGCGTGATGAGCGGCAACCTGAAAGCATTGTCTCCGGGCGCCAGCGCCTACGAAGCGGCGCTGTTGATGGCGGGGCAGGGGATCCACCACGTGGCGGTCGTCGAAAACGGCAAGCTGGTGGGCGTCGTTTCGGAGCGCGATCTGTTCATGCGTCCGGCCGGCCTGGTACGGCGCATCGGTGCCGACCTTCGCCGCGCCGAGGACGTCGCGAGCCTCGTGCGGGCCAGCGGCAGGGTCCACGAGCTGGCGACGAGCCTGCTTCGGCAGGAACTCGGAGCGGCGCAGGTCACGCGCCTGATCTCGACGCTGAACGATGTCCTTACCCAGCAGATCATCCGGCTCGAGACGCGAGACGCGGACCTTGGCGGCCTGCCGTGGTGTTTCATCGAAATGGGCAGTGCCGGCCGCTTCGAGCAGACTCTGAGCACCGACCAGGACAACGGAATCATCTTTCGACAGGGCCCCGAATCAACTGCGGACGAAGTTCGCGAACGGTTGTTGCCGGTTGCGCAGCGCGTTAACCAGGCGCTGGCCGACTGCGGCATCCCCCTGTGCCGCGGCGGGATCATGGCCGGCAATCCGCGCTGTTGCCTTTCGACGGAGGAGTGGCAGAAGCGCTTTGCCGACTGGATCTACCAGGGCGATCCCGAGGCGCAGCTGAATGCGTCGATCTTCTTCGATTTCCGCGCGCAGTACGGCGAAACCTCGTTGGCGACCGACCTGCGCCGCTGGCTGATCCGTTTCGCCGGCGGGAACCGGCTGTTCTTCGCCCAGATGGCGCAGATCGCGCTGAACAATCAGCCCCCGCTCGGGTTCATCCGCGACCTCGTGCCGACCGGGGGCGACGAACACCCGAACTCGATCGACCTGAAGGTGAACGGCATTACCCCGTTCGTCGATGCCGCGCGGATTCTGGGACTGGCTGCGGAAGTGCCTGGCACCAACACCGTCGAACGCCTGCGCGATGCGGGGCGGAAGCTGGATTTCCCTGCGGCCGAGGTGGCCGCCTGGGTGGAAGCTTTCGAGTTCCTCCAGGCCTTGCGCCTGAAGCACCAGGTTGCGCTGAAGGCAAGCGGGCAGGGGCTTCACAACTTTCTCCCCTTGGACAGCCTGAACGAACTCGAGCGCCGGATCCTGATCGAGTCGATGCGCCAGGCAAGCAGGCTGCAGTCGCGCCTGGCGCGTTACGTCGGATTGATGGAATACGGCCGCTGACGGCTGACCTGAGCGCAAAAAAAGCCGCCGGGAAATCCCGGCGGCCATTTGCATGTTGCGGATCGCGCGATCAGTGGGCGGCAGCTGCCTCCGCGCCCAAGCCGGTTTCCGACCGGACCTCCTGGGCATCGAACGCGCCGCGTTCCTTCTGCGCGCTCTCGCTCGAATCGGTGACCGACGCGATGTAGGCAACGATCAGCACGGCCGGCAGCACGACGAAGGTCGGGAAGTCGTACGGGAAGATCGCCGGTCCCATGTTGAGCACCTTGGTCCAGACCGTCGGGCCGATGATCAGCAGGATGATCGATCCCAAGATGCCGACATAGCCGCCGAGCACCGCCCCGCGCGTGGTCAGCCCCTTCCAGAACACCGACAGCACCAGGATCGGGAAGTTCGAGCAGGCCGCAATCGAGAAGGTCAGCGCGACGATGTAGGCCACGTTCTGCTTCTCGAAAGCGATGCCGAGGATCACCGCCAGGATGCCCAGCCCGATCACGCAAAGCTTCGACACCCAGACTTCCTGCGCCTCGGTCGCCTTGCCCTTCATGATCACGTTGGCGTAGATGTCATGCGACAGTGCCGACGCACCGGCGAGCGTCAACCCGGACACCACGGCAAGAATCGTGGCGAATGCCACCGCCGCGATGAATCCGAGGAAGAAGTCCCCGCCGATCGCGTGCGCCAGATAGACCGCCGGCATGCTGCCCCCACCCTTGAGGTTGAGGATGTTCTTGGTGACGTCGACCACATACTCCGGCCTGTTGGCCACGAGGACGATGGCGCCGAAGCCGATGATGAAGGTCAGGATGTAGAAGTAGCCGATGAACACGGTGCCGTAGAGCACCGACTTCCGCGCCGCCTTGGCATCGGTCACGGTGAAGAAGCGCATCAGGATGTGCGGCAGGCCCGCGGTGCCGAACATCAGCGTCATGCCGAGCGAAATCGATTCGATCGCGTTCGGCTTGGCGCCGATCGGGACGACCGACTTCATGATTTCGAGGTGCTTGGGATGGATCGCGACCGCCTCGGCGAAAAGTTTCTCGAAGCTGAAGCCCGCGTGCACCATCACGCCGAGCGCGATCAGCGTGGCGCCGCCCAGAAGCAGGGCCGCCTTGATGATCTGCACCCAGGTCGTCGCTTTCATTCCGCCGAACGTGACGTAGATGATCATCAGCGCGCCGACGACGACGATCGAAACCTTGTACGAGACCTGCGGCACCAGCGTATGCAGCAGCTGGCCGGCACCGACGGCCTGGCCGATCAGATACCAGATCACGACGATCAGCGATCCGATCGCGGCCATCGTGCGGACCGGACCTTGCTTGAGACGGAACGACGCAACGTCGGCGTAGGTGAACTTGCCCAGGTTGCGCAATCGTTCCGCGATCAGGAACAGGATCAGCGGCCATCCGACGAGCCAGCCCACCGAGAAGATCAGGCCGTAGAACCCGTTGAAGTACACGAGCGCGGCGATGCCGAGGAAGGACGCAGCCGACATGTAGTCGCCCGCGATTGCCAGGCCGTTCTGCAGACCGGTGATGCCGCGTCCGGCGGCGTAGAAATCGGTCGCCGTCTTCGTGCGCGTCGCCGCCCAGTATGTGATCCCGAGCGTGATGGCGACGAAGATGATGAACATCACGATCGCGTGCCAGTTGACCGGCGGCTCCTGCGGCGCCGTTCCTTGCGCGGTCGCCGCCGCGGCATACAGCAGCGAGGTGATCGAGGTCGCGGCGAACGCGAGCCTGGTCGATAGCGAAGATTTCGGCGTGCTCATTTGGCGCTTTCCTCGATGATTTCGCGAATCAGGTGGTCGAAGGTCGTGTTGGCCCGGTAAACGTAGATGCCGGTCAACACGATCGAGGCCAGGATCACACCGACGCCGATCGGCATGCCGATCGGAATCACGCTGGTCGCGGAAATGGGTTGGGTGAGGAAATCGCCGGCAAAGGCGATCATGAGAATGAAGCCGAAGTAGATGATCAGCACGAGCACCGACAGCGTCCAGGCGAGACTGTCGCGCTGGCGGACTAGCTCATGGTATTTCGGATTCGCCTGGATCTTTTGCGTTGATATTTCGCTTGTCATAGGCGTGTCTCTCCCAAAGTGTTGCATCTCGATTCTCGAGTGGATGTCAACTACTTCAAAACACAGATCTGATCGTTTTGCACCTCACCTTTCTACTGCGCAGACCGGCAGCCATCATTCGGGCGGCCGTCAAGCTAGCACGGTCGATCAGAGAATTCCATATGTAGCCGGCAAAATCGTCAAAGAGCGGGTCTACGTGTGCATCCGCTCATTGCCGGAACGACCGGTGCCATGCAACAACGGCCGGCCCAAGGTCGTCTGCCATTGATCGAGCTCAGGCCGGTCCGGGGTGATGAGGCAAGGGCACACCTCAAGAAGCGGCTGTGCGGAGCGCAGGGCGCATGCGATGCGCTTCGGCGCGAACTCCCTGCCCCAGCGTCGCTGGTTGAATGCCTGGGGCCGACGATTCTGCATGCCGTTAGCGTGGTCTCCTTGTCGGGCCATTCGTCTTTGCCCGCCCGGTGTCCCGCGGCGGCAGCCCCGTGTGCTGCGTCAGCATCCTTCCCTTCGTCACGGCCGACGTGCGTGCACTCTTGGGAGTCGAGTTCTTGCGCCGCGCGCTGTGATAGCTGCCGTCGGTCATCGGCTGCCACGCGGGCACCAGATGCTTCTTGCCGTTGCCGATCAGGTCGGCGCGCCCCATCGCGCGCAGCGCTTCGCGCAGCAGCGGCCAGTTATTGGGGTCGTGATAGCGGAGGAACGCCTTGTGCAGTCGCCGGCGCCGTTCGCCGCGCACGACGTCGACGCGCTCGCTGTCGCGCGTGATCTTGCGCAGCGGATCGCGGCCGGAGTGATACATCGCGGTGGCGGTGGCCATCGGCGACGGATAGAACGTCTGCACCTGGTCGGCACGGAAGCCGTTCTTCTTCAGCCACAGCGCCAGGTTCATCATGTCTTCGTCGCTCGTGCCCGGGTGCGCGGCGATGAAGTACGGGATCAGGTACTGCTCCTTGCCGGCTGCCCGGCTCGCGGCGTCGAACAGCTGCTTGAAGCGGTCGTAGGTGCCGATGCCCGGCTTCATCATCTTGGCCAGCGGCCCCTCCTCGGTGTGCTCGGGCGCGATCTTCAGATATCCGCCGACGTGATGCGTGGCCAGCTCGCGCACGTACGCGGGCGACTCGAGCGCCAGGTCGTAGCGCACGCCCGAGCCGATCAGCACCTTCTTGATGCCGGGCAGCGTGCGTGCGCGGCGATACAGATGAATGAGCGCCGAGTGATCGGTGTTCAGGTTCGGGCAGATGCCGGGGTACACGCAGCTCGGCTTGCGGCAAGCGGCCTCGATCTCGCGCGACCTGCATGCGATGCGGTACATGTTGGCGGTCGGTCCACCGAGGTCGGAGATCACGCCGGTGAAGCCCTTGACGCGGTCGCGGATCGCCTCGATCTCGCGGATGATCGAGTCCTCCGAGCGGCTCTGGATGATGCGGCCTTCGTGTTCGGTGATCGAACAGAAAGTGCAGCCGCCGAAGCAGCCGCGCATGATGTTGACCGAGAAGCGGATCATCTCCCACGCGGGGATCTTGTCCATGCCATAACGCGGATGTGGCGCGCGTGCGTAGGGCAGGTCGAACACGTGATCCATTTCCGCGGTGGCGAGCGGGATCGGCGGCGGATTCAGCCACAGGTCGCGGTCGCCGTGTGCCTGCACCAGCGCGCGTGCGTTGCCGGGGTTGGTCTCCTGGTGCAGCACGCGGTTGGCATGCGCGTACAGCACCGGGTCGCTCTTCACCTGCTCGTACGACGGCAGGCGGATCACGGTTCGGTCGCGCGGCGGCAGCTTCATCTTTCCGCCTGCAGCGCGCAAGAATGTGATCGGCCGCTCCGCGCACTCCCTGCGCGCCGACCGCTCCTGATACGGGCTGATGTGCTCGTCGACGCGGCCGGGCGCGTCGATCTCGGTGGAATCGATCTCGAACCAGCCCTGCGCGCTCGGGTCGCCGGTGCGGCGCATGAACGCGGTGCCGCGCACGTCGGTGATCTTATCGATCGGCTCGCGCGCGGCCAGACGGTGCGCAATCTCGACGATCGCGCGCTCGGCGTTGCCGTACAGCAGCAGGTCCGCCTTGGCGTCGACCAGGATCGAACGCCGCACCTTGTCCTGCCAGTAGTCGTAGTGGGCGATCCGGCGCAGCGATGCCTCGATGCCGCCAAGCACGACCGGAACGTCGCCAAACGCCTCGCGGCAGCGTTGCGCGTAGACGAGCGAGCTGCGGTCCGGACGCCTGCCGCCGATGCCGCCCGGCGTGTACGCGTCGTCGCTGCGGATCTTGCGGTCCGCGGTGTAGCGGTTGATCATCGAATCCATGTTGCCGGCGGTGACGCCGAAGAACAGGTTCGGCCGGCCGAGTACGGCGAACGGTTCCGCCGATTGCCAGTCCGGCTGCGCGATGATTCCCACGCGGAACCCCTGCGCCTCGAGCGCGCGTCCGATCACGGCCATGCCGAAGCTCGGGTGATCGACGTACGCGTCTCCGGTGACGATCACGACGTCGCAACTGTCCCAGCCGAGCGCGTCCATCTCGGCGCGCGACATGGGCAGGAACGGTGCGGTGCCGAAGCGCTTCGCCCAGTAAGGGCGGTAGCTCTCCAGCGGCTTGGCGGTGGGCGGGGCGATCACGCTCATGGCAGGCGAATTATCGGCGCAGCGGGCGGCGGTCAATACAATGACCCCATGAATCTCACCGACTCGTCGGCAGCCGATCTGCAACGCCGCTTCGGCGGGGTGGCGCGCCTGTATGGTGGTGCCGCGTACGATCGCTTCACGCGCGCTCATGTCGTCGTCGTCGGCATCGGCGGCGTGGGCTCCTGGGCGGTCGAGGCGCTGGGGCGCAGCGGCGTGGGCGCGATCACTCTGATCGATCTGGACCACATTGCCGAGAGCAACACCAACCGGCAGGTCCACGCGCTCGGCGATGAGTACGGCAAGGCCAAGGTCGTCGCGATGGCGGAGCGCATCACGGCGATCAATCCGGCCTGTCGCGTCACGACCATCGAGGACTTCATTGCACCCGAAAACGTCGCCGCGCTGCTGCCGACGGCCGACGCCGTGATCGATTGCATCGACCAGGTGTCGGCCAAGGCGGCGTTGATCGCGCATTGCCGCGCGCACGGCGTGTTCATCGTGACCTGCGGAGCCGCAGGAGGGCGCACCGACCCGACGCGCATCCGGCAGGACGACCTCGCGCGCGCGGAGGGCGATCCGCTGCTGTCGAAGCTTCGCTATCGGCTGCGGCGTCGCCATGGGTTTCCGCGCGAGCGCGAGCTTCGGGCGCCACGCTTCGGGGTCGTCGCCGTCTTTTCCGACGAGCCGGTCCGCCGGCCGGCGGAAGACTGCGATCCGGCCGCGCGACTCGCGTGTGCCGGCTATGGATCGACTGTGGCGGTCACGGCGCCGCTCGGATTCGCCGCCGCGGCGGCTGCGCTACAGTGGCTGGCACAGCAGACCAAGTGACGACGGCGGAGGCCATTGATCGCAGTCAACAAGCGCTGTCCGCCGTCCGCCTAGGATGAAATCGCGTAACAGGGAGTGATAGATGTTCAAGAAGATCCTGCTTCCCACCGACGGCTCCGAACTGTCGGCACGCGCGATCAGCGGGGCGATCGACATGGCGAAGAGGCTCGGCGCCAGGATTGTCGGAATGACGGTCGTCGAGCCGTACTCCTATTCGTCCCTCTCGGAATACCGGCCCGAATCCTACGAGGATTACGAAGCGCGGATGAACAAGGCCGCGCAGGAGCGACTGGCCGGGCTCGAGGCTGCCGCCAAGGCGGCAGGAGTGGAGGTCGAATCCAAGATTGCCAGATCGTTTTCGCCCTACGAGGCGATCATCGAGATGGCGAAGGGCAATGATTGCGACGCGATCTTCATGGCGTCGCATGGCCGGCGCGGCCTGAGCGCCGTTTTGCTAGGGAGTGAGACGCAGAAGGTACTGACACACAGCACCATCCCGGTTCTGGTGTATCGCTGATACACCACCATGAGCGGGCATCCGTGCCCGCCGTCGAAGGGCCAGTCGCTGCAATGGCGCTGGCCCTTCCCTTTGGAACCTATCTCAGAGTCCCCGACCTCCGGGGATTCTGAGATAGGTTCTCGTGTCACACTGACGCGCCATGCTGCTGGGATGTATCGCCGACGACCTGACCGGAGCGACCGACCTTGCGGTCAATTTGCGACGCGAGGGCCTCACGGTTGTGCAGGTCAACGGCGTACCGCGCGCCGAGCTTGCCGCTACGGATGCGGATGCGGTCGTGGTCGCGCTGAAGTCGCGCACGATTGCCGCTGCCGACGCTTGCCGGATGGCGCTCGATTCGATGGCGTGGCTGCGCGCGCACGGCGCGCAACGCATCTTCTTCAAGTACTGCTCGACCTTCGATTCGACGCCGGAGGGAAACATCGGCCCGGTCACCGATGTGCTGGCGGACGCCCTGGCCGCGCCGATCGTGCCGGCGACGCCCGCGTATCCGCGCAACCAGCGCACCGTCTACCTCGGCCACCTGTTCGTCGGCGAGGAGCTGCTTTCCGAATCGAGCATGCGCAATCACCCGCTGACGCCGATGACCGATGCCAATCTGGTCCGCGTGCTGCAGGCGCAGACCGCGCACAGGGTCGGGCTCGTGACTTATGCGGCCGTCGATGCGGGCGCGGACGCGATCGTGGCACGCCTGCACGTGCTGCGCGAACAGGGCTGTCGACACGCGGTGATCGATGCGACGACCGATGCACATCTGCGCTCGACGGCACAGGCCGCAGTCGACCTACCGTTGACCACCGGCGGCGCGGGACTCGGCATGGGGCTCGCGGCGGCGCTGCGGGATCATGCGCTCGGGCGCGACGTTGCCACGCGCACGGTGAGGGGCCCCGCGGTGATCCTGGCCGGCAGCTGCTCGCAGGCCACGCTCGCGCAGATCGCCGCCGTTACCGATCGCCTGCCGGCGAGGCGCATCGCGCCTGAGGCGCTCGCTGCCGGTCCCGGCGAACTGGCCGATGCGATCGCGTGGGCACGCGCGCATCTCGGCGCGCGACCGGTCCTGATCAGCGCGTCGGTGCCGCCCGACCAGCTCGCACGCACTCAGGCAGCGCTTGGCCGCGAGCGCGCGGCCACGCTGGTCGAGGATGCCTTCCGCGACATCGCACGCGAACTCGCGGCGGCGGGTGTGCGGCGCTTCGTGGTGGCCGGTGGCGAGACTTCGGGCGCGGTGGTCGAATCGCTCGCCGGGGTGCTCGGGTTCCAGGCGCTGGCGGTGGGGACCGAAATCGCACCCGGCGTGCCGTGGATGACGTCGGTCGACGGCGAGGCGGTCGCGCTGGCGCTGAAGTCC
>JBLMYK010000229.1:0-5584 GCA_050258235.1 Gemmatimonadota bacterium | reverse complement strand
CGGACCTGCTCGGCCAGAGCATCGTGATCGAGAATCGGCCGGGCGCGGGCGGCAACGTGGGTGCGGAGCTGGTGGCACGCGCGGCCCCCGACGGCTACACGCTGCTTTACGGCACGAACGGGACGCACGGCATCAATGCAAGCCTGTACGGCAACCTGCGCTTCGATCCGGTCAAGGACTTCGTGCCCGTGTCGCGGATGACGTCGATTGCCGCACTGCTGATCGTCAACCGCGACCTGCCGGTGCATTCGGTCAAGGAACTGATCCAGTACGCGAAGGAACATCCCGGCAAGATCAATTTCGCGTCGGCAGGCAATGGCACGACATCGCATCTCGCCGGCGAACTCTTCAAGACGATGGCCGGCATCAACATCGTCCACGTGCCCTATCGCGGCGGAGCGCTCGCGATCACCGACCTGATCGGCGGCCAGGTGCAGATGATGATCGACGTGATGCCGAACGCGTACCCGCTCGCGAAGGACGGCAAGGTGCGCGGCCTGGCGGTCACGACGGCGCGGCGCTTCCCGGGCGCGCCGGAATATCCGACCATCGCGGAATCCGGGTTGCCGGGCTTCGAGATCAGCGCCTGGGACGGGATCTTCGCGCCGGCAGGCACCCCCGCGCCGATCGTCGCGCGACTCAACGCCGCGATCCGGCAGGCGCTCGATGAGCCGCAGTTGCGCGACCTGCTGATCTCGCGCGGCGCGCAGCCGGTTCCGACCACACCGGAAGAATTCGCGCGCTTCGTCGCCGCCGGTGCCGAGAAGTGGGGCAAGCTGGTGCATGCAGCCGGTGCCAAGATCGACTGACCGCCGCTGATCAATTGCGCCGCGACGGCCTGCGGGCCGGATTCGAATTCGACTGATCCAATCGAGACGGAGAACAGCATGAACGCAACGACGCCCGCGCCGCTGCCGATATGGAAGCCGGTGCCCGGCTACGAGGACATCATCTACGCCAAGGCCGAAGAGGGCATCGCCAAGATCGTGATCAACCGGCCCGAGGTGCGCAACGCATTCCGGCCGCTTACCGTGAGCGAGATGCAGGCGGCGTTCAACGACGCTCGCGACGATCCCGACATCGGCGTCATCATCCTGGCGGGGCAGGGCAAGGACGCGTTCTGCTCCGGCGGCGATCAGCGCGTGCGGGGTGAAGGCGGTTACGTCGGTGACGACGGCGTGCCGCGCCTGAACGTGCTCGACCTGCAGCGGCAGATCCGCACCCTGCCCAAGCCCGTGGTGGCGATGGTCGCGGGCTATGCGATCGGCGGCGGGCATGTGCTGCACATGATCTGCGACATCACGATCGCCGCCGACAACGCGCGCTTCGGACAGACAGGACCCAAGGTCGGCAGCTTCGACGGCGGCTACGGCGCTTCGTACATGGCACGCATCGTCGGACAGAAGAAAGCGCGCGAAATCTGGTTCCTGTGCCGGCAGTACGACGCGCAGCAGGCGCTCGAGATGGGCCTGGTCAACGCCGTCGTGCCGTATGAACGGCTGGAGGCGGAGACGGTTCAGTGGTGTCGCGAGATGCTCGCCAACAGCCCGATCGCTCTGCGCTGCCTGAAGGCCGCGCTGAATGCGGACTGCGATGGCCAGGCGGGGCTGCAGGAACTGGCCGGCAATGCGACGTTGCTGTTCTATCTGTCCGAAGAGGGCAAGGAAGGCAAGAACGCCTACCTCGAAAAGCGCAAGCCGGACTTTCGCAAGTTCCGCCGTCTTCCCTGACGGCGCGGATCCCGGGGGCGGCGATCCGGCGGCAATCGATGCAGGCCAGCGAGGCTCTGTCCGTCTTCGCCGCGGCAAGGCAGGCGCCGGGAGCAATCGCGCTGTGCGTCGACGGCCGGCGCTTCACGTTTTCGGAACTCGCCGAGCTGACGCGGGAGCGCCTGCGTTCGCTTGAACTCGACCAACGCGCAGCCGGGCCGTATCCGCTGGACGCGGCCAATGCGCTCGACACCGTCGTTTCGCTGTATGCACTGCTCGAACGGCGCATTCCCGCGCTGCTGCTGCATCCACGGCTGACGGCACCCGAACGCGATGCAGAACTGCGCGCGGCAGCAGGCGGCCGCCTGGATGCGGATGCGGCGGCCGTGATCTACACGTCCGGGACGACCGGATATCCGCGCGGAGCCGTGCTGACGCGCTCCGCGCTTGCCGCGTCGGCGCGTGCCAGCGCGGCCAACCTCGGCTGGCATGAGGACGATTGCTGGCTGCTGTGCATGTCGATCGCGCGCGTAGGAGGGCTGTCGATCATCACGCGCTGCCTCATCGCACGGCGTCCCTATGCACTGTTGTCGGCCTTCGACGCGGAGCATCTGCCGGCAGTGATCGAGCAACACCGCACTACGCTCGTCTCCGTGGTGCCGACGATGCTCGCGCTGCTTCTCGACGCGCATCCGGACTGGATGGCGCCACCGTACCTGCGCGCAATCCTGCTCGGCGGCGCAGCTGCGTCGCCCAGACTGCTGCAGCGCGCGGCCGCACGACGGCTGCCGATCGTGATCACGTACGGACTGACGGAGGCGTGCTCGCAGGTAGTGGCGACGCCGTACGAGATGCGCTACGACACGGCCCGCTGCGCCGCCGGCCGGCCGCTGCCGGAGGTTGGGCTGCGACTCGTCGACGGGCGGATCCAGGTGCGGGGGCCGATGCTGATGGCCGGTTACCTGGACGAACCGGCACTGAGCCCGGGCGCCTGGTTCGACACCGGCGATGTCGGCGAACTTGACGCGGAAGGGTTCCTGCATGTTCATGCGCGCGCCGCCGATCTGATCGTGTCGGGAGGCGAGAACGTCTACCCGGCAGAAGTGGAGCGGGTGCTGGAGGAGTGTCCCGGTGTCGCCGCCGCGGCAGTCTTCGGCATTCCCGACGAGACCTGGGGGCAGGTAGTTGCCGCCGCGCTCGTGATGGCCGCGGATGCGCCGACCGAAGCGGCACTGCGCGACTACATCGACGCCCATCTGGCGCCGCACAAGCGTCCGCGCCGCTTCAGTGTCGTTCGTCGCCTGCCGCAGACGCCGGCGGGCAAACTGGATCGGCCGGCGCTGGAGCAGTTGCTCGCGCCGCAGGCGCGACCGTTCAAACTGTCGACCGGGGCATAGATTCGCCGTGCGGGAGGGCCGCATGGCGATCGCTTGCGGGCCGCGCGGGCAGGCATCCGTGCGTCACGAAGCAGGTTCCTGATCGAGAACGCGCGCGGCCCCGGTCAGCGCGGCAGTCGTGTCCATGATCACCAGCGTTGCGATGCGTGCGAGGTAGTCGCGAAAGCGTCCCTTGCTCTCGAATCGCTGCCTGAATTGCGACCGCAACAAGACCTTGCCCAGCCGCGGCGCGATGCCTCCGCCGAGGAACACGCCGCCGCGTGCGCCGAGGGTAAGGGCCACGTTGCCGGCAAACGAGCCGAGCATCGCGCAGAACGTGTCGACCGTCGCGCTACATGCTGTATCGCTGCCGTCGAGCGCGCGCCCCGTGATCTCCTCTGCGCTCAATGTTTCGCAGCGCAGACCCCTCATCGAACAGATGGCCTCGTGCAGCAGCGCCAGGCCCGGACCTGAAAGCAACCGTTCCGCGGAGACGTGATCGAAGCGCTGGCGCGCGAAGTGCAGGATCCCGGCTTCGAAATCGTCTTCAGCGCCGGCGCTGGCATGGCCGCCTTCCGTCGCAAGAGCCCGCCATGACCCAGCGCACGGAATGCAGGCCGCCACACCGAGACCGGTACCGGGGCCGAGCACGGCCATCGGCAGACTGGGGTCAGGCGCGCTGTCTCCGACAGGCTCGGTGTCTGCTGGCCGCAGATGCGGCAGCGAAAGGGCGAGCGCTTCGAAATCGTTGAGCAGCACCATGCGCTCCAGGTCGAGCGCATCGGTGACGCGCTGGCGCGAGATCACCCAGTCGCTGTTCGTCATGCTGACGGTATCGCCCTCTATGGCGGTTGCCAGCGCGAAAGCGGCCTGGCGCGGCCGCACCGCCTGACCTCGTCTCGCCGCGAGTTGGTCCAGGTACGCCTGCGCTGCCGCCTCGGCGCCCTCGAACTCAGCGCAACGCATGGTCGCGATGTGGTCCGGGTGGGTATCCGGTGCGTCAACCAGGCCGAAGCGCGCGTTGGTACCGCCTATGTCGGCGACCAGGCGGGGGAAGGTGGGTTCGGTCATCGGCGCCTCCGAGGACGTGTAAATCCGCTTTCGGCCGAGGTGATCGTCGGGCCGTGGCCGGCATGCCCATCCGGCCCGTTTCGGCGCGTGCCATCTCGCAGTGCAGCCTGAAGCGTATCGAATCGCGATCAGGGCTGCGTGACTGGCAAGGATTGGCCTCCATTCCATTATCGGCGGCGCGATCCGCGCGCGTCGGGCCAACTCCGAATTGGCCTGACCACTTGACCACGGATCGAGCTTGACCGGCCTGTCCGGCGCGCATTAGATTTCCGCAGCGGCTGCCGCGCTCGAGGTGGCCACGGATGGAAGAACGGGAATGTCGGATTCACAGGGCGCGGGACGCAAACCTCGCCGAAGCCAGGCCTGGTTCGGTCGGCTCGATCGCGATGGATTCATCTATCGGTCGTGGGTGAAGAACCGCGGCGTCCCGAACGATCAGTTCGACGGGCGTCCGGTCATCGGCATCTGCAACACGTTCTCCGAACTGACTCCCTGCAACTCGCACTTCCGCGCGCTTGCGGACCACGTCAAGCAGGGCGTGCTCGAGGCCGGCGGGTTTCCGCTCGAGTTTCCGGTGATGTCGCTCGGCGAGACGCTGATGCGGCCGACGACGATGCTGTTCCGCAACCTCGTCAGCATGGACGTGGAGGAGTCGATCCGCGCCAACCCGCTCGACGGCGTCGTGCTGCTGATGGGGTGCGACAAGACCACGCCGGCGTTGCTGATGGGCGCCGCAAGCTGCGACCTGCCGACCATCGGGGTATCGGGCGGGCCGATGCTGTCGGGCAAGTACCGCGGCGAGGAACTGGGGTCGGGCACCGGCGTGTGGCAGATGAGCGAGGCGGTGCGCGCCGGCACGATGCCGATCGCGGACTTCTTCGAGGCCGAGAGCTGCATGCACCGTTCGCACGGCCACTGCATGACGATGGGCACCGCATCGACGATGGCGAGCATGGTCGAGGCGCTCGGCATGGGCCTGCCCGGCAACGCGGCGTATCCGGCGGTGGACGCGCGGCGCAACCTGATCGCGCGCATGGCCGGGCGGCGCATCGTTGCGATGGTCCACGAGGACCTGCGGATTTCGAAGATCCTCGCGCGCGCGGCATTCGAGAACGCGATCCGCATCAACGCGGCGATCGGCGGCTCGACGAATGCCGTGATTCATCTGCTGGCGCTCGCAGGCCGGGTCGGCGTCGCGCTGTCGCTCGAGGACTTCGACCGTTTTGGCCACGACCTGCCGTGCCTGGTCGACCTGCAGCCGTCGGGCCGCTACCTGATGGAGGACTTCTGCTACGCAGGCGGGCTGCCGGCGGTGATCCGCGAGATGCTGCCGCATCTGAACGCGGACGCGCTGACCGTGACCGGCCGCGGCATCGGCGCGAACAATGCGGACGCGCAGCGCTACGTGCTCGAGGGCGGCAGGGAGCC
>JBLMYK010000228.1:0-18442 GCA_050258235.1 Gemmatimonadota bacterium | reverse complement strand
CGGACACCGCGCCTTCGAAGATGTACTGCGCGCCGCGCAACTGCACCTGCGCGGCCTTGCCGCTCGCGTAGCCGCCCTGCTGCAGCTGCTTCTCGCGCACCACGCCCTCGTTCAGCCGCGCACGCTCGACCACGCGGAACTGCCCGCTCTGCACCAGCGCGGTCTTGAACATGTCGGTCGCGGCGCGCGCACTGATGTTCGGCAGTTCGGAGCGGAATTCGTAGATCGTGACGGCCACCCGCTCGCCCTGCTTGCGCGGCAGCTTCTTCAGCGCCTGCGTGGTGCGTGCGGTGTCGGACTGGGGTGCCTCGTAAGGCATGTCGGCGCAGGCGGCCATCGCCGTCGCAAGCGCGGTACACACGATCGGACTCAGGACGGAGCGGAAGGCAGGTTTCATCTCGAATCTCCAGCGGTGGAGGATTTCAGCGTGGCATCGGCGGCATCGCAGGCGGGCCCGACATCGGTCCGTAGGCCCAGCCCGGCACTGCCGCAGGATCGAAAGGAACTCCCCAGACTCCGAATCCCATAGGCACGGACAGCGAGGACGCGGGCGGCAGGTCGACTTCTACGGTGACGACGAAGGCGCAGATCCAGCGGCTCCGGCCATCGCGGCCGGCCAATGCGCGCGCGCCGCAGCCGAGCGGCGCACGTCCGCCGACCCAGGTCGGCACGCTTCGGTTCACCGGCGGCGGGGGGACGGCGCGCCAGTCCGGTGCTGCCGAGGCAGCGGAATCGCTCTGCGCGCAGGCCAGGCTGGCCGCCGCAAGCAACGCCCCCGCGCTTCCCAGTCTCTCGATCCAGTGTCGGCACATTCGCCGCGCTCCCGCGTCATCCGGTCTGCCTGGACGTACGGATTCCGGCGAAAAAGCGGCCAAGGCCTTGCCGACGTCGCCCGCATTGCGCACGACGCCGGCGCCAGACACCCGCCTCGGGCTGCGCGAGCAAGTCAGATCAAGGGAAAGCCACCCCGGCGCTGTGCCGGCGTTCGGTTCCGCGCCCGCACCGCCGGCGCGTACTCGAGCGCCTCGAATCGGACCGGAATCTCAGCGCGGTCCGGGTGGCGCCGTCATTTGCACTGCGGTGCCGGGACCCATCCCTTCGAGCCAGCGTGACAGTGCGATCGGGTAATCGGCGCCGCGGTCCAGTTCGAGCCACGCGTCGACGGCCGGCCGCCACAGTGCGAGCGCGACCTCGCGATCGCCCTGCAGCGCCCGGGCACGGCCAAGTGCGAGCCTGCATTCGGCCAGGTCCGGAGAAAGACGCCATTGCCGCCGCTCGAGCACCGTCGCGGCATCGCGAAGCAGTTCCTCGGCCTGCGCAGCATCATGCGCTTCCAGGGCGACCCGGCCGGCCCAGAAGGTCTCGAGCGCCCGATCCAACGGCGGGTCGTCGCTTGCGCGAAGCGCTTCTCTCGCGGCAGCGACGGCCGCACGGACGGCCTCCGTGAGACCGGTGCACGCGAGGCGCAGCCCCTCCCGGTTGTGCCACCGCGCCGTCTCGATGGGACTGCCCAGACCGGCGGCCGCGCGACCTTCCAATAGCGTTTGCGCCTCGTCGGCCTCGCCGAGATACAGACAGGCCAACGCCAGCGCATCGGTGGCGCGACGGCTCTCCACGTGCGCGGGGCCGACCGTTTCGAGCAGGATTTCATGCGCGGTGCGCAGCGCTGCGCGCGCCTGCGCGGCGCGGCGCAGTTGCAGCAGCACGGTGCCGACATTCATCCGCGCCACGCCGGTCGTATAGGCGCGCGGGCCCAGCAAGGCGATCAGCACGGACTCCGCACGCTCGAACGCCTCGCGTGCCTTGTGCGGGCTGCCGAAGTTGCGGCAAGCGACCCCCATCCAGCTCGCTGCCGCACCGACGGCCATATGCTCGGGCCCGAAGCAGTCAATCATCGCTGGCAGGACGCGCTCGAACTCGGCCAGGCCGCTGAGCGTGTCGCCCTCGGCCATCAGGGCGTCGGCGTGGCCGAGTTCGAGGTGAAGCAGCAGTGGTAAAGGCGGCTGCCCGCCCGGGTAGGCGCTGCGCGCGGCCTTCAAGGCAAGCTCGGCGGCCGGCAGCAATCCCGGACGGCGCGATGCGCGCAGCGCGTTGAAGTGCCCGAAGTAGGCGGCCACGCGGTCCTTCGGTCGCACTTGCGCCGCATGGTCGGTCGCAAGGGCAGCGGCCTCCGCCGCGATCGGCAGCGCTTCGGCACGCTGTCCCACTGCGACGAGCACGGACTGCAGGACCTGGAGTGCCCAGACCAGGGGAACCACCGCGTGCGTCGCGCGAGCGCGGCGCACCGTTTCCTCGAGGACCTCACGTGCCTCCGCGTTGCGATCGGCCCGGAACAGCAGCGCGCCATATCGGGCGCACGCCTCGAGCGTTCTCGGGTGATCCGCGCCGAGGGTGCTTTTCGCCATCGCGACGGTCCGCGCCAGCAGTTCCAGCGAACGCGCCGGCTCTCCCTGCGATTCAAGACTGAAGCCGAGCACCGTCTGCAGTTCGACCCGGCTTTCCGCATCGATCTCGCTCAATGCCTCGATCTCATCGATGGCACTGCATAGCAGGTCGCGCACCGTGCTCTTGGCGCTGGCACCGCTGTCCGCGTCGGAGTTCACCAGCAGCGAGAGCAGCGTCTCCTTGACGCGCTCGGCGCGCTGCCGCGCTCGCTCGGCCGCGTGCGCGCGCTCACGGGCCAGCGCCGCCTGGGTGGCAGCACGGCGCGCCTGCCACAGCGCCGCGCCCGCGCCGGTCGAGATAGCGACCAGCACTGCTGCCTGGGCAATTGCGCCGGCCGGAATTGCAACGACGATCGCCGCGGCCACCGCGGTTTCCAACCTGTGCCGTTGCACGAACTTCTTCAGGCGGTACCACGCCGAATCGGGCTGCGCCTCGACCGCTTCGCCGCGCAGATAGCGCCGCAGATCGGCAGCGAACGCATCGACGGACGCATAGCGCTGCGCGGCGTCCTTCTTCAGCGCCTTGTTCAGAATCGCGTCCGGATCGCCGCGCAGTTGACGGGACAGGCCGCGATCACCCGCGGCCGCGCTCGCCAGCGGCGGGTCGATCGTTGCAATTGCTTCCTCCAGTTCGGCGGCGCTCGCGCGCTTCAGGCGATATGGCCGGGTCTGCGCCAGCAACTCGTACGCCACCACGCCCAGCGAGTACACGTCGCTCGCGGTGCCGATCGGCGCGCCCCGGATCTGTTCCGGTGATGCGTAGTCGAACGTCAGCATGCGGCCGGCAAGCTGCGTGAGCCGGGTCTCCTGCGCACGGTCGCCTTCCATCAGCTTGGCGATGCCGAAATCGAGCAGCCGGACCTGCCCATCGGTGGTCACGAGGATGTTGCTCGGCTTCAGGTCCCGATGGACGACGAGCCGCGCGTGTGCGTGTGCAAGAGCGCGCGCGACCTGCAGCAGCAGTTCGACGCGCGCCCGCAGGTCGATCGCACGATCGCGGCAATACGCGTCGATCGGCTGGCCATCGACATATTCCAGGGCGAGGTAGGGCCGGCCGAGCGCATCGACGCCGGCGTCGTACAGCCGCGCGATGTGCGGATGCTCGAGTGAGGCGAGGATGTCGCGTTCGCGTGCGAGGCGATCGGCGAGCCCGGGACCCCAGCCGATGCGCGGCAGCTTCAGCGCCACGTCGCGCGTCAACCCGCCATCGGCGCGCGCGGCGAGCCAGACGGTCGCCATGCCGCCGGATGCGATTTCGCGCTTCAGCACGTAGGCGCCGATGCGATCGCCCGCCTTGAGCGTTTCCGCCGGCACGGACACCAGCGTCGGCAAGGCACCCAGCACGTCAGCGCTTTCGCACTGCGCATGCGCAGCGATCAGCCTGCGAAGTGTCGGCGCCAGGTCGGGGGAGCGTGCCGCCAGCTGATCGAGCCACGTGCCGCGCGACGCCGGTTCGAGGTCGAGCGCCTGGTCGAGCAACGACGACACCTCGCTCCAGTTGGCGGAAGAGACATCTTTCATGGTTCGCGCACGGACATACGGCGTCGGCGGCACGCACCGGCCATGGCGCCGCGGGCCGTGTTTCCCCTTCTTGCGCTACTCCTGCAATGTGACCAGCAGGAATGCACGCGCCTTCTCCCACTGGCGCCGCACTGTGCGCTCCGAGCTACCGAGCAGGTCCGCGACCTCTTGCTCCGTGTAGCCGGCGAAGTAGCGCATCTCGACGATCTGGGCCAACGCGGGATCGACCGTCTCGAGCGCGAGCAGCGCGTCGTTGACCTTGAGCAGCGTCTCGTCCCCGCCGTCGCCAAGCTGATTAGCAAGAGCAGTCGTTAGCTGAAGGGCTTCCTGGCCGCCGCCACGGCGCTGCGCCAACTGCTCGCGCGCGAAATCTATGATGATGTTGCGCATCATCTTCGCGGCGTAGGTGAAGAAGTGCTTGCGATCGGTCAGCGCGAGTTCGGAGGTGCTCGCCAGCCGCAGGAAGCTCTCGTGCACCAGCGCGGTAGTGTCCAGGTGCGCGACCCGCCCTTGGGTGCGCAGGCGCGCGTGCGCGACCTTGCGCAATTCCGGGTACAGCGCCGTGAAGACGCGGTCGAGCGCCGCGCGCTCGCCCTTGGCGGCGAGCTGCAGCAACTCGGTTAAAGGAACCTCTCCCTCTCGCACGGCAGCCGTGGTTATCGTTATGGCCGTGCCGCAGTATGGCCGAAGCCGGGTCGGCTGTCATTGCAAACAATATGGTTTTCCCGCCCGGACGGGCGGCCCGCAGCGCTCCCCGTGCGTCTTCGCGACGGGTCCGACGCCGCGCGTCAAAGCGCCCGCAAGAACGCGACCAGGTCCGCCTTCTCGTCGGGCGTGAAGCCGATGCCGAAGCGGGTGTCGTAGAAGTCGACCACAGCGTTCAGATCGGGCGCCGCGCCGTTGTGGAAGTACGGCGCACGGCTGGCGAGTGCGCGCAGCACCGGCCCCTTGAACTTGCCGATGTCGGTCCACCTGCCGGTGATCAGCGCGCGGCCAGGATCGGTCGTCTGCAAAGTCTCCCCGGTCGTCGTGTTGCGCAGCGTGTAAAGCGGCAGGTCGGGCGTGCGACGTGTCGCATCGGCGATGCCAATGTCCAATGGCAACGGGATGGAATGGTCACCCGCGTTCGGCGCGTTGTGGCAGGTCGTGCAGGTGCCTTGAATCGTATCCACGCCCAGCGCGTCGTTCAGTCCCTTGACGCCGCGGATCATGATCGGCTTGCTGTTGAACAGCGCCTCGCCGCGCGCGACGGCGCGCCGCGCGGTCGCGACCGCCGGATCGCGCGCCTCCGGATCGTTCGCCGCCGGATTCGGCACCACGTTCGCCCAGGCGTCGTACAGCGTCATCACTGTCGGCGTGAACTGCGCACCCGTGCGGTAGTCGCCGAAGACGGTGTCGTTGATGCCGAAATAGAAATCCTGCGCAGAGGCAAACACCGGCCCGCCGAGCGCGCCCAGCGCATCGAGGCGGCCCGCGTCACGATCGATCACCTGGGCGGTGAACAGCCCCGACTCGAACGCGACGATCGCATCGCGTTGCGCGGGCGTGAGCGGCTGCGCGGCCTGCTCGTGGCCCATGGCGGCGCCGTTGGCCTGGTCGGCGAGGTCGAAATGGATCGACGCGAAGCAGATCGTCGTGCTGAAGAGGCAGTCGGTGGAATTCGGATCGCGGAACGTCTCGCGGCCGTCCCACATCACCGCGCTGAGGAACTTCAGGTTGGTGGAAGGCAAGACGCGGCGAAACAGCGAAAGCTCCCTGCTGCTGGCGTAGCCATATGGGTCGTCGACCGCGACGAGTTCGAACTGAGCGTTGGCGGGGATGCCGATGCCGACGCGGATCAGTCCCTTGGAAAGCAGCATGCCGTACGCGCGCCGGCGCGCCTCGACGGTCGACACGTCAGCCAGCGGCGAGTTCGAGCCGTCGTTGGTGCGAAAGATCGGATCGGTGCCGCCGGTGGCCTCGAAGCGCCTTTGCACATTGGCCGGCGTGATCGTCCATCCAGTCTGCTGCACGTGACATGTCGCGCAGCTTCGGCCGTTGGTGCCGAGGCTCTGGAAAAAGGGATTGCCGAGGTCGATGTATCCCGCCGCGCTGAATGTCGCCGCCACCCCGGACGCATTGGGCAGCGGCAGAAGGTTCGGAATGCGCCGATCGCCCGGGTCGGCAGACTGCGCAAGCGCCACGGTCGCCGCGCAAGCGGCGCCGAGCGCTCCAAGTCTTAGAAAGTGTCCCGATCGCATATCGCCTCCCGCCATTGAAGTCGATGTGGCAGCGGAATCTCGTTGCGGTCCGCCGCCATTTCGCTCAATCGGGAGTTCGGAATTCCGAGCCGAAAGACGACACGACGATCGTCAGGCAATGCTTGGGCGGGACGTTCGGCGGGTTTCAGCCGCTCAGGCGGCGTTGCAGCGCACGCAGCGGCGCCAGGAAGTGCGGGGCGACCGGCCCGAATGCGACATGGAATGCATGGATGCGTTGCGCGGCCGCCAGAAGCTGCTTCGCGGGCGCAACTTGCCCCAAGTCGGCGAGACAGCCCGCGAGTGAGACCTCGCTTGCGGCGAGTTCGAGGCTGTTCCTGTCATCGAGCTGGCGGTACAGACGGTAGGCCTGCTCGAGGTCGTCGTGCGCGGCGCGCGGATCGGCCCGGCAACCGATCGCCGCGCCGAGCGTCAGATCCGCATCGGCCTCGAACGCCCCGAAGTATTTCCGCGCGGAAGAGCGCTGCAGAAGATCGAGAGCGCGTTGCGCCGCGGCGCGCGCGTCGGCCCCTTGCCCGAGCTCCAGGAATGCGTGCGCCTGCAGCAGCCCGGTCGTGACTTCGGTGGTCGGCAGCGGCATCTCCTTCTCGAACGGCGGAACGACGACTTCATCGAGCACCGTGAGCGCCTCGCGCGCGCGGCCCAGCGCAAGCAGGAGCTGCGCTCGGGTGAAACGCGACAGGTTGCGGGCAAAGGCCGGTGCATTGGGCGACACGTCCTGCGCGATCGAATCCGATTCGTCCAGCAGCGCGCGTGCGTCGTCGTAACGGCCGAGCGCGGTGGCGAGCTTTGCCTGTTCGATCAGTGCCCGCGCCAGCGGAGAAGAGCGCGGATAGTGCTGCCGCAGATCGTCCGCCTCGGCCGCCAGGTACTTGCCCGCCTCCTCGATGCGGCCCTCGAGCGTCAGAGAAGTGCCGAGCGTGATGTTGATCAGCCCGACCGTGTTAGGCGCATCGTTGCCGGGCACACGACCGAGTGCATGCAGTGCGTCGAACAGCAGCTTCCTGCCCTCGGCCCGGCGACCGGTGTGATGCAGCAGGTAGCCCAGCTTCGCCTGCGTCTGCAGCGCATCGGCGTTGAATTCGCCATTGATGCGCCTGGACAGCTCCCACGCGCGACGGTAATACGTCTCCGCTTCATCGATCTTGGCCAGCCGCTCCTCCGTCTCCGCCAGATGCACGAGCGGCGTGGTCTGCCACGCAACGGAATCGGGGAAGCGGCGCTGGCTGGCCTCGACCAGCTCTCGCAGCAGGGGCTCCGCTGCTGCCGGGTCGCCGACAAGCAGGCGCGAGAGTGCCGCCAGCCTCAAGGCGTGCAGCAAATCGCTGCGATCAGGGTAATGCTGCCGAAACAGCCGCACTGCCTGGTCCGCCGCGGTGCGCATCTTGTCCAGCGACACGTAGCGATACCACTCGGCGCGCTGGATCAACAGCGCTCCGCGCGTGGGAGACGACCGATCGCCCGCCGCATCGAGGATGCCTTCCGCCTCGTCGAGCAGGCGCCCGATCTCGCCGCGCGCCTGGGTGTTGTCCAGATCGGCGGCAAGCGACACCAGCGCATCGGCCACGCGCACGTCGCGCTCTCCATACGCGCGCCTGACCGCCGCAAGGCGCTGGCGCTGCAGCGCGGCCGCCCGTTCGTCCAGTTTCATCTGCGCGTACATGTCGGCCAGCGTGCCGAGCACTTCTTCCTGCACCGCGGGAGCATCCTTCAGGCTGTCGGCGGCGCGCCGTGCGCCGATGTCGAGCAGTTCGCGCGCGGTGGTGGCGCGCGCCTTCTGCGGATCGGCCTGGTCGGTGCTGTTGGCGCGGAAGATGTCAAGCAGGAAGCGCTGCACCGTCTGCGCATGAAGCGCCTCGCGCTGCGCGAGTTGCGCCTCCTGGCGCGCTAGATGTGCCTGCCACAGCGCCACCGCGCTGCCGCCGACCACGGCAAAGGCGGCGACCGCCGCCGCCGCAGCGCCGAACCGATGCCGCGCGAGCCATTTGCGCGCGCGGTACCAGGCGGAATCCGGTCGCGCCAGCACCGCGCGGCCGGCGAGATGGCGCTGCAGATCATCGGCCAGTGCCGCGCTCGTGCTGTAGCGCAGATCCGGCGACTTGCGCAGCGCCTTCAGCACGATCGTGTCCAGATCGCCTGCCAGCGCCCGCTGCAGCCTGCGCGGCGTGGTAGCCCGCGCCGCTGCGGCTGTTTGGCTCACCGCCATCGCACTCGGGCGCGCCGGTTCGGCTTCCAGGATCGCCTGCTCGAGCTGCGCGATCGAGCCCAGCTTCAGGCTATAGGGCTTGCTGCCGGTCAGCAGTTCGAACAGCAGCACACCGAGCGAATAGATGTCGCTTGCGATCGTCAGGGACTCTCCCCGGATCTGCTCCGGGCTGGCGTAGTCAGGTGTGAGTGCACGTCCCGCCAGCTGCGTCAGCTGGGTAGCGGAGGAGCCTTCATCGTCGGCGAGCAGCCTGGCAATGCCGAAGTCGAGCAGCCGAACTTGTCCGTCTTTCGTGACCAGGACATTGGATGGCTTGACGTCACGGTGGATGACGAGGTGCGCGTGCGCGTATTGCACGGCATCGAGCACCTGCGCGAAAAGGCGCAGCCGCCCGCGCAGGTCGAGCGCATGGCGGTCGCAGAACGCGGTGATCGGTTCGCCCTCGACGTACTCCAGCGCGAGATACGGCAGGCCGTCGGCGCTCACGCCGGCGTCGTACAGGCGGGCGATGTGCGGGTGCTCGAGCCTGGCGAGGATGTCGCGCTCGCGCGCAAAGCGCGCGGCCAGGTCGCGCCGCAGCCGCGAGAATTGCGGCAGTTTCAATGCGACGTCGCGCGTGAACGCGCCGTCCACGCGCTCGGCCAGCCAGACCAGCGCCATGCCGCCGGCGCCGAGCTCCCGCTTCAGCCGGTACGGTCCGATGCGCTCGCCCGGCGCAAGGCCACCGTCGCCGGCGGGCGGCAGCTCGTCCAGTTGCGGCAACCGCTCCAGCACGTCCGCAGTTTCGCGGGCGGCGTGCGCCTCCAGCAGTTCGCGCACCAGCGGCGCCAGCCCAGGCTGCGTCGATGCCAGGCGCTTCAGCCAGTTCGCGCGCTCCCCCGGCCCCAGATCGAGCCCTTCGTCAAGCAACTGCGATATCGACCGCCAGTCCGAAGCCGTGACGTTCATCGGTATGCCCGCGCCTGCCCTCTGACTTAATACGGATTGCCGCCCGGAAATCCGCCACTGGTCCCGCGGTCAGCGCTTCATCGCGACCAGCAGGAAAGCGCGTGCCTTTTCCCAGCGGCGCTGCACCGTGCGTTCCGAGATGCCGAGCAAGGCTGCGATCTCGGTTTCGCTGTACCCGGCGAAATAGCGCATCTCGACGACCTGCGCGAGGTCGGCATCCAGCGCTTCGAGCTCCAGCAGCGCGTCGTTGATGCGAATCAGCATTTCAGCGCCGTCACCGGGAGCGACCTGCAGCGCAAGTCCGGTGTCGAGCTGCAGCTGCGTGGCGCCGCCGCCGCGGCGAACGGCCAGCTGCTCTCGCGCGAAGTCGACGATGATGTTGCGCATCGTCTTGGCCGCATACGCGAAGAAATGCCGGCGGCCGTCGGCGTTGATCTTCTCGTTGTCCGTCAGCCGCAGGAAACACTCGTGCACCAGCGCGGTGGTGTCGAGGTGCGCAACGCGCCCCTGCCGGCGCAGGCGGGCGTGCGCGAGGCGGCGCAGTTCCGGGTAGAGGACCTCGAACACGCGACCGAGCGCATCGCGCTCGCCGTTCGCGGCCAGCGCGAGCAACTGTGTCAGGGAGGTATCGACTTCGCCCGACACGTTGCCGCCTGCCGTCAGCGCTGCGGCGGCTTCGATTCGAGGATGCGCGCGAAGAACTGCTCGCACGCGGCCACCTGCTCGTAGGTGATGTACTCGTCCGGCTTGTGCGCCTGCGCGATGCTGCCGGGGCCGAGCACAACGGTCGGAATGCCGAAGTTGGCGAAAACGCTGGCCTCGGTGGCGAAGCTCACCGCGCCGGTGCCCTTGTCCGCGGTACGCGCCAGCTCCATCGCCCACTTCACCAGCGGTGCATCGGGCGCGATGCCGAACGCGGGCAGGTCCATGCCCATGTCGATGCGGATGTCGGCCTCGGGGGCAACGCGCTTCATCTGCGACAGCACCTCGTTGCGCGCGAAGGCGAGGATCGGCTCGCTCATCGCGTCGTGCTTTGTCGCGGGGATGTTGCGCATCTCGAAGTAGAACTCGCAGTCGCGCGGCACCACGTTGACCGCGATGCCGCCGTGGATCACGCCGGTCTGCAGCGTCGAAAACGGCACTTCGAAGCGGTCGTCCTTCGGCTCCTCCCTGGCGTTGCGGTCGGCGAGCGCGCGGATGAACGCGATGATCTGCGCCGCGTATTCGATCGCGTTGACCGCGGTCGGCGCCAGCGCCGAATGCGCCTCGCGCCCGCGCACGCGGCAGCAGAAGTCGCGCTTGCCCTTGTGCGCGACGATCGCCTGCATGTCGGTCGGCTCGCCGATGATGCAGCCAGCCGGCTTCACGCCGCGCTCCTCGAGGTCCTTCACCAGGCCGCGCACGCCGAAGAACGTGGTCTCCTCGTCGTAGGTCAGCGACAGGTGGATCGGCATCTGCTGCTGCGCGGCCAGGAAGCGCGGCGCCCACGCCAGCGCTATCGCGATGAAACCCTTCATGTCAGCGGTGCCGCGGCCGTGGATGCGGCCATGTCCGCTGGCAAACGAGTGCGTCGCCTTGAACGGATCGCTGGCCCAGTCCTGTCCGTCGATCGGCACCGTGTCGGTGTGGCCCGACAGCACGATGCCGGCGGTCTTCACGCGGCCCGGATCGTCCGCGAGCGTGCAGAACAGGTTCGCCTTCTTCTCGCGCGAGTCGTAGACGAGGTGCGGCTTCACGCCGAGCTTGTCCAGGTAATCGCGTGCGTATTCGATCAGGCCCAGGTTGCTGTCGCGGCTGACGGTCGGAAACGCGATCAGCCGGTCGATCATCTCAAGCGCCGCCTTCGAGGGCTCGGCGGACGGCACGGCGGGTCTTGGCACGGCGGACATGGAGGCCTCCTGCAGCATCGGATTGCGCTCATTGTAGGCACGCGGGGGCGCGCGACTACCATTGCGCACCAAAGGGGGAAAGCGCGATGGACGTGATCACCTGTATCGAGGATCTGCGCGTGCTGGCGGAAAAGCGCGTGCCGCGCATGTTCTACCAGTACGCCGATTCGGGCTCGTGGACCGAGGGCACCTATCGCGCCAACGAGGCCGACTTCCAGCCGATCAAGCTGCGCCAGCGCGTCGCGGTCAACATGGAGGGCCGCAGCCTGCGCACCACGATGGCCGGGCAGGAGGTCGCGATGCCGGTGGCGCTGGCCCCGACCGGGTTGACCGGCATGCTGCATGCGGACGGCGAGATCCTCGCTGCGCGTGCGGCGGAGAACTTCGGCGTGCCGTTCACGCTGTCGATGATGAGCATCTGCTCGCTCGAGGACGTCGCCGCGCACACCAGCAAGCCGTTCTGGTTCCAGCCCTACATGCTGCGCGATCGCGCGTTCATGCAGCGCCTGATCGAGCGCGCCCAGGCGGTCCGGTGCTCGGCGCTGATGCTGACGCTCGACCTGCAGGTGCTCGGCCAGCGCCACAAGGACGTCCGCAACGGCCTGTCGGCGCCGCCCAAGCTGACGTTGCCGAACATCCTCAACATGATGACGAAGCCGCGCTGGGGACTCGGCATGCTGGCAACGAAGCGGCGCCAGTTCGGCAACATCGTCGGCCACGTGGCGGGCGTGGAAGACATGGGGTCGCTCACGGAGTGGACCGGCAAGCAGTTCGACCCGCGGCTCAACTGGGACGATGTCGCATGGGTGCGCCGCCTGTGGGACGGCCCGCTGATCCTGAAGGGGATCATGGACGTGGAGGACGCGAAGCTCGCCTTGGGCAGCGGCGCGCAGGCGCTCGTCGTCAGCAATCATGGCGGCCGGCAACTCGACGGCGCGCCGTCGTCGATCCATGCGCTGCCCGCGATCGTCGATGCGGTCGGCGACAAGATGGAAGTGTGGCTGGACGGCGGCGTGCGCAGCGGGCAGGACGTGCTGAAGTCGGTCGCGCTCGGCGCGCGCGGTGTGCTGATCGGCCGCGCGTTCCTCTACGGACTGGGAGCGATGGGCGAGACCGGCGTGACCAGGTGCCTCGAGCTCATCCACAAGGAACTCGACCTGACGATGGCGTTCTGCGGCCGCACCCGCATCGCCGATGTCGATCGCAACGTGCTGCTGCCGGGTACCTACCCGGTCGCGACGCGGCCCGACTGATTGCGCCTCCGGCCGATCGAAGCTACGGTGCGCGGAAGTACACCAGCGTGTCGTACGCGCGCCCCGGCGCACCGGGGACGAAAGTCCAGGTCATCAGCGCCGCCCGCGCGGGCCGCTCGAACACCTTGAAGCGCGGATCGGTCACGCTCGTCTCCACGCTCTGCACGCTGCCGTCCGCCGCGATGTGCAGTCGCGCGCGGACCGATCCTTCCGTCAGGCCCTGCCGGATCGCGTCGCGCGGAAAGATCGGCGGCGTGCGCTGAACCGGCGCGCGGCCCGCCGCCTGCTGTGCGAGCCGTTCCGGATCGGTATCGGAAGGCGCGAAGTCGCGTTCACTCGGCAGCAACGCGCGCGCCCCGGCGGGCGCCGGCGGATTCGTTGCAGCGGCCACGGGCGCCGCCGGCGGGCCGCTCGGCGGAGTTGCGACCGCGACTTGCTGAGGAGCTGTCGCCGGTGCAGAGTCGACAACGCGAGCTGCGGGCGGCGGCGCGGCGGCGCGCTCGGCGGGTTGCGCCGCCGGCGGGGTCGGAGTTGCCGTCGGCGCGGTCGTCTCTTTGACAGGTGCAGTCCGCTCGGTGCCGGACTTGTTCGCCGCCTCCTGCTTCGCCGGCGGTTTCGACACCGGCGGCACCGCGGCAACGGTCGTTGGTTTTTGCACCGCGTGCGGCGGGGCGGCGTCGTGCCGCGCCACCGGTGCGCGAGGCTCTTCTTTCGGCGCGCGCGCCTCGACCTTCGGGGGTGTACGGACCGCGCGCGGCTCCGCGACGCGCGACTGCGATTGCGTCGGTTCGGCCGGCCGGTCAATGGCGGGCGGCGCCGAGGGCGGAGCCGAATCCGGCGGCACGGCCCCCGCGGTCACCGGCCGCGGCAGCGGCGCGGGTGCCGGGGCGGCCGCTTGGTCCTGCGATGCTACGGACTCGGCTTCGCGCTGGACCGCCGACGGGCGCAGCAGTACAACGCCGAACCCGATCGCAAGCGCGGCGATGCCGCCGCCGATCGCGAGCCGCATCGGCCCGCGACGCGATTCCTCGACAACGGCGGCCGAAGAAGGCAACGACGCATCCGCTTGCGACAGAGTCGCCGGCACCTGCGTGTTGCGCGCGAGATCCACCGTGGTGGGTGCGCGCTGCTGTGTCGGCACGAACTCATCGGATCGCGCCAGGCCCAGCATCAAAAGCCGCAGTGCATCGCGCGCAATCCGCTCGGACGACAGTCCGGCGTCCGCGCCGACCAGGTCGGCGAGACGACGTTGTCCGTCGAGGCGCGACAGTAGCTTGCGTTGCGGCAGGCTCAGCCCCGCCTGCGGCTGCGCCAGCTCCGCGCGCCCGGCATCGGTCGGCGCCAGCACGATGGTGAGCGGCACGCCGGCCGCTGCCGTCTTCTCTGCAGTGTCCATGGTTGTCTCCCGAGTCGATGCCGCCGCGGCAGATGCAACTCGCGCGTCGGGCAGCGACAGTCCGCGCGATCGTAGGCGGTTTGCATTGGCGCGCCATCTCCGCGATTGGCTTCGACCGTTCGTATGGTGTGCGGGAGCGAAACTGACTGAAGGGCCTGCGCAAGGTCGATCGGTTATCCTGCGCGTCCCGTTCCGAGCCATCGATTCCGTCGTCGAGATCCCCATGAACCTCATCGATCGTGTCGT
Organism: Gemmatimonadota bacterium; assembly: GCA_050258235.1. Taxonomy (GTDB): domain Bacteria; phylum Pseudomonadota; class Gammaproteobacteria; order Burkholderiales; family Burkholderiaceae_F; genus JAKOQB01. The sequence continues at coordinate 4,281 of JBLMYK010000228.1, read as the reverse complement.
GCAGTTCCGCGCCGAGATCCAGGCGATCCGCCGCGACATTCATGCGCATCCCGAACTGCGTTACGAAGAAACACGTACCAGCGAGCTGGTCGCCCGCAGGCTGGCGGATTGGGGAATCGAGGTGCACCGCGGACTGGGCGGTACCGGCGTGGTCGGCACGATCCGCCACGGCAAGTCGAAGCGCTCGATCGGCCTGCGCGCGGACATGGACGCGCTGCCGATCCAGGAGACCAACGAGTTCGCGCATCGCTCCACGCACGATCACAAGATGCACGCGTGCGGACACGACGGCCATGTGGCGATGCTGCTGGCGGCGTCGAAGTACCTGGCGGAGACGAAGCCGTTCGACGGCACCGTGCACATGATCTTCCAGCCCGCAGAGGAAGGCGGCGCCGGGGCGCAGAAGATGATCGACGACGGACTGTTCGACCTTTTCCCGTGCGATGCGGTGTTCGGCATGCACAACTGGCCGAACCTTGATGTCGGGCAGTTCGGCCTGACTGCCGGGCCGATGATGGCGTCGGGCAACCAGTTCGAGATCACCGTGACTGGCAAGGGCTCGCACGCCGCGATGCCCCACCTCGGAACCGACCCGGTGTTCGTCGCCGTGCAGATCGTGCAGGGCCTGCAGGGGATCATCACGCGCGCCAAGAAGCCGATCGACGCCGCGGTGCTTTCGGTGACCATCATCAAGGCGGGCGACGCGACCAATGTGGTGCCCGATTTCGCCGTGATCGGCGGCACCGTGCGCACCTTCCACGACCGCGTGACCGACCTGATCGAGGAACGGATGCACCGCATCGCGCAGCTCACTGCCGAGGCGCACGGCGCGTCCGCCGCCGTGAAGTTCGATCGCAGCTATCCGCCGACCGTCAACCACGCGCGCGAAACCGAGTTCGCCGCCAGCGTGATGGACGACGTCGTCGGCCCGCAGAACGTGGTGCGCGGCATCGAGCCGACACTGGGCTCGGAGGACTTTGCGTTCATGCTGCGCGCGAAGCCCGGCTGCTACGTCTTCATCGGCAACGGCGACGGCTCGCATCGCGCCGCCGGCCACGGGCTGGGGCCGTGCATGCTGCACAACGCGAGCTTCGATTTCAACGACGAACTGATCCCGATCGGCGCGACCTACTGGATCCGGCTGGTGGAGAAGTTCCTGGCGCGCTGATCGACGACGTCGGACCGTCGCCGCCCGCTGCGTTTGACAAGGCGTGGTCCTGGTAGTACTTTGGTGCTACCGGATCAGGAGCCATTCCCGATGACAACGCCGACCGCGCTCAAGCTGCCCGACGAGCTCAAGCAGCGCATCGCACCTCTGGCGCGCGCGGCCGGCAAATCCGCGCACGCCTGGATGGTGGAGGCGCTGGAAGCCCAAGCGACGCTCGCCGAGGTGAGATCCGGATTCATCGAAGACGCGCGCCGGGCCGCCGCGGATATCGACCGCGGTGCGCCGCTCTACGCCGCCGAGGACGTGCACGCCTACATCCTGGCGCGCGCCGCCGGACGCGTCACGCGTCGGCCGAAACCGGCTAAGCATGCAAGGAAGGGCGCCGCCAGCCGCTGACAGCTGATGCCTGCCATCGTCTACAGCGGGAGCGCGCTCGACGATCTCGACCGCTTGTTCGACTTTATTGCGCAGAGCGATCCGGCCGCCGCGGGACGAGCGGCCGAACTAATCATCGACGCAGTAGGCGTGCTCGAGCGTCACCCGCTGATCGGCCGTCCAGTACATGGCGAAGTGCGCGAGCTGCTGATCTCGCACGGCCGCAGCGGGTATGCGGCGCTGTATCGCGTCAACGTCGCCCGCTCGAGGGTAGAGATCCTCGCGCTGCGACAACAACGCGAGGCCGGGTACGGGTAGTCGGCGGCGGCACTGATATCGGGCAACCCGTTTGCCCGCGTCGGCGCGGTCGACGACGCGCAGTTGATAGCGGTCAATCAGGCGTAAGGGTGCGCTCCTAACGTGCAATTGAGCGCGCCGTCGGATCAAACACCGGCGGCGCGCGATGCATGCGACCTGCCGTCATCCGCAAGAACCCCGCCGCGCTGCGCGTGCCGCCGCACCTGGCGGACTGGCAGCGGACTCGGGAGTCGTTCTCGTGGGCCGAGGCGCGCAGGTCGCTCGCCGGTCTTCCCGATGACGCGCTGAACATCGCGCACGAGGCGATCGAGCGCCACGCCGCCGGTCCGCGCGCCGGCCAGGTCGCGATTCACTGGCTCGGCGCCGAGGGCGACGAAATCCAGTTCACCTACGCGGGCCTTTCCGCGCTCAGCAACCGCTTCGCCAATGCACTGCGCGGCCTGGGGCTGCAGCGCGGCGACCGCCTGTTCCTGCTGCTGCCGCGGATTCCGGAGCTGTACATCGCGGTGCTCGGGGCGCTGAAGGCCGGTGTGGTCGTCTCGCCGCTGTTCTCCGCGTTCGGGCCGGAACCGATCGCCACCCGCATCAACCTCGGCGCGGGCCGCGCACTCGTCACCACGCGCCTGCTGTACGAGCGCAAGGTCGCACAGGTGCGTGCCCAGATGCCTTCGCTCCAACACATCCTGCTGGCAGGCGACCACGCGGAAACCGGCGCACCGCCGGGCACGCTCGCGCTCGATCCTCTGCTCGATGCGGCCGCCGACTCGTTCGACACCGTCGCCACGCGCCCCGAAGAAATGGCGCTCCTGCACTTCACCAGCGGCACCACCGGCAAGCCGAAGGGCGCGATCCACGTCCACGACGCCGTCGTCACCCATTACGTGACCGGCAAGTACGCGCTCGACCTGCACGACGGCGACATCTTCTGGTGCACTGCCGACCCCGGCTGGGTCACCGGGATGTCGTATGGCGTGATCGCACCGCTGCTGCACGGCGTGACGATGATCGTCGACGAAGCCGAGTTCGATCCCGAGCGCTGGTATCGCATCCTGCAGGATCGGCGCGTCAGCGTCTGGTACACCGCGCCCACCGCAGTGCGCATGCTGATGAAGGCCGGCGCGGAGCTCGCGCGCAAGTACCGGCTGGACGCGCTGCGCTTCGTCGCCAGCGTCGGCGAGCCGCTGAATCCGGAAGCGGTCTGGTGGGGCGACGATGCGCTCGGCCTGCCGATCCACGACAACTGGTGGCAGACCGAGACCGGCGGAATCATGATCGCCAACACGCCCGCGTTCGACATCAAGCCGGGCTCGATGGGGCGGCCGCTGCCGGGCGTGGATGCGTTCGTCGTGCAGCGGCGCCGCGAAGGCGAAGCGACGATCGGCGTCGACATCGTCGAGGCGCCCGGCGTCGAGGGCGAACTCGCGCTGCGCGCCGGCTGGCCGTCGATGTTCCGCGGCTACCTGAACAACGAGGAGCGCTACCGCAAGTGCTTCGTCGAAACCGCGCAGGGACGGCTGTACCTGACCGAAGACATGGTCAAGCGCGATGCCGACGGCTACTTCTGGTTCGTCGGCCGCGCCGATGACGTGATCAAGAGCGCGGGCCACCTGATCGGCCCGTTCGAGGTCGAAAGCGCGTTGATGGAGCACCCCGCGGTGGCCGAGGCCGGCGTGATCGGCAAGCCCGATCCGGTGATCGGCGAGACGGTCAAGGCATTCGTGTCGCTGAAGCCCGGCTTCGAGGCGAGCGAGGCGCTGCGGCGCGAACTGCTCGGCCATGCGCGCAAGCGGCTCGGCCCGGCAGTGGCGCCGAAGGAGATCGATTTCGTCGCCACGCTGCCCCGAACGCGCAGCGGCAAGATCATGCGGCGCCTGCTGAAGGCGCGCGAACTCGGCCTGCCCGAAGGCGACACGTCGACCCTCGAGGGCGGCCGATGACCGCGCGCCGCAACACACCCCCTTGAAGCGAGGTCAGCATGAAGACCACCCTGATCGTCTACCACTCGCGCAGCGGCTACACGCGCCGCATCGCGCAGGCGCTCGCGCGCCGACTCGACGCCGATCTCGACGAGATCCGCATCGTGCAGCCGATGCGCGGCCCGATCGGCTACGCGCTGTGCGCGCTCGAGGCCATCGCATCGCTGACGCCGGCGCTGCGCCCGACGCGGAAGAACCCGGCCGCCTACGACCTCGTGGTGATCGGCACGCCGGTGTGGTTCTGGAGCCTGTCGAGCCCGGTGCGAAGCTGGCTCGCGCAGCACGGTCCGCTGCCGCGCCGTGTCGCGTTCTTCTGCACGATGGGCGGTGCGGGTGCGCCGCGCGTCTTCGCGACCATCGCGCAACTCGCCGGCCGCGAGCCGGTCGCCACGCTGGCGCTGACCGACCGGCAGATCGACGGCGGAAGCGACGACAGGCTCGACG
>JBLMYK010000227.1:0-7621 GCA_050258235.1 Gemmatimonadota bacterium | reverse complement strand
TGACCGACGACGAAGCGCAGCAACTGGCGCAGCGGCTCGACCAGCTGCCTGCCGGCGGCGACGCGATCGGCGTGATCGTGTTCATCTTCGTGCTGCTGCTGATCACCGACATACTCGGCCTGACGAAGGTGTTCCCCTTCACGCGCCCGATCCGTTGAGCGAGGCAACGTCTCAAAGAACAACCCCCGCCGCGGCGGGGGTTGTTCTTTCGGCGCTTCTGCTGCTTCTCGTCAGCCTGCTGGCGGGCTGTGCCACGCCGCAGACGGCGGCGCTCGCCAGCCACGCGCCCCCGGGGCTGCCCCGCAGGGTGTTGCTGACCGATGTGCCCTTTTTCGCGCAGGAGCAGTTCCAGTGCGGGCCCGCCTCGCTCGCGATGGCCCTGAATGCGAGCGGGCTTTCAACCACGCCGGAAGCGCTGCAGCCCGAGGTCTACCTGCCCGCGCGCGAAGGCTCGCTGCAGGCAGAGATGCTGGCGACGGCGCGGCGCCACGGACGACTTGCGGTGACCCTGCCGCCGCGCCTGGACGCGGTGCTCGCCGAGATCGCCGATGGTCGTCCCGTGATCGTGCTGCAGAACCTGTCGCTGCCGATCTTTCCGATGTGGCATTACGCAGTCGCGACCGGCTACGACCTCGACCGCCGCGAAATTGTGCTGAATTCCGGGCTCGTCGAACGGCAGCCCCTTCCGCTCGAAGTCTTCGAACGAACCTGGGCGCGCAGCGGTTACTGGGCGATGGTCGCCGTCGCGCCCGAGCGACTGCCGCGCAGCCCGGCGCCCGACGTGCTGCTGGCGGCGGCCGTCGCCCTCGAGCGTGTCGATCCGCGCGCCGCGCTTCCCGCGTACGACGCGCTGACCCGGCGTGCCCCGAGTCTGCTGGCATGGATCGGGCTTGGGAACGCGGCCTATGCGACGCGCGATCCGGCACGAGCCGCGATCGCGTTCGGGCGCGCCACGCGACTCGATCCCGCATCCGGCGATGCGTGGAACAACCTGGCCAACGCCCTGCTCGCACTCGGGCGACGCGACGAGGCCCGCAGCGCCGCGCTGCGCGCGATCGCGCTCGGCGGCCCGCGTATCGAGCGCTATCGCGAAACGCTGACGACGATCGAGCAGGCCGCGAAGTAGATCGCCTGCTTGCGATAATCGGCGCATGGGCGACGCGGCATCATTGGCGGACACAATCGATCGGGTATTGCCGCAGACCCAGTGCACAAAGTGCGGCTTTGCGGGCTGCCGGCCCTATGCCGAGGCAATTGCTCAGGGCGCCGCCGGCATCAACCAGTGCCCGCCCGGCGGCGCCGCGGGCATCGCAAAGCTGGCAGCGCTGCTGCACCGCCCGATCGTGCCGCTGGATCCCGCCTTCGGGGTCGAGAGGCCGCTGCTCGTTGCGTTGATCGACGAGTCGCGTTGCATCGGCTGCACGTTGTGCATCCAGGCCTGCCCGGTCGACGCAATCGTCGGCGCCGCGAAACGCATGCACACGGTCGTTGCGTCGTTGTGCACCGGCTGTGATCTGTGTCTGCCGCCGTGTCCGGTCGACTGCATCGCAATGGTGGACCTCGATCCGCCGCGCGTCTGGCAGCAGGCCGACGCGGAAGCCGCACGATCGCGCCATCAAGACCGTAGCGCGCGGCTCAGGCGATTGCAGGGCGAGACGGAGGAGCGCCTGGCGGGAAGCTCCGGTGCACATGGAAGGAGCGCCGCTGGCTCCGGACCGCGCGGCGGCCGTACGGACACCGCGGTCGTCGCCGCCGCGATCGAGCGTGCGCGCCGCAGGCGCGAAGGACAGAACGCGTGAACGCGGAAAAGCGACGCGCGATCTTCGCGCAGCTGCGCACGGCCAATCCGCAGCCGGCAAGCGAGCTCGAATTCGACTCGCCGTTCCAGCTGCTGGTCGCGGTGGTGCTCTCGGCCCAGGCAACCGACAAGAGCGTGAACCTCGCAACCCGCAAGCTGTTCAAGGCGGCAGGCACGCCGGAGGCGATCGCTGCGCTTGGCGAGGACGGCCTGATCCCTTTCATCCAGACCATCGGCCTGTTCCGGACCAAGGCGAAGAACGTGGTGCAGTTGTCACGCATCCTGCTCGACCTGCACAGCGGGCAGGTGCCGCGGACGCGCGAAGCGCTCGAGCGGCTTCCGGGCGTCGGACGCAAGACGGCGAACGTCGTGCTGAACGTCGCCTTCGGCGAACCGACGATCGCGGTCGACACGCACATCTTCCGGGTCGCCAACCGTACCGGACTGGCGCCGGGGAAGAACGTCGACGAAGTCGAACGCAAGCTGGAAAAGACGGTCCCCGACGAATTTCGCCAGCATGCCCACCACTGGCTGATCCTGCACGGGCGCTATGTGTGCAAGGCGCGCAAGCCGGAATGCTGGCGCTGCGGCATTGCAGCCTGGTGCGATTTCAAGCCGAAGACGCCGTCGCCATGATCTTCAACCCGTCGCGCGAGGACGTGCGCCGCTTCTTCTGCGACGCATGGCGCAAGCAGAATGCCGGCGAACTGCTGACGCCGCTGGAAGGACTGGCGCTGAAGTGGGTCGCCGCGCATCCTGAATACCACGCGCTGCTCGACGACCCCGAGCGCGCGCTGGCCGAGGACTTCACGGTCGAGCGCGGCGTGACCAACCCTTTCCTCCACCTGGCGATGCACCTCGCGCTGGAGGAACAACTGTCGATCGATCAGCCCCCGGGCATCCGCGGCGCGTTCGCGCAGTTGACGGCGCACGCCGGTGCCGAGCACGACGCGGCACACGAGGCGATGGAGTGCCTGGGCGAGATCGTTTGGCGCACCCAGCGCAGCGCGCTGCCCCCCGATACGGCGGCGCTCAATGCCGCCTATCTCGAGTGCCTGCGGCGCCGCCTCAGCGGGCGGCGAAGCGGCCCGGGGTAGGAGTCGTCAGGGGACTCGGCAGGCTCGACAGGTACGCGGCCACGTTCTGGATGTCGTTGGCCGACAGCGGCTTGGCCATCCCGTTCATGATCGCGTTCTTGCGCGCGCCGGTCTGGTAGTCGTGCAGCGCGGTAGCGAGATAGTCGGAATACTGGCCGGCGATCTTCGGATAGGCCGGGTCGATCGGAGTCTTGCCGTCCTTGCCGTGGCAGGCGGCGCACTGAGCCTCGACGATCTTGCGGCCGGCGTCGAGGTCGGCGGCGCACGCGCTGCCCACGAATGCGATGCCGAGTGCGGCGACGGCGATCTGGATCTGCTTCATGGTCTCGTTCCTACTTGTCCGCCGAACCGAGCGCCGCGTAATACGCCGCCAGCGCCGCGATCTGCTCGTCGCTCAGGGACGACGCAATCGCGCGCATCGACGGATGCGAGCGTTCGCCCTTCTTGTATTCGTGCAGCGCCGCTTCGATGTACTTCTGCGACTGGCCACCGATCTTCGGTACGTGATACACGCGCGGAAAGGAGGCCTTGTAGCCGGGGATCTCATGGCAGCCGATGCAGTTCGAAATGTTGGGCGTCGCGCCCTTGCCAGCCGGCGCGCTGGTCTGCGCCGCGGCGGCGATCGGCAGCGCCAGCATCAGGGCCAGCGCGGCGGTGCATCCATTGTTCATTGAGTTCTGTTCCGTCGTGAGTCGAGATCAGCGGCAGGTCGCTGCACCCTGAAGCGGCGCGCATTCTATCCCAACGTCTCCTTAAAGAAACCATGCGCTGCGTATACTCGCAGCGGTTGACGTCCGCCCTGCTGATCCCATGCCCCGCTTCGAAGGCTCCGCCACTTACGTCGCCACCGACGACCTGAAACTCGCGGTCAATGCCGCCCTGACGCTGCAGCGCCCCCTGCTCATCAAGGGCGAGCCCGGCACGGGCAAGACCATGCTGGCGGAGGAAGTCGCGCGCGCGCTCGACCTTCCGCTGCTGGCCTGGCACATCAAGTCGACCACCAAGGCGCAGCAGGGCCTGTACGAGTACGACGCGGTGAGCCGCCTGCGCGATTCGCAGCTCGGCGACGCGCGCGTGAAGGACATCCACAACTACATCGTCAAGGGCGTGCTGTGGCAGACGTTCGAGTCCGAACGGCCGAGCGTGCTGCTGATCGACGAGATCGACAAGGCCGACATCGAGTTTCCGAACGACCTGCTGCGCGAGCTGGACCGGATGGAGTTCTTCGTGTACGAAACGCGGCAGACGATCGTGGCGAAGCACCGGCCGCTGGTCGTGATCACGTCGAACAACGAGAAGGAACTGCCGGACGCATTCCTGCGCCGCTGCTTCTTCCACTACATCAAGTTCCCCGACAAGGACACGATGCAGGCGATCGTCGACGTGCACTTCCCGCGGCTGCGCAGGGAGCTGCTGAAGAACGCGATGGACGTCTTCTTCGGCATCCGGGAACTGCCCGGCCTGAAGAAGAAGCCGTCCACGTCGGAGCTGCTCGACTGGCTGAAGCTGCTGGTCGCCGAGCAGATCCCGGTCGACGCGCTGCGGGCGAAGGACGACAAGCTGTTCGTGCCGCCGCTCGCGGGAGCCCTGCTGAAGAACGAGCAGGACATGCACTTGTTCGAGCGCCTCGTGTTCATGGCCCGGCACAACAGGTAGCAGCCGTGATCGAGCCTCGGCCCGTCACCCTCGAGGGGCACGGCGTGCGGCTGGAGCCGCTTGCACGCGAGCATCACGATGGGCTCGCCGCTGCCGCCGCCGACGGCGAACTGTGGAAGCTCTGGTTCACATCGGTGCCGGAACCGGACGAGGTGCATGCGTATATCTCGGCAGCCCTCGCCGGCCGGGAAGCCGGCCATATGCTGCCGTGGGCGGTGCGCGATCTGGCGACGAACACGATCGTCGGGTCGACCCGCTACCACGACATCGTGCCGCCGATCGACCGCGTCGAGATCGGCTATACATGGTATGCGCGCCGTTGCCAGAAGACGCACGTGAATACCGCCTGCAAGCTGCTGCTGCTGACGCACGCGTTCGAATCGCTCCGATGCGAGGTCGTGGGCTTCCGCACCGACAACTTCAACTTCGCCTCGCAGGCGGCGATCGCGGCGCTCGGCGCGAAGAAGGACGGCGTGCTCCGCCATCACCAGGCGCGCCGCGACGGCACGGTGCGCGACACGGTGCTGTTCAGCATCCTCGCCGCCGAGTGGCGCGACGTGAAGCGTCATCTCGAACTTCGGCTCAGCCGCCACAGGTGAGGCGATGCTGATCAATTTCTTCTACCACCTGCGCGCGGCGAAGCTGCCGGTTTCGATCAACGAGCTGCTGACGCTGCTGGAAGCGCTGAAGCGAGGCGTGATCCGCCCCTCGATCGACGACTTCTATTTCCTGTCGCGCGCGACATTGGTCAAGGACGAGGCGCAGTTCGACAAGTTCGACCGCGCGTTCGGCGAGTTCTTCAACGGCGTGCGCACCACGCTCGGCTTCACCAGGGAAATCCCGGACGAGTGGTTCAGGAAGCTGCTGGAGCGCGACTTCTCGCCGGAGGAGATCGCGAAGCTGGAGAAACTCGGCTTCGACAAGCTGATGGAGGAATTCCGCAAGCGGCTCGAGGAACAGGACGGCGCGCACCACGGCGGCAACAAGTGGATCGGCAGCGGCGGCACGTCGCCCTTCGGCCACGGCGGCGCGCATCCGGAAGGCATCCGCATCGGCGGGCCGAGCAAGGGCGGGCGCAGCGCGGTCAAGGTGTGGGAAGCGCGCGCTTATCGCGACTACGACGACCAGGTCGAGCTCGGCACGCGCAACATCAAGGTCGCGCTGCGGCGGTTGCGCCGCTTCGCGCGCGAGGGCGCGGATCTCGAGCTGGACCTGCCCGACACGATTTCATCGACCGCGCGCAACGCCGGCTGGCTCGACATCAAGATGGTGCCCGAGCGGCACAACACGGTGAAGGTGCTGATGCTGCTCGATGTCGGCGGCACGATGGACGAGCACATCAAGCGGGTCGAGGAACTGTTCTCGGCCGCCAAGGCAGAGTTCAAGCACCTGGAGTTCTACTACTTCCACAACTGCGTCTACGAGTACGTGTGGCGCAACAACCGGCGCCGCTTCGCCGAAAAGTTCGACACCTGGGACGTGCTGCGCAAGTACAACCCGGACTACAAGCTGATCTTCGTCGGCGACGCGACGATGAGCCCGTACGAAATCCTGCAGCCGGGCGGCTCGGTCGAGCACAACAACGCGGAGGCGGGCGCGGTGTGGCTGCAGCGCTTCACGCACCACTTCCCTCGGCACATCTGGATCAATCCCGAGCCCGAGGGGCTGTGGCAGTACCGGCAGTCGATCGCGGTGATCAATCAGGTCATCACCGGCCGCATGTTCCCGCTGACGCTCGAGGGCCTCACGCGCGCGATGCGGCAACTGAGCAAGTAGCGCGCGCCGTTTCGTTCCGCGCGATCAGGCGACGGGTCGATGCCGGGCCGCGCACGCCGTCCTGACCCGGGCAACCGAAACCCAGAGAAACCGCTGCGCTGCCTGTCCTGAGCCACCTCTGCCCTGTCGCTATAGTTGCCGCTGCGTCTTGCTGCGCTCAAGGGCAGTCGAAATTCGACCGCCACCAATAGGCCAATGGAGAGGGGGAAGGATCGTGAATGTCAGATATATCGTCGATGACGTTGATCGCGCCGCGGAGTTCTACACGTCGACGTTCGGATTCCAGGTCGTGCGCAAGGTTCCACCCGCATTCGCGCTGATCAAACTTGGCGACCTGATGATCTGGCTCACCGGGCCCGGAAGTAACGCCGCGGCGCCGTTGGCCGACGGCACCAATCCCGTGTCGGGCGGCTGGAACCGCGTGATCCTGAATACGAACAACCTCGATGCGCTGATCGCTCGCCTTTCGAGTCGCGCTGCAAAGACCCGCGGGCAGCCATTTGACACACCGGCCGGCAGGCACATCCTGGTTGAGGATCCGGCCGGCAACCTGATCGAAATCGTCCAGTACCGCCAGCAGGCACAGGTCACGCACTGAGGCGCGAGCGCCGGGTCTCCGCCGATTACGCCGCGAAGCGCGAAGCAAGCTCCTCAGCGCGCTTGGGCGATCGTTCGAACTCGCTGACGACGCCGTCGACCGCCCGCTTCATCAGCGGGTCATGCTCGAGCGGCTTCAGGAAACCGCGCTTCAGGTAGGACTTCAGCACGTCGGGCGCCAGCACGCGCGCCTGCGTTTCCTGCGAGCAACTGAACATGAACAGCGTGCGCAGCGGGCTGATCCAGCGCAGCCGCACCCGGATGAACTCCGTTCCATTCCACAGATCGAACCAGGTGCCACGCTGCCAGGAGGCGATCTTCTCGTCGAGGTCCGCCTCCTCGTTGCGGTCGATCGGACCGATGTCGGTCGGCGCCACCGGAATCATCACCTGCGCCGCGTGCTGTTCCGCCGCGCGCATCAGCGCACCCTCGGAGACCTTGACGCCGCCGGCAACCGTCGTGATCGGGAAAGTGCCCGAGATCCGCATATCGTCGATGCGCGAGCGCAGCTCGGTGGCGGCAAGCGACGACTTGATGTAAGTCGCCTGATCAACCGGCCGCACCGCCATCGCGTGCGACTGCATCAGCTGCTTGAAGAACTGGTTCTGCTCGTGCTCCGGCATGCGGACCGACGCTAGCCCGTCACGCAGGATTCGCATCATCGGCGGGATCAGCGCAACGAGCCGCTTGCGTTCGT
>JBLMYK010000226.1:0-3080 GCA_050258235.1 Gemmatimonadota bacterium | reverse complement strand
CCGACCCCGACGCCGTTCACGCGGTAGCCGTGAATGTCGAGCGTATCGGTCCCGGCCAAAGTACCGTTGACCGTCGTGGTGGTGACCTCCTTCAGGAGGCCTATGTTGGGTGCCCGCCATTGCGCGACAGTCAGGGTCGTCGGAATCGTGCCGCCCTTGGAAAGGCGGATCGTAATGTTGGCCGTGCCGGTGGCCTTGCCGGCGGACGAGAAGGTGCCGGCCGTCGTGACGAGCCGCTCGAACTGGTTGAAGTTGATGACCCCGTTCGCATCCATCGTTTCGTTGATGCCGTCGCCGTCGAGATCCGTGCCGATGCTCACGCCGGTTCTATTGAACAGCGTGAGGTTGGTGAGCGGGACGTTGAACAGCATTTCGTCGTAGGGGACGAGCGCCGCGGTGAGCCAGTCGGTCAGATCGTTGTTGCCGTAGTTGGTGAAGGCGCGCGCGTCTTTGAAGTAATAGTTGTCGAGGGGGGTGTCGGTGCCGCTCGGGTTGCTCTCCTGGAAGATCGAGGTCGTCCGTCCCAGGACGGATTTGGTGCCGTTCACCGTAATCGTGTCGAAGTACGACGACGCTGCTGGCGTCGTCGATGTGCCGTCATATGTCCACGTGTCCCCTTGCGCGTCGGGGTAATAGGCTCCGGTCAGCGCCTGACCGGCCGGGGCCCCGCCGCCCCCGCCACCGCCGCACGCCGATACGAGTCCTGCGGCAATGAGGCAAAGCAGCGTACTGCGTCGGCGCGAAATAAGGGGGTCCATCTTGGTTCCTCCGTGACGGCTGAGACCATTCATAGCCGAGGCACCAGCCGGGTATTTGATCTGGCGCAAAGGCTGTCGCGGCGTTGCGCGCTGTGCCACGAACCGGCCGTCAGTTTTGGTTGCTTAGCCCCAGCCCGAGACGACCAGCTTGCCGATCATCGTCCCCGACTCGACACGCCGGTGCGCGGCACGCAGGTTGGCCGCGTTGATCGGTGTGAGGGTCTCGCGCAGCGTGCCGCGCAGGCGGCCGGCGTCGATCCACTGAGCGACGCGATCGAGCAGCCGGTGCTGCTCGATCATGTCGGGCAGGCGGAGGCGCGGGCGAGTGAACATCGCTTCCCAGCACAGCGTCGCGCTCTTTGCGCGCAGCGCGTCCTGCGGCAGCGGACCGCGCGGGGCGACGATCGAGACGATCGCGCCCTGCGGGCGGACCAGCTCGCACACCTCCTGCCAATGGCGATCGATGTCGTTGAACACGGCGACGTAGTCGGCACTGCGCATGCCCAGGGCCTCGAGCTGCGGCCGCATCGGCCGCGAGTGGTCGATGACCCACTCCGCTCCGAGCTCGCGCACCCAGGCCGCCGATTGCGGCCGCGACGCCGTCGCGACGACGCGCAACCCGGCGATGCGCGCCAGCTGAATGCCGATCGATCCCACGCCGCCCGCTCCGCCCACGACGAGGAGCGTCGCGCCGCGCTGCGCGCCGCCGGGGTCGATCTTCATGCGGTCGAAGAACGCTTCCCAGGCGGTGATGGCCGTGAGCGGAATCGCGGCCGCCTGGGCGAAGTCCATGCTGCGCGGCTTCGCGCCGACGATGCGCTCGTCGACCAGCTGCAGCTCGCTGTTGCATCCCGGGCGGGTCACGTCGCCGGCGTAGTACACCTCGTCGCCCGGCCTGAACAGCGTGACCTCGGGGCCGGCGGCGGCGACGACTCCGGCCGCGTCCCAGCCGAGGACGCGCGGCGCATTCGCGCTCGCGCCGCCCGCGACGCGCTGCTTGGCGTCGACCGGGTTCACCGAGACCGCCCGCACGCGCACCAGCAGATCGTGGCCCTGCGGCGGGCCGGGATCGGGAAGGGTGACATCGACGAGCGACTCGGGATCGTCTATGGGAAGGCTGCGGTTGAATGCAACGGCTTTCACGTGTCTTGCACTCCTTCGCGCGCCGTGCGCGGCGATGACATGGTGTCAGTTAACGCGTCGCAAGGGAACACCGGATTCGCCGCGCGGTCGGAGTCGTAGTGCAAGCACCCGCCAACGTCGTAGTGCGAGCACTCCCCCAACGTCACAATCGGAGCCAAACGATGAACAGCATAGTTTTCGACAAGAGATTCGCCCTGGCGGGCATCGCGCTGTCCGCCGCACTGCTCGGCGGATGTGCGACCACCGGTGAAGCGACGAGCGCCGAGACCGCCGCCAACAGGGCCGATCAGACCGCGCAGCAAGCGAAACAGTCCGCCGACGCCGCGCAGAGCCAGGCCGCGCGCGCCGCGCAGACGGCGAATCAGGCGGATCAGAAAGCGACTGCGGCCCAGCAGAAAGCGGACGCCGCATCGTCCAATGCCGACAAGGCGATGGACAAGGTGGCGCAGCTCGAGCAGAAGATCGACCGCATGTTCGCGAAGACGATGCGCAAGTAGCGATCCGCGCGGCCCCCGTGCGGCGCATTGCACGGGGCGGCCGCGTTCATCCGGCGCCTCTCAGGGCGTTGATGTCAGAACGCGTAGTTCACCGATAGATACCAGGCGTCGGCTTTCAGCGTTCCGCTGCTGCCGGTTCCCCACACGTCGCTGTTCGTCATCTTGCCGTAATCCTCGTACTCCAGACGTGCGGCCCAGTTCTTGGTGAACGCATACTGCGCGCCTGCGCCGAGCAGCAGATCCGTGTGGTGCTCGTGCCCGAGATCGAAGCAACCGACGCCCGCAATGCACGTACTGCCGGCTTTCGCTGTGTTGTACGTGACACCGATCTTGCCAAGGAGGGAGAAGCCGCTGCCGAGCGGCAGCGTTCCCGTGCCCGCCGCGTACCAGTTATCCATCTTGTAGCTGCCGTCGAAGGGGAGGCCGTTCGCGGTGCCTTTGAAGGAGTAGGAGTGGCCGAGGTCGTTGTAGCCCGCCTCCAGGCCCCAGTTGGGCGTGAATTGATACCCGGCATAGAGCTTCCAACTCGTGTCGTGCGACTTGTCGCCCGACCCGCTGAACGGAAAACCCTGGAAAGTCGTGTCGGTGCTCGGCAGCTTGGCGTGGCCCTGGCCGACGCCGACGCCGACGTAAGCCTGAGCGAACGCGCTGGTGGCGACCAGCGTACCTGCAACGAGACAGA
>JBLMYK010000225.1:0-8525 GCA_050258235.1 Gemmatimonadota bacterium | reverse complement strand
TCGAGCTCGAGTTCACCCCGCAAGGCACGCTGGCGGAACGCATGCGGGCCGGCGGTGCGGGCATCCCGGCCTTCTACACGGCGACCGGTTACGGCACGGTGATCGCGGAGGGCAAGGAAGTGCGCGAATTCGACGGGCCCTGGGCGGGACGCCACTACGTGATGGAGCGCGGCATCCGCGCGGATCTGTCGCTCGTCAAGGCATGGAAGGCGGACAAGCAGGGCAATCTCGTCTACCGCAAGACCGCGCGCAACTTCAACCCGGTGGTGGCGATGTGCGGCAAGGTGACCATCGCGGAAGTCGAGCAGATCGTCGAGAACGGCGAGATCGATCCCGACCACGTGCACACACCCGGCATCTTCGTGCAGCGGCTGGTGCTGAACGCGCATCCACAGAAGCGCATCGAGCAGCGCACAATCCGCGCGAAAGCCTAGGAGGAAACCATGCCCTGGACTAGGGAAGAGATGGCGGCGCGGGCCGCACAGGAATTGCGCGACGGCTACTACGTGAATCTCGGCATCGGCCTGCCGACGCTGGTGTCCAACTACATCCCGCCGGGCATCGACGTGATGCTGCAATCAGAAAACGGCCTGCTGGGCATCGGCCCTTTCCCGACCGAGGAGGAGATCGATCCCGACCTGATCAACGCCGGCAAGCAGCTGGTGACCGCGCTGCCCGGATCGAGCTTCTTCTCCAGCGCGGACTCGTTCGCAATGATCCGCGGCGGCCACATCAATCTCGCCATCCTGGGCGCGATGCAGGTCAGCGAGACGGGCGATCTCGCGAACTGGATGATCCCCGGCAAACTGGTGAAGGGCATGGGCGGGGCCATGGATCTGGTCGCGGGGGTGGAGCGCGTGGTGGTGCTGATGGAGCACTGCGCGAAGAACGGCGAACACAAGATCCTGCAGCGGTGCACGCTGCCGCTGACCGGTGTGGGCGTGGTCAACCGGATCATCACCGACCTCGGCGTGTTCGACGTGACCCCTGATGGCCTGAGGGCAAGCGAGCTGGCGACCGGGGTGACGATGGAAGAGGTGCGGGTCAAGACCGGCTGTCACGTCCGCCTGTCGCATCTGCCGCCGGCGGCGTAGGCGAGTTCGCCGCATGAGCGGCAACCATCTCGGCGCCCATCACGACGGCGACAGCGCGTACACGCACCAGTCGCACGCCACGGGTTCGCGGCCCCTGGCGATCGCCGTCGGGCTGACGGCGGGCTACGCGCTGGTCGAGCTGGTCGGCGGCCTGCTTTCCGGATCCCTCGCGCTGCTGGCCGACGCGGGGCACATGACGACCGACGCGGCCGCGCTGCTGTTCGCGCTCACGGCCAACGTGATCGCGCGCCGGCCGGTGTCGGACCGGCACTCGTTCGGGCTGGCGCGGGTCGAGGTGATCGCTGCCTTCGTGAATGCGCTGGCGATGCTGGCGGTGGTTGGCTGGATCTTCGCCGAAGCGGTCGATCGCATCCACGCGCCGATCAGCGTCAAGGGCGGCCAAGTGTTCCTGATCGCCAGCATCGGTCTGCTGGTGAATATCGCGGTAGCCTGGACGCTGTCGCGCGACCGCGAGAACGTCAACACGCGCGCAGCCTTCATCCACGTCCTCGGCGACCTGCTCGGATCGGTGGCGGCAATCGTTGCCGGCGTGGTCATCTACTTCGGCGGCCCGGTGATCGCCGACCCGCTGCTGTCGATGTTCGTCGCCGCGCTGATCCTTCGTTCGACGATCGGCGTGCTGAAGGAGACGACGTTCGTGCTGCTCGACAGCGTGCCCGCCGGTGTCGATTACGCGAAGGTTGGCGAAGCCCTGGCGCGCGTGCCCGGGGTGCTGCAGATCCACGATCTGCACGTATGGTCGATGGTGCCGGGCCGCAGCGCGCTTTCCGCGCACATCCTGGTGGAAGACATCGAGCACTGGCCGGTGATCCTGCGTCAGGCCCGCGGCCTGCTTGCGACGCAATTCCACATCGATCACGTCACGCTGCAGCCCGAGTGGCTGCGCAAGGAAACCCCGCCGACGCAGGTGCCGATCAGGCGAGCGTCCTGATCAGCCAAAGCGCGCCCATCAGCAGCGGCTGGTGCAGCAGATAGACGGTCAGCGGCCACCTGCCCAGCAGCACGAGCACGCGCGGCGGCTTGCGGCTCAAGCGATCGAACGCCGGCGCAATCGCGAATCCGCGCCGCGCCCACAGTGCCCCGAGCCCGATGCCGACCAGCACCACGCCGATCCAGGGAAAGAGCGGAACGTAATCCTCGCTGTGGGGCTTCTGCGTGACGAAGCCGATCGCGTTGAACGGCGCGACGTTGAAGGAGGGATCGGCAAACAGCAGCCCGAGCGCCAGCGCGGCGGCGCCCAGCAGGAGGTTCCATGCGCCGAGCCTCACCAGAGGGCGCGCGAGGAGCAGCGCGATAGCGACGAAGTGCAGGATGCCGAACCAGATGAACCGCGGCCCGAACACCAGCCAGCTGCCCGCGGACACCAGCACGGCGGCCCCCGCGATCTGCAGCCACCGGCGGACGAACTCGCGCCACGCCGGTTTGTGCACGGCACGCAGCATCAGGCTGATGCCGACCAGCAGCAGGAACTGCGAGACGATGGCGGTGCGCCATGCGATCCACTGCGCGTCGACCAGCATGCGCACCCGGACCCAGCCGAAGTAATTGAGGTCGTAGATGAAGTGGTACACGACCATCTGCGCGACTGCGAAGCCGCGCAGCGCGTCGACGATCTTCAGACGGGAAGCGGCAGCCAAGGCTTCACCACCTATGGATCGACGGCGCTTTCATGCTCGTTCGCGTCAATAACGGCATCACGATGCAACAAGGTGCCAAGTGCCACGATTGGCGACGCGCCCGATGGTAGGCGGTTTCTTGCATGGCGGGGCCAGATTGTCCGAGGGCGCGAATGCGTGGGCAGGATACCCGGAGCGCCCGCCCGCGCTCCGCCGCAGCGGCGCGCAGCGCGCGCGGCACTCGCCTCGATCGGGTCGCCCCGGAACGCGTCGGTATACTTCGCTTTTACCGGTAGCGCCTTCCTGCACGAGGGCGGGAGACAATGACCAAGTACGTCTTCGTCACCGGTGGCGTGGTGTCCTCCCTCGGCAAGGGCATCGCCGCCGCCAGCCTCGCAGCGATCCTCGAATCGCGCGGCCTCAAAGTCACCCTCATCAAGCTCGATCCCTACATCAACGTCGACCCCGGCACGATGTCGCCATTCCAGCACGGCGAAGTGTTCGTGACCGAAGACGGCGCGGAGACGGACCTCGATCTCGGTCACTACGAGCGCTTCATCTCCGCCAAGATGCGCAAGGTGAACAACTTCACCACCGGGCAGATCTACGAGTCGGTGATCAAGAAGGAGCGCCGCGGCGACTACCTCGGCAAGACCGTGCAGGTGATTCCGCACATCACCAACGAAATCCAGGAGTTCATCGAACGCGCGCCGCGCGCCGCGTGGGACGGCGCCACCGAGGTGGCGATCGTCGAGATCGGCGGCACCGTCGGCGACATCGAATCGCTGCCGTTCGTCGAGGCGGCCCGTCAGATGAGCCTGCGCCTCGGTCGCAACGCATGCTGCTTCGTGCACCTGACGCTGGTGCCGTTCATTCCGAGCGCCGGCGAGCTGAAGACCAAGCCTACGCAGCACAGCGTGCAGAAGCTGCGCGAGATCGGTATCTACCCGGACGTGCTGCTGTGTCGCGCCGACCGGCCGATCCCGGACGAGGAGCGCGCCAAGATTTCGCTGTTTTCGAACGTCCCGGTCGACAGCGTGATCTCGGTGTGGGATGCGGACTCGATCTACAAGATTCCGGCGATGCTGCACCAGCAGAACCTCGACGCGATCGTGTGCGACAAGCTGGGCCTGCATGCGAAGCCGGCCGACCTGTCGGCCTGGGATGCGCTGGTGTTTGCGCTCGAGCATCCGCAGCAGGAAGTGCGGATCGGGATGGTCGGCAAGTACGTCGACCTGTCGGACTCGTACAAGTCGCTGAACGAGGCCCTGATCCATGCGGGCATCCACACGCGCACCAAGGTGACGATCGAATACGTCGATTCC
Source organism: Gemmatimonadota bacterium (assembly GCA_050258235.1). Lineage (GTDB taxonomy): Bacteria > Pseudomonadota > Gammaproteobacteria > Burkholderiales > Burkholderiaceae_F > JAKOQB01. Next base: position 4,469 of record JBLMYK010000225.1, on the reverse strand, counting down.
GAGCAGTTCGAGAAGACCGGAGCAGTCAATCTCGACCATCTCGATGCCGTCCTGGTGCCGGGCGGTTTCGGCAAGCGCGGCACGGAAGGAAAGATCAGGGCGATCCAGTATGCGCGCGAGCACAAGGTGCCTTACCTCGGCATCTGCCTCGGCATGCAGCTGGCGACGATCGAGTTCGCGCGCAATGTCTGCGGCCTCGAAGGGGCGAATTCGACCGAATTCGACCCGGACACGCCGCATCCGGTCGTGGCGCTGATCACCGAGTGGCTCGATCGCACCGGACGCATCGAGCGCCGCAGCACGAAGTCGGACCTCGGCGGCACGATGCGGCTGGGGTCGCAGAAGTGTCCGGTCGAGCCGGGCACGCTTGCCCATCGGATCTACGGGCCCGAGGTCAACGAGCGCCACCGGCACCGCTACGAGGTCAACAACATCTACGTGCCGCAGCTCGAGGCGAAGGGCTACAAGGTCTCCGCGCGCACGCCGAGCGAGCACCTGCCCGAGATGATGGAGCTGCCGGGACACCCGTTCTTCTTCGGCGTGCAGTTCCACCCGGAATTCACGTCGACTCCGCGCGCCGGGCATCCTCTGTTCAAGGCGTTTATCGAGGCGGCGGTCGCGAACCGGCGGTCGCGCGAACCGCAGCTGGCGAAGGTGGCGGCTTGAGGGTGCGGACACCGTCCCCCCTCCCACCTCTCCCGTTGAAAGGTGGAGGGGATTTGCGCGCCTTGCGCGGCACGGGGTCGGTATGAAGCTGTGCGGCTTCGAAGTCGGTCTCGACCGGCCGCTCTTCCTGATCGCCGGCCCCTGCGTGGTCGAAAGCGAAGCGCTCGCGCTCGATACGGCGGGCCGCCTCAAGGAGATCACTGGCCGTCTCGGCGTGCCATTCATCTACAAGTCGAGCTACGACAAGGCCAACCGCAGCTCCGGTCGGTCGTTCCGCGGGCTGGGAATGGAAACCGGCCTGCGCATCCTCGCCGAGGTGAAGCGGAAGATCGGCGTACCGGTGCTGACCGACGTGCACGCGGCGGACGAGATCGCCGACGTCGTGAAGGTGGTCGACGTGATCCAGACACCTGCGTTCCTGTGCCGCCAGACGGATTTCATCCGGGCCTGCGCCGTCAGCGGCAAGCCGGTGAACATCAAGAAGGGGCAGTTCCTCGCGCCGGCCGACATGAAGAACGTGGTCGACAAGGCGCGCGACGCCGCGCGCGAAGCGGGCCTGTCGGAGGACCGGTTTCTCGTCTGCGAGCGTGGCGCCTCGTTCGGGTACAACAACCTCGTGTCCGACATGCGGTCGCTGGCGATCATGCGCGACACCGGATGCCCGGTCGTGATGGATGCGACCCATTCGGTTCAGCTGCCGGGCGGGCAGGGCACATCGAGCGGCGGACAACGCGAATTCGTTCCGGTGCTGGCGCGGGCGGCGGTGGCAGTAGGTGTCGCAGGTCTTTTCATGGAAACGCATCCGAACCCGGCCCAGGCGCTGTCGGACGGCCCGAATGCGGTGCCGCTCGCGCGGATGGCGGAACTGCTCGAAACGCTGGTCGAACTGGACCGCGTGGCCAAGAAACGCGGCTTCATCGAGCGCGATTTCAACTGAGGAGCGTGTGATGGCGGCAGCCTATGTGATCGTCGAAATGAAGGTGACGGACCCAGAGCAGTACAAGCAGTACATGGCCGCCGCACCGGCGACGATCGCCGCCGCCGGTGGCGAGTACGTCGTGCGCGGCGGACGTCAGGAGACGATCGAGGGCGATTGGCAGCCGGCGCGCGTCGCGGTGCTGAAGTTCCCGAGCTTCGAGGCGGCCAAGGCTTGGTACGACGGCGAGCAGTACCGCGCGGTGCGCGCCAGGCGCAAGGGTGCGACCGAATACTTCAACATGATCCTGGTGGAAGGCGTTGCCGCCCAACCTTAATTTCGCGAAAGAAGAACATGTCGTCCATCGTTGACCTGATCGGCCGCGAAATCCTCGATTCGCGCGGCAACCCCACCGTCGAGTGCGATGTGCTGCTGGAAAGCGGCGTGATGGGCCGCGCGGCGGTGCCATCGGGCGCGTCGACCGGATCGCGCGAGGCAATCGAGCTGCGCGACGGCGACAAGGGGCGTTACCTCGGCAAGGGCGTTTTGCGCGCGGTCGAGAACATCAATACCGAGATCGCCGAAGCGGTGATGGGACTGGAAGCGAACGAGCAGGCGTTTCTGGACCGCACGCTGATCGATCTGGACGGCACCGAGAACAAGTCGCGTCTCGGCGCCAATGCGACGCTTGCAGTCTCGATGGCAGTGGCGAAGGCGGCGGCGGAGGAGTCCGGGCTGCCGCTGTACCGGTACCTCGGCGGCAGCAGCGCGATGCAGATGCCGGTGCCGATGATGAACGTGATCAATGGGGGCGCGCACGCGAACAACAATCTCGACCTGCAGGAGTTCATGATCGTGCCGGTCGGCGCGCCGAGCTTCTCGGAAGCGGTGCGTTACGGAGCCGAGGTGTTCCACGCGCTGAAGAAGCTGCTGAACGAGCGCGGCATGAGCACGGCAGTGGGGGACGAAGGCGGCTTCGCGCCGAGCGTGAAGAGCCACGAAGAGGCGATCCGGCTGATCCTCGAGGCGATCGACCGCGCGGGGTACGAAGCCGGCACGCAGATCGCGCTTGCCCTCGACTGCGCGGCGAGCGAGTTCTTCAAGGACGGCAAGTACGTGCTGGCCGGCGAAGGGCTGTCGCTCGATGCGAACGGGTTCGCCAATCTGCTGGCGACGTGGTGCGACAGGTACCCGATCCTGTCGATCGAAGACGGGATGGCCGAGAACGACTGGGATGGATGGAGCGGGCTCACCAAGCTGCTGGGGCGCAAGGTGCAACTGGTGGGTGATGACCTGTTCGTCACCAATACGCGGATCCTGCGCGATGGCATCGCGCGCGGCATCGCCAATTCGATCCTGATCAAGATCAACCAGATCGGCACGCTGACGGAGACGTTTGCCGCGATCGAGATGGCCAAGCGCGCCGGCTACACGGCGGTCGTCAGCCATCGTTCCGGCGAGACCGAGGACTCGACGATCGCCGACATCGCGGTCGGCATGAACGCGCTGCAGATCAAGACCGGTTCGATGAGCCGTTCGGACCGCATCGCGAAGTACAACCAGTTGCTGCGCATCGAAGAGGATCTCGGCGATGTGGCCAGCTACCCGGGGCGCGGGGCCTTCTACAGCGTGCGGTAGCCGCGCATGAGGCCGCTCGCGATCGCTCTGGCCGTGCTGCTGGCGGCGATCCAGTGGCCGCTGTGGTTCGGCAAGGGCGGCTGGCTGCGGGTGGCGGATCTGGAGCGCCAGGTCACCGCGCAGCGCGCCGCGAACGATTACCTGGCTGCCCGCAACGCCCAGCTCGCCGCCGAAGTCGCCAGCTTCCGGACCGGACGCGAAGCCGTCGAGGAGCGCGCGCGCATGCAGCTGAACATGATTCGCGGCGACGAACTGTTCTTCCAGTTCGTTCCCGCTTCAAGCGGCGAGAAGCCGGCCGCTCAGCCATGAATCTGCATTCGAAGCTGGTCGAGCGCGAGCGCCAGGGGCGGCCGTTGCGCGTCGGTCTGATCGGCGCGGGCAAGTTCGGCTCGATGTATCTGAGCCAGGCGCGACGGACCCCGGGCGTGCGTCTGACTGCGGTGGCCGACCTCGATCCTGCGCGGGCGCGCGCGGCACTCGGGCACGTGGGCTGGACCGATGCGCAACTGGCCGGCACGACGTTCGTCGACGATGGCCGACGGTTGATCGAGCGGGACGACGTCGACATCGTGATCGACGCGACCGGTTCGCCTGCCGCGGGCATCGCGCACGTGCTGGCCTGCTGCGAGCACCGCAAGCACGTCGTGATGGTCAACGTCGAGGCCGACGCGCTGGCCGGTCCGCTGCTGGCGCGCAAGGCGCGCGCAGCGGGCATCGTCTATTCGCTCGCCTACGGCGACCAGCCGGCGCTGATCTGCGAGATGGTCGACTGGGGGCGCGCCTGCGGCTTCGAAGTGATCTCCGCGGGCAAGGGTACCAAGTATCTGCCCGAGTATCACGCGTCGACGCCCGACACGGTGTGGGGCTACTACGGCATCACGCCAGAGAGCGCAAAGCTCGGCGGGCTGAACGCGCAGATGTTCAACAGCTTTCTCGACGGCACCAAGAGCGCGATCGAGATGTGCGCGGTGGCCAATGCGACCGGGCTGGCGGCGCCGGATGGATTGAGCTTTCCGCCCTGTGGCGTGGATGACCTGCCACGCGTGCTGCGTCCCCGTTCAGAGGGAGGCGTGCTCGCGCATCGTGGGCAGGTCGAAGTGATCTCGAGCCTCGAGCGTGACGGTCGCCCGGTGTTCCGCGACCTGCGCTGGGGCGTGTACGTGACCTTTGCCGGAGGCAGCGACTACGTCGAGCGCTGCTTCAAGGAGTACGGGCTGATCACCGATCCCAGCGGCCGATACTCGGCGCT
>JBLMYK010000224.1:0-4460 GCA_050258235.1 Gemmatimonadota bacterium | reverse complement strand
CAGCACATCCGGCGAACGCCGGTCGGGCGGCTCCCTTACGGACTGCAGAAGCGCGTCGAGCTCGCGCGCGCGCTCGCCATGGAGCCTGCGGTGCTGCTGCTCGACGAGCCGATGGCGGGCATGAACCTGGAGGAGAAAGAGGACATGTGCCGCTTCGTGCTCGAGGTGAACGAGCACTTCGGCACAACGATCGTGCTGATCGAGCACGACATGGGCGTGGTGATGGACATTTCCGACCGCGTCGTGGTGCTCGACTACGGGCGCAAGATCGCCGACGGGACGCCCGACGAGGTGCGCGGCGACCAGGCCGTCATCGACGCCTACCTCGGAGTGGCGCATTGAGAGGCCGATGATGCATCTGCTCTACAGCATCTTCGTCGACCCGTTCGTGCAGATGGGCGCGGCGCCCGACCTTCTGGCGCAGACGCTCTGGGAGGGCTTGGTGAGCGGAATACTCTATTCGCTCATCGCGCTCGGCTTCGTGCTGATCTTCAAGGCCTCCGGTGTGTTCAATTTCGCGCAGGGCATCATGGTCGTGTTCTCGGCGCTCACGCTGGTCGGCCTTTACGAGCACGGCGTGCCGGCCTATCTCGCGCTGGCGATCACGATCGTCGTGATGCTCGCGCTCGCCTTCGCGGTCGAGCGCGTCATCCTGCGCCCGCTCGTCAACCAGCCCGACATCATCCTGTTCATGGCGACCTTCGGGCTCACCTACTTCCTGATTGGTCTCGGCGAGCTGATTTTCGGCGGAGACCCGAAGGTCATGATCTCGGACCAGCTGGGGCTGCCGAGCGGGTCCTATCGGATTTCGATGTTGGGCGGATTCGTGCAGATGCAGAAAATCGACATCGCCGCGACGGTCATCGCCTCGCTCCTGGTCGCGGCGCTCGCCATCATGTTCAATCGCACGCGCATTGGCCGGGCGCTGCGCGCGGTCGCCGACAGTCACCGGGCGGCGCTCTCGGTGGGGATCTCGCTCGAGCAGATCTGGGTCATCGTATGGTTCGCCGCGGGGGTCGTTGCGCTTGCGACCGGCATCATGTGGGGCGCGCGCTCGAACGTCTCGTTCGCGCTCGAGATCATCGCGTTGAAGGCGCTGCCGGTCCTGATCCTCGGCGGCTTTACGTCCATTCCGGGCGCCATCATCGGCGGCATCATCATCGGAATGGGCGAGAAGATAGGGGAGTTCTACTGGGGTCCGCTGTTCGGATCGGGAATCGAAAGCTGGCTGCCCTACGTGATCGCCCTCGTGTTCCTGCTGTTCCGGCCGCAGGGATTGTTCGGCGAACGCATCATCGAGCGGCTCTGAGGGAAAGCGATGTTCTACCGCGAGGTCGGCCAGTACAAGACGAGCTATGCCGCAGACGAGGCGCTGTTCCCGATCCTGCAGGACAGGATCGGCATCGCCGTCATCCTGCTCGCCGCGTTCGTCGGCGTACCGCTCACGGCCTCCAATTTCACCATCGACTCGATCCTCATCCCGATACTCGTGTTTTCGCTCGCGGCGACCGGGCTCAACCTGCTGACCGGCTACACGGGTCTGCTGTCGCTCGGCACCGGCGGGTTCATGGGCGTCGGCGCCTACGCCTGCTACAAGCTCACGACGATCTTCCCCAACGTGAACATCATCGTGCTCATCCTGTGCTCGGGTTTCTTCGCTGCCGCGGTCGGCACCGTGTTCGGCCTGCCGTCGCTGCGCATCAAGGGCTTCTACCTCGCAGTCGCGACGCTTGCCGCGCAGTTCTTCCTGTCGTGGTGCTTCATACGGGTCGCGTGGCTGTACAACTACAACGTGTCGGCCTCGATCGAGGTTCCGACCAAGACCTTGTTCGGTCTTGCCGTGACCGGGCCGACGGCCTCGCCGGTCACGCGCTACTTGGTCGCGCTGTCGCTCGTGGCGCTGCTCACGCTGATCGCGGCGAATCTGATGCGCGGGCGCATTGGCCGGACCTGGATGGCCGTGCGCGACATGGACCTGGCGGCCGAGTTGATCGGCATCCGGCTGTACCAGACCAAGCTGCTCGCGTTCGCCGTCTCCTCGTTCTATTGTGGCGTCGCAGGCGCGATGCTGGTGTTCCTGTGGCTCGGCAACGCGGAGTCGGAAAGCTTCAACATCAACCAGTCGTTCCTGATCCTGTTCATGGTGATCATCGGCGGCCTCGGCAGCCTGCTCGGCTCGTTTCTCGGCGCGGCGCTCATCTGGGGGCTGCCGATCGTGCTGCGCGCGGCGCCTGCCTTCTTCGACGTAAGAATACAGAGCGCGACGGTTGAGCAAAGTTCGTTCGTGATCCTGGGCGCGCTCATCATTTTTTTTCTGATCGTGGAGCCGCACGGGCTCGCGCGGCTCTGGCAGATCGGAAAGCAGAAACTCCGGGTGTGGCCTTTCCCATACTGAGGGGGTAGACTGCCTGGGGGAGTCAAGCAAACGAGGCCGGCGCCGGCCGTCGGCCTCCAGACCAACGGAGGAGGAGAGATGCGCCTGAACAAACTGTTGCTGGGCGCGGCGCTCGCTGGCGTGATGGGAATTTCCGTTCCCGCCTCGCAGGCCGTCGCGCAGGATTCGCTTTACGTGCCGCTGTTTACCTATCGCACAGGACCGTTCGCCAATTCAGGAATCCCGATCGCGAATGGCATGCACGACTATCTCTCCATGCTGAACGCCCGCGACGGCGGCATCGGCGGCGTGAAGATCGACGTCGCGGAGTGCGAAACTGGGTACAAGAACGAGAAGGGCGTCGAGTGCTACGACGCGAACAAGGGCAAGCATCCGCTGGTCATCAATCCGTACTCGACCGGCATCACACTCGCGCTCATCCCGAAGGCGTCGGTGGACGGCATTCCGATCCTGTCGATGGCCTACGGTCTGTCGGCCTCCGCGGTCGGGGCGGACTTTCCGTGGATCTTCAATCCGCCGGCGACCTACTGGGACGGCATGTCGATTATCCTGCAGTACATCGCCAACAAAGAGGGCGGCTTCGCCAAGCTCAAAGGCAAGACGATCGGCTTCATCTTCTTTGATGGAGGGTACGGGCGCGAGCCGATCCCGGTGCTCGACCAATTCGCCAAGGACTACGGCTTCACGGTGAAGATGTATCCCGTGCCGCCGGCCGAAATGCAGAACCAGTCCGGGCTGTGGCTCGGCGTACGCCGCGACCGCCCGGACTGGATGATCATGTGGGGCTGGGGTGCTATGAACCCGACCGCCGTGCAGGAAGCCGCGAAGACCGGCTACCGCATGGATCACTTCATCGGCGTCTGGTGGTCGGGCAGCGAAGACGACGCGCGGCCGGCGGGCGCGGGGGCGAAGGGCTATCTGTCGCTCAACTTCAACGCGGTCGGGGCCAACTACCCGGCGATCAAGGATATCGAGAAATACGTGATCGCCAAGGGTCACAGCCAGACTCCGAAGGACATGGTCGGCGAGAACTTCTATAACCGCGGGGTCATGAACTCGGTGCTTGTCGCCGAGGCGATCCGCAACGCGCAGAAGCTCACCGGCAAGAAGGTGATCACCCCGGCCGACATGCGCCGCGGCCTTGAGACGCTGAAGATCTCCGAGCAGCGCTGGAAGGAGCTCGGTCTGCCCGGCTTCGCCGCGCCGATCACCGTGACCTGCCAGGACCACAACGGCCATCATGCGGCCTACGTCCAGCAATGGGACGGCAGCAAGTGGGTCAAGATCTCGGACTGGATTCCGCCGATCAAGGACAAGGTGCTGCCACTTGCCTACGCCGCGGCCAAGGACTACGTGAGCAAGAACCAGCCTTGGCCGAAGCGCACCGAGAAGTGCGACGACGGAACGCTCTGAGCTAGGTGGTCTCGAACCCCGCCGCGCCGTCCGCGCCTTTAGGCGCGGACGCGCGCGAGACGATCCTCGCGGTGAACAACATCGAGGTCGTCTACGATCACGTCATCCTGGTACTGAAGGGCGTGTCGCTCGGCGTCCCGCGCGGCGCGATCGTCGCGCTGCTCGGGGCGAACGGCGCGGGCAAGACGACGACGCTCAAGGCGATTTCCAACCTGCTGCATTCCGAGCGCGGCGCCGTCACCAAGGGATCGATCCTCTTCGACGGCGCTGAGGTGCAGGCGCTGTCGCCGAACGAGCTCGTGCGCCGCGGCTGTGCGCAGGTGATGGAGGGGCGGCACTGCTTCGCTCACCTCACGGTGGAGGAGAACCTGCTGACCGGCGCCTTCACGCGGCGCGACGGCAAGGCGGCGATCGCGAAGGATATCGAGCTGGTGTATTCGTATTTCCCCCGGCTCAGGGAGCGGCGCAACTCGCTCGCCGGGTACACCTCCGGCGGCGAGCAGCAGATGACGGCAATCGGGCGCGCGCTGATGGCCAGCCCCAAGATGATCCTGCTGGACGAGCCGTCGATGGGTCTCGCCCCCCAGCTGGTCGAAGAGATCTTCGAGATCGTCAGAAGCCTGAACCAGAAAGAGCGCGTGAGCTTCCTGCT
>JBLMYK010000223.1:0-3324 GCA_050258235.1 Gemmatimonadota bacterium | reverse complement strand
ACGATCTTGCGACAGCGGCGCGCCGCGGCGTCGATCGCGCGCGCGGTGGTCGGAATCTGCTCGAGCGAGCGCGAGGTTGTGCGTGCCATGTGAATACCCGGGATCAGGACGCCGGCCTACTCCAGCGCGTGATCATGCCGCGGTTCAGGAAGATCATGGTCGCGCCGACCCTCCGGACAGCGAGTCCTGCACCCTGGCCAGCACTGCGCCGGAGGGTCATCTGACCGACGTAGCCCGGGGCCGGGATCTTTTCGTTGCCGAGCAAGGGGATCATGCCAAAGCCTTAATTTCATTGCCGGGCGTACTGCGGGCGTCCGCTCGGAGTGACGACCAGGCGGAGCATGCTCCGCCGGAGGGGCACCTGGTTTCGCCCTTGATCTGAGACAAGCTGCATGCACCAAGGCCTCCCCGGTGAGCGGCGGTTGCGACAGAATCCCGCTGCAGGTCGAAGTGCCACCCCTGCCGTAACAGGGTCTGCAACCTGCGCATCCCACCTCGGCAAAGAATGGAGCCGGAAGGCCTAAAATTCAACGCCTTGCCAGTCGGACCATGCAGCTGCTGACCCTCGGGATCAACCACCAGACCGCGCCGCTCGCGCTGCGCGAACGGGTCGCGTTCGTCCCCGAGGAGGTCGGACTGACGATCGCCCGGCTGCGTGAGCGACTGGCGCCGCGCGCGGCCGGCTCGCTCAGCGAAGCCGCGATCGTATCGACCTGCAACCGCACCGAGCTGTACTGCGCGGTGGCGGAGCCGCAGGCGGCCAGCGAGGCGCTCGCGGACTTCATTGCCGCCGAGAAGGAACTCGATGCCGAGGAACTGCGGCGCGCGGCCTACACGCTGCCGCAGACCAACGCGGTGCGTCACGCATTCCGGGTGGCGAGCGGACTGGACTCGATGGTGCTTGGCGAGCCGCAGATCCTCGGCCAGATGAAACAGGCCGAGCGCCTGGCGCGCGACGCCGGCGGCATGGGTCTGATGCTCAACCATCTGTTCCAGCGCACCTTCGCGGTCGCCAAGGAGGTGCGGACGACGACGGAAATCGGCGCGCATTCGGTGTCGATGGCGGCGGCGGCGGTGCGCGTGGCCGAGCGCATCTTCGGTTCGCTGACCGGCAGCGACTGCCTCTTCGTCGGCGCCGGCGAGATGATCGAGCTGACCGGCACCCACTTCGCGGCGCGCCAGCCGAAATCGATCACGGTGGCCAACCGCACGATCGAGCGCGGCGACACGCTCGCCGCCAAGCTGCATGGCCGCTCGATGCGGCTCGCCGACCTGCCGGAAGCGCTGGCACGCTTCGACATCGTGGTGTCGTGCACCGCAAGTTCACTGCCGATCATCGGGCTGGGCATGGTCGAGCGCGCGATCAAGACGCGGCGACATCGCCCGATGTTCATCGTCGACCTGGCGGTGCCGCGCGACGTCGAGCCCGAGGTCGCGCGGCTGGACGACGTGTACGTCTATACGGTCGACGACCTGGGCAAGATCGTCCAGAGCGGCACCGAGAGCCGGCAGGCCGCCGTCGCGCAGGCCGAGGCGATCATCGAATCGCGCGTGCGCGACTTCGACACCTGGCTGCGCACGCGCGCGGCGGTGCCGATCATCCAGGGGCTGAAGACCCGCGCCGATGAGCTGCGCGCGTTCGAACTGGAGCGCGCGCGCAGGCTGCTGGCGCGCGGGGAATCACCCGAGGCCGTTCTCGAGCAGCTTTCGCATGCGCTGACCAACAAGTTCCTCCACGCACCGGTGGCCGCGCTGCATCAGGCCTCCGGCCACGACAACGACGAAGAGCGCGCGCGCCTGGTGGCGCTGCTGTCGCGCTTTTATTCCTAGCGGAACTCGGAGACCGGGGCGGCGCAAGGCCGCCTCGCACACCTTTTTCTTTCCATGAAGCATTCGATGCAAACCAAGCTCGCGCAGCTGGCGCGGCGACTGCAGGAAATCGACGCCGCGCTGTCGAGCGAGGACGCCACGCGCGACATGAACCGCTTCCGCTCGCTCGGCCAGGAGCGCGCCGAGATCGAGCCGGTGGTCGCGCGCTTCCACGACTACAACCGCGCGCAGGCCGACCTCGCCGGCGCGCAGGAGATGCTAGCGGACCCCGACATGAAGTCGCTCGCCGAGGAGGAGATCCATGCCGCGCGCGACCGGATCGCCTCGCTCGAGGACGATCTGCAGCGCCTGCTGCTGCCCAAGGATCCCAACGACGAGCGCAACGTTTTCCTGGAGATCCGCGCCGGCACCGGGGGCGAGGAATCGGCCCTGTTCGCCGGCGCCCTGCTGCGCATGTACTCGCGCTTCGCCGAGCGGCACCGGTGGGGCACGGAACTGATCTCCGAGAGCCCGTCCGACCTCGGAGGCTACAAGGAGGTGATCGTGCGCATCGTCGGCCAGGGCGCATACTCGAAGCTGAAGTTCGAGTCCGGCGGCCATCGCGTGCAGCGCGTGCCCGAGACCGAGGCGCAGGGCCGCATCCACACGTCGGCCTGCACCGTCGCGGTGCTGCCGGAAGCCGACGAGATCAACGACGTGAAGATCGACCCGAGCGAGCTGCGCGTGGATGTGTTCCGCGCCTCCGGCGCCGGCGGCCAGCACGTGAACAAGACCGAAAGCGCGGTGCGGCTGACGCATCTGCCGACCGGCATCGTGGTCGAATGCCAGGACGATCGCAGCCAGCACAAGAACCGCGAGCGCGCGATGAAGGTGCTGGCCGCGCGGCTGAAGGACAAGCAGGTGCAGGAGCAGCGCTCGAAGGAGGCGTCGACGCGCAAGAGCCTGATCGGATCGGGCGACCGCAGCGAGCGGATCCGCACCTACAACTTTCCGCAGGGGCGCGTGACCGACCACCGCATCAACCTGACGCTGTACAAGATCGACCAGATCATGGACGGCGACCTGGACGAGATCGCCGCCGCGCTGACGGCCGAGCACCAGGCCGAGCAGCTGGCAGCCCTGGGAGAAGCGGCATGATGCGCAGCGAGAAGGATGCATTCGGGCCGATCGACGTGCCGGCCGAGCGCCTGTGGGCCGCGCAGACGCAGCGGTCGCTGCAGTACTTTGCGGTGTCGACCGAGAAGATGCCGGCGGAGCTGATCCGCGCGCTGGTGACCGTGAAGCGCGCCGCTGCGGTCGTGAACCGCGCGCTCGGACTGCTCGATGCGCGCAAGTCCGACGCCATCGTGGCGGCATGCGACGAAGCGCTGGGAGGCCGGCATGCCGACGAATTCCCGCTGTCGGTCTGGCAGACGGGTTCGGGCACGCAGTCGAACATGAACGTCAACGAGGTGCTGGCCAACCGCGCCTCCGAGCTGCTCGGCGGGCCGCGCG
>JBLMYK010000222.1:0-3374 GCA_050258235.1 Gemmatimonadota bacterium | reverse complement strand
GCGCTGGCGCCGGGCTCCTACACGGTCGAGATCCGCAACAGCGCAGGCCCCGCGTTCTCTGCCCGCGTCGAGGTGAAGCCGGGCCAGACGGTCACGCTGCAGCACCGTTTCTGAAGTCACTCGCGTCGTCGGCGTGCCCCACTCCCGTTTGGGGGAGACGCTCCCATTCGTTCGGCCGGTTTTGCACACCGGCGCACCTGCGCTACCCTCGCGGCCGACCCATACGCCATGCCTGATTCACTTCCTCCCAACCTGCGCAACATCGGCCGCTACGCGCTGCTGCGCGAACTGCGGCGCGACCGGGTCAGTGTCTCCTACTTCGCGATGGACCCGGTCCTGCATCGCGAAGTGATCATCAAGGCGGTGCAGTTGCCGCTGCCCGCGGACAGCGCGCCCGGGCGCGATGCGCAGATCTCGTCGGTCGAGCAGGCATTCGTGCGCCAGGCGCAGGCGGCCGGAAAACTGCATCACCCGCACATCGTCACGGTCTTCGAAGCTGGCCGCATGCGCAATATCGGCTACCTGGCGATCGAACGCGTGCCCGGACGCAGGCTGCACGAGCTGATCGCCGGCGGCTGGCGGCCGGAGTTCGTACACGCCGCGAGCATCGCCGCGCGCATCGCCGACGCCATCGAGTACGCGCATCTGCAGAACGTCGCGCACGGCCATCTCGGGCCCGCGCTCGTGATCCTGCAGGAAAGCGACGGCGCTCCGAAGGTCGAGGGCTTTGGCGGCTGGGTCGACGGCGGCAACGCCGGCGAAGATGCGCTCGCGCGCACCGACCACGTGCTGCCGTTTTTTGACGAGGTTCCGGACGACGTGCGACAGCGCGACGTGCGCGCGGTGGCCGCGCTCGTCTACATGATGCTGACCGGACGCTCGCCTGACGTGCCGGGCGCGTTCGGCACCGGGCCGGCGCCATTGAAGTCGCTGCGGCTGGACACGCCGTCCGAACTGGCCGACCTGATCGACGACGCACTGGCGACGGATACCAGGAACAAGCGCCGCAGCGCCGCCGATCTGCGCGACGCGTTGACGGCATTCATCTGGAACGAGCGCGCGCACAACGTGGCACCCGCCACGATCGGTATCCCGCTGGCGGCCCCGCCAGCGCCCGCGCTGACGTCGATCGCGGTCGCGGCGGCGGCGTCTCAGGCGCCGGAAGAAACGCCGGACACGGAAACGGCAGTGCAGGACGGCGACCGGCCACCGACCGCGCGCGGATTGGCGCGCGATGCGACCGCGCGCACCGGCCGCTGGTTGCGCCAGCAGCGCATGCCGGTGGTGGCAGCGGTCGCGCTGCTGGCGACCGGGATAGCGATCGGAGTCCTGATCGCGACGCTGGCGCAGAAACCGGCGACCGGCAGCGCGCCGGTCTCCGCCGAAGTGTCGCAGCTGCGCGAGCGCGCCGGCGTCGGCGTCGTTCTGCTCGACATCACGCCATGGGGCGAGGTGTTCGTCGATAGCCGACCGCTCGGCGTTGCGCCGCCGCTGAAGCAACTGGAGTTGCCGGCCGGCCAGCACACGGTCGAGATCCACGGCAGTAGCGGCAAGGCCGTGACCGCGCGTGTCGACGTCGATCCGGCACGGCCGAGCAAGATCCAGTACGCATTCAAATGACCCGCACCCTTGCCGTCGTGCTGCTGCTTGCAGCCGCACTGACCGGGTGCCAGACGATTCCGCCCCCTCCGCCGCCGGCGCCACCACCGACGACCAGTGTGGCCGCCCTCTATCAGCAGCCGGCGGAGCGCGCGCTGATTCTGGGACTGTCGCTGTACGACCAGGGGGCGTTCGAACGCGCGGATCAGGCGTTTCGCGATGCCCTGAAGGCGGGCCTGCACGACCGCCGCGACGTGGCGACCGCGAACAAGTACCTGGCTTTCATTGCCTGCGCGTTCAACCGAATCGATGAGTGCAGACAGGATTTCCGCGCGGCGTTCGCCGCCGATGACAAGTTTTCGCTGACGCAGGCCGAAATCGGTCACCCGATCTGGGGACCGGTGTACCGCCAGGTCGCCGCCGAGCAGGGACGCAAGCAGTAGGCTGCCGCTGGTCTTCAGAACCCGATCCGCGGCTTCTTCGCGATCCGTTCTTCCGTGATGTCGGCCGCGGTGACCTCGTGCCGGCCGGCCAGCTTGGCCGTGCCGAACGCGGCGAGCATCACGCGCCGCATCTCGCGTGGCTTCAGCTTCGCCAGCCGGTCCAGCGCGTCGGCGCAGAGCGTTTCCGGGAACTGCTTGCCCCAGGAGTGTTCGTCGCGCAGCTCCTTGTAGATGCCGGCGGCGATGCGGCGGGCACCTTCGTCGTCGGGCGCCTCGATTTCGTACACGTTGACGCGGTTCAGGATCGGCTCCGGGATCGCATGCGCCTTGTTGGCGGTGGCGATCCACACCACGTCCGATGCGTCGATCGGCACCTCGGCGAATTCGTCGATGAACTCGCGCGCGGTGTCGTTTTCCAGCAGCGTGTACAGGCTGCCGAGCGGGTCGTACTGCTGATCGCCTCCGGCCTTGTCGATCTCGTCGACGACGATCACCGGGTTGGCGTAGTCGCCGTTGACGAGCGCATCGAAGACCTTGCCGGGCTTGGCGTTCTTCCATTGCGCCGACGCGCCGGACAGGATCCACCCGGCGGTCAGAGAACTCATGCCGATGAAGTTGTAGCCGGTGCCGAGCAAACGGGCGAGCCGGCGCGCGAAATGCGTCTTGCCGATGCCGGGATCTCCGAGCAGCAGGATCGGTTCGAGGTCGAGCGGATCGTCGCTCGACAGACACAGCGCCAGCTGCCGGCGCAGGTCCTCCAGCGGTTCCTCGAAGTTGGGCAATTCCTCGATCAATGCATCGATATCCGGCAGCGCGGAGGGCTTGACCGTGAAGCGCTGACCGCCGGACTTGATCATCCGGACATACGTGGCGCGGAGCGCTTCGTTCGCACTGCTGCCGAGTTCCTGCAACTCGGCGAGCGCCTCCTCGACACGGGGCACCCGGTAGACATCCTTGAACCCGGCGATCGAGATCGCCGGCTTTACCGGCACGGGAACCGTTGCTGGCACGCTCATTGGATACTCCCCACGCAATTCGCTGCTGCGGTCCGGATCGCGCAGCGCGCGACCGTCCACATCATGACAAGCAAGCTTCCTGCCAGGATCGTGCGAAAAGAATGCCAAAAACGCAATGCAGCACTCGCCCGCGATGAGTGCTAAGACCCTGCGAGCGTCACTGTCGCAGCCCGATCTCGGTCGCCCATACAGCGGCTTCGACGCGCGAGCGGAAGTTGAGTTTCTTCAGCAGGTGCTTCACGTGCACCTTCACCGTGCCCTCGGTGATCGAAAGGTTGCGCGCAATCAGCTTGTTGCTCTGACCCTCGGCAATGAA
>JBLMYK010000221.1:0-19930 GCA_050258235.1 Gemmatimonadota bacterium | reverse complement strand
CGAAGACAGAGGGCGAGCGCAGCGAAAGCTGAGACCGGACAAGGTCCGGCCTCCTCGACCGCCTACAGTGAGCGCATCCTGGCCGCGCTGGAGGTACGCGATGGGCAAGAGAGCGCTCGCTTTGTCCCGGGTCTACCGGCTGCTCGAACCCGGCCCGGTCGTGCTGTTGACGACTGCGCGCGGCGGCCACGCGAACGTGATGACGATGTCGTGGCACACGATGATGGAGTTCGAGCCGCCGCTGGTGGGCTGCGTGATCAGCGACCGCAACTACAGCTTCGGGCTGCTGCGCGCCACGCGCGAGTGTGCGATCAACATACCGGGCGCCGACATGGCCCGCTCCGTGGTCGCATGCGGCAACTGCAGCGGACGCAGGGTCGACAAGTTCGCGCAATTCGGTCTGGCGACCACGCCTGCCGCGCAGGTCGCCGCGCCGCTGCTGCGCGACTGTTTCGCGAGCCTCGAATGCCGGGTCGTCGACAACCGGATGGTGCCCGCCTACTGCTTCTTCATCCTCGAGGTCGTCAAGGCCTGGATCGACCCCGCGCGCCGCGACGCGCCGACGCTGCACCACCGCGGCATGGGCCGCTTCATGGTCGGCGGCCGGACGATCAAGCTGCCGTCACGGATGAAATGACTCGCCCGCGCACGATCGCCGGTTTCAGGCGCGCCCGGCGACACTGCCGCTGATGCTGCGGGCGGTGTTGATCACGGCCACGTGCGAGAACGCCTGCGGGAAGTTTCCGACCAGCCGTCGCGCCCGCGGGTCGTATTCCTCCGCCAGCAACCCGACATCGTTGGCAAGTCCGAGCAGCCGCTCGAACAGCGCACGCGCCTCTTCGCGCCGGCCCTGCATCGCGTAGTTGCCGACCAGCCAGAAGGAGCAGGGCAGAAACACGCCCTCGCCCGGAGGAAGGCCATCGATCGAATCGTCGCTGCGGTAGCGCAGTACGAGTCCGTCTTCCACCAGTTCGCGCTCGATTGCCGCGACCGTGCCCCGGATGCGCGGATCGGTGGCGGGCAGGAAGCCCACCAGCGACATGCGCAGCAGGCTGGCATCGAGCGCCCGGCCGCCATAGCACTGAGTGAACGTGTTGCGCTCGGCGTCGAAGCCATGCGCGTTCACCTCGTCGAAGATAGCCTTTCTCAGTGCGCGCCACTGATCGACCGGCCCGTCGACCGCAAGGCGTTCGGCCGTCCTGATCGCGCGATCAAACGCGACCCAGCACATCACCTTCGAATACGTGAAGTGCCGCCGGTCACCACGTATCTCCCAGATGCCGCTGTCCGCGCGCGACCAGTTGGTCTCGAGGAAATCGAGCAGCACACGCTGCACCTCCCAGGCATCGGGCAGAACCGGCAGGCCGTGCTGATGCGCCATGTGCAGCGCGTCCATCACCTCGCCGTACACATCGAGCTGGAACTGCGCGCCGGCCGCGTTGCCAACCCGCACCGGCGCCGCGCCTTCGTAGCCGGGCAGCCAGGGCAGTTCAATCTCGTTCATGCGCCGCTCGCCGTGCAGGCCGTAGAGGATGCTCAGGTCTTCGGGCCGCCCGGCGGCCGCGCGCAACAGCCATTCGCGCCACGCTTTCGCTTCGTCGACGTATCCGCAATGCACCAGTGCGTCGAGCGTTAGCGCCGCATCGCGCAGCCAGCAGAAGCGATAGTCCCAGTTCCGCACGCCGCCGAGCTGCTCGGGCAGCGACGTGGTCGGCGCGGCGACGATGCCGCCGGTCGGTGCGTACGTCAGCGCCTTCAGCGTCAGCAGCGAACGGTGCACTTCGTGTTCGAATTCCCCCCGATACCGGCTCTGCTGCAGCCACTTGCGCCAGGTATCGGCCGTCACCTCGCACGCCGTGTGCGCGTCGATCGGCAGCGGCGGGGAAAGATGCGACGGGAAGTGCGAGAGCACGAACGGCAGTTCCTGTCCCGGGCCGATCTCGAAATCCGCCACCGTCTTGAAGTCCTTCCCGTGGGTCGGCACGATCGAATGCAGCACCACGGCGTCCGGTCCTCCCACCGCGATGATCCCGCCGTCCCGCCGCCGCACCCACGGCACGAGCGTGCCGTAGTCGAAGCGCAGGGCCAGTTCGCTGCGCATGCGCACGCGCCCGTGCAGGCCGCGCACCAGACGCACGACGTCGCTGCGTCCCTCCCACAGCGGCATGCAGTCGACCACGCGCACTGCGCCCTGCGCGGTTTCAAAGTCGGTCTCGAGCACCAGCGTGCCGTCGCGATAGCGACGCCTGGCGCGGCCGCCGCCCTCGAGCGGAGCGATCCGCCAGTGGCCATGATCGGCGTGGCCGAGCAGCGCAGCGAAGCACGAGCAGGAATCGAAGCGCGGCAGGCAAAGCCAGTCGATCGAGCCGTCGCGACCGACCAGGGCGGCGGTGCGCGTGTTTCCGATCAGCGCATAGTCTTCGAGCGGAAGAGGCATCGTCCGGGCTCCAGGTCGTCCTGCGCGTGCAATGAGCAAGGTGCCGAGCGCCTGCTGGTCTTTTCTCGGCACCGCTGTCAATTGACCGCGTCGGACCCCGCCCGGTTCCGCGGGCAGCGTTTCGGACGACTTGGCGGCCCGGTTCGGGCGCAAGCGTCCCGCAGGGCGACGCATGCCCCCCCCGCGCGCGGCGCTGTCCGTCAGCGCCGCTCGAGCCAGTAAAGCGTGCCGAGCGCGACTCCTAGAACCACGAGGCTCGGCAGCGCGGCCACCACCACCGGCGGCCAGGTGTTCAGCAGGCCGAGGTGGGCGAACAGCTTGTTCATCATGTAGAAGATCACGCCGATCATCACGCCGGTGAAGATCTTCAGGCTCACGCTGCCCTGGCGTACGTGCAGGTACGCGAACGGCAGCGCCAGCATCATCATCACGAGGATCGCGAGCGGGTAGAAGACCTTGTTCCACAGTGCGATCTCGTAGCGGTCGGTCTGCTGGCGGTTGGCGCTCAGATGGCGGATGTACTGCGCCAGGTCGATCGCCGCCATCCGTTCCGGCTGCACCAGCAGCACGTTGAAGATGTCCGGCGTCAGTTCGGAGGCCCACCGCAAGGTGCCCGCACGGACGATCTCGGTGCGCTGGTCCGACTGCGCGGTGTCGCTCGGCGATACGACCGGCAGCAGTGTGGCGACCACGTCGTTCAGTTGCCACGCCGGCCCCTTGCTGTCGACAATGAAACGGCCGCTCGCGGCGGTGCCGATCGCGCGCAGCCGATAGTCGCGATCGAATTCGAACACGCGCATCGACCGCAGCGTGCCATCGGGTCGGACCTGCCTGACGTTGACGAAGCGCCAGCGTTCGATCTTCCCGTCGTTGCCCTTGACCGCATCGCGCACCCAGACACCGGAGCGAAACTCCTCGACCGAATCTCCCTTGGCGGCAAGCTTCAGCTGCTGCGCGACGCGCTCTGCCGGCGGCGCCACCAGCTCGCCGAACAGGTACGTGAGCGCGATGAACACCAGCGCGATGCGGATCAGGGTGCCCGCCAGCCGGCGCGTGCTCATGCCGGACACGCGCATGATCGTGAATTCCGAGTTCGACGCGAGCTTCGACAGCGCGTAGATGGTGCCGATCAGCGCGGCGATCGGCATCAGTTCGTAGGTGCGCGACGGCAAAGACAGCGTGACGTACGCGAATGCGGTGCGCAGCTGGTAGGTGGAGCTGATCTCGTTGAGCTGCGCGATCAGGTCGAAGAATGCGAACAGGGCGAGCAGCGCGAACAGCACGAAGCCGGTGGCCTGTGCCACCTCGCGCGTCAGGTACCGCCGCAGGGTGCGCATCAGGCCACCTGCCGTGAGCCGAGCCGCCGCAGTGCGCCGATCAGCGAGCGCGGCAGCCAGCTCTGCCAGTACACGCGCCGCGCGAACAGCAGGGCGACCACGACGGCCGCCACCGCGTGCGCGAGCCAGACTCCGGCCCAGAACGGAATGTTTCCGCGCTGCACGGAGGACTGCACGATCGACAGCCCGTTGTTGTAGAGCAGGAACGCCAGCACCGCGAGGAACAGGTTGAAAGAGCGTCCGACCCGCGGATTCGTGTAGCCGAGCGGGATCGCCAGCAGGGTGACGACCAGCGCGACGATCGGCAACCCGACGCGCCACAGCAGTTCGCCGAGATTCCAGGTCGTCGGCTGCCGCCACAGCTCGTCGCTGGACTTCGCGCGCGCGGCCAGCTCAGCCAGCGGGGCTTCGGGCTTGGTGTCGAGGCGGATCGCGTAGCGGTCGAATTCGAGCATCCGGTATTCCGCTTCGCCCGGCTTCCCCTCGTAACGGCGACCCTGCTCCAGTACCAGGTAGCGATCGCCGTCGGGCCGCACTTCGATCACGCCCTGGGCGGCAACGATCACGCCCTCGCGCCCCTGGCTGCGATGGCTGACGAACACGTTCCTCACGTGTGCGCCGGCGAGGTCGACGCTTTCGACGAAGAACACGCGATCGCCGCCGCCGGATTCGATGAAACGCCCGGGCGCGATCTTGCTCACGTCCTCGCGCTGCTCGAAGCGCAGCCGGCTCTCGGCGATCTGCCGGTTTGCCCACGGCGACAGCGCCAGCGAGAGCACCGCGACCAGAACGATGATCGGTGCGGCGAAGCGCAGCACCGGGTAGATCCACGCCAGCAGACTCTGCCCCGATGCAAACCACACCACCATCTCGGAGTCGCGGTAGGCGCGCGACACGGTCATCAGCACCGACACGAACAGCGTCAGCGTGAGCACCGTCGGCAGGTAGGTGAGCGCGGTCAGCGCGACGATTGCGAACACGGCGGCGCTGTCGACGCGCCCGCCTGCGGCCTCGCCGAGGATCCGCACCAGCCCGACCGAGAAGATGATCGAGAACAGCACCGTGAACACCGCGCCGGCCGTATTCGACAGCTCGGCGGCGATGGCACGCTGGAAAACCATGACGGATGCGGATCGCGAGAGGTGGCCGCTATACTGCGCGCCCAATGCAGGTCGGCCTTCCCGAGAGTGCCGACACGATCGCTGACGAACATCCCTGCAAGAGGAAAAGCGCGATGGACTTTAGCACGAAGGTCGCCGGCGCCGATGCAGTCAAGGCTGACTGCGTCGCCGCTGGCATCTACGCCGACGGCGTGTTGACCGCGGCGGCGCGCCGGATCGACGCCGTCTCCAGGGGAGCAGTGGCGGCTGCGGTCAAGA
Organism: Gemmatimonadota bacterium; assembly: GCA_050258235.1. Taxonomy (GTDB): domain Bacteria; phylum Pseudomonadota; class Gammaproteobacteria; order Burkholderiales; family Burkholderiaceae_F; genus JAKOQB01. The sequence continues at coordinate 14,777 of JBLMYK010000221.1, read as the reverse complement.
GCGGGGACGCCACCGGCAGGCGCGGCAACGCCGTGCTGTTGCGCAACGTCCCCGGTATTGCCAGCCCGCGCGTGCTGCTGGTCGGGCTCGGCAAGGCGGAGGAGTTCAGCGACAAGGCCTTTGCCGAAGCGGTGCGCGCCGCCGTGCGCAGTGCCGGTGCCGGCGTACAGGATCTGGCACTTGCCGTTTCCGACTGGAAGCTGCGCGGCCGCGACCACGCCTGGCAGGCGCGCACGGTGGCGCTGGCCGCCCGCGAGACCGTGTTCCGCACCGATGAGCTGAAGAGCCGGAAGGAAGAGAACGGCCCACGCGTTGCGCGGGTGCAGTTGCTGCTCGACGCGCGCGACGCACATGCCGACCGCGGCCTGAAGGAAGGCGTGGCGATCGCCAACGGCGCCGCGCTCACGAAGCGGCTCGGCAACCTGCCCGCCAATGTCTGCACGCCGTCCTATCTGGGCGAGCAGGCAGTCCAGCTCGGCAAGGAATGGAAGCTCGGCGTCGAGGTGCTCGATCGCAAGGAGATCGAGAAGCTGAAGATGGGTGCGTTCCTGTCGGTCACGCGCGGATCGGCCGAGCCGCCGCGCCTGATCGTGATCAGGTATCAGGGGGCAGCGAAGTCGCAGGCGCCGATCGTGCTGGTCGGCAAAGGGATCACGTTCGACTCCGGCGGCATCTCGCTGAAGCCGGGGGCGGCGATGGACGAGATGAAGTTCGACATGTGCGGCGCCGCCTCGGTGCTGGGCACGCTGCGCGCGATCGCCGAGATGAAGCTGAAGATCAACGTCGTCGGGGTGGTCGCGGCATGCGAAAACCTGCCGTCGGGGACAGCGAGCAAGCCGGGAGACATCGTGACCTCGATGTCGGGGCAGACGATCGAGATCCTGAACACCGATGCGGAAGGACGCCTGATCCTGTGCGACGCGCTGACTTACGTGGAACGCTTCAAGCCGGCGGCGGTGATCGACATCGCAACCCTGACCGGCGCGTGCGTGGTCGCGCTCGGCGACGTCAACTCGGGGCTGTTCGCGACCGACGAGGCGCTCGCGGACGACCTGCTGAAGGCGGCGCGGTCTGCGCTGGACCCCGCGTGGCGGATGCCGGTCGAGGACGACTACCAGGACCAGATCAAGTCGAACTTCGCCGACATGGCCAACATCGGCACGCCCGGCAAGGCGGGCGCCGTGATCGCCGCATGCTTCCTGGCGCGCTTCACCAAGGCATACAGGTGGGCGCACATCGATATCGCCGGCACCGCCTGGAAGAGCGGCAGCGCCAAGGGCGCGACCGGCCGGCCGGTGCCGTTGCTGGCGAACTTCCTGATGAAGCGCGCGGCGTGATCGAACTGGACCGCGGCGCCCCATTAATTATCATGGGCACGCGATGCGCGTCGATTTCTACTTCAACGTCGATCACCGACTGCAGTACGCCTGCCGCGTGGTGCGCAAGGCGCGCGCCGCGAACCTGTCGGTGCTCGTCTATGCCCGCGATGCCGACCGGATGGCCCGCTTCGACAATGCGCTGTGGACATTCTCTGCGCTCGATTTCGTCCCGCACGTGTACGTCGACTCGCCGCTGGCGCACGGCACACCGGTCTGGCTGACGCTCACGGCGGACGGCGATACGCGGCGCGACCTGCTGCTGAATCTCGATGACGACGTCCCTGCGGCGGGCTGGTGCACCGGTTTCCCGCGTGTGATCGAGGTCGTGTCGCGCGACGACGACGATCGCGCGCGGGCGCGCCAGCGCTTCCGCACCTGGCGCGAGCGTGGTGTCGTTCCGGCGGCGCACGAGGTTAGCGGCGAATGATTTCGCCCGTGCGGCCAGGCAACGCGGCGAACACGTCGGTGTTCGACGACGACGAGTCGATTCCGCTGCTGACCGAGAGGCTGACCCTTCCCGAACTCGATCTCGACTTCGCGCTGCCCGCGCTGGAGCAGGTGGTCCACGCCGAGCCGGCACCCGCTGCGACTCCGGTGTTGCCGCCGGTGGAACTTCCACCTCCGGCCCCCGCCGCGGCGCCCGCCCCTGCGCCGACGGCCGAGGAGATTCGCGACATGGCGCTGCAGGCGGTTCTCGACGGCCTGCCGGCACAGATGGACGCACTCGTCGGCGATCGGCTGCTCTCCGCGGTCGACGCTGCCATCGCGCAGCTCTCATCGGAAGCGAACCAGGCGCTCCGGATGTCGGTGGACGGGATCGTCGAGCAGGCGTTCAACGAGGCGCGCGCGCAGATCGACACGCAGGTGCGCGATCAGCTCCAGCCCGCCGTCGACGCCGCGGTCGTGCAGCTGTCGGCGCAGGCCGATGACGCCCTGCACGCATCCCTGAACGAGATCGCCGAGCGGACCTTCAACGAGGCGCGTGCACAGATCGATGCGCAGGTGCGGGAACAACTCCAGCCCGCGGTCGGCGCCTCGGTCGCCAGGCTTTCGGCAGAAGCAACTTCGGCGCTGCGCGCATCCCTGCACGAGGTCATCGAGCAGATCCTGAACGAGGCAAGCGCGCGGCTCGATGCGCAGGTGCGCGATCAGCTCCAGCCCGCGGTCGACGCCGCCGCCGTGCAACTGACGACGGAGGCAAATGCCGCCCTGCGAACCTCCCTGAACGAGATCGCCACGCGGGCTCACGACGACGCACGGACGCAGATCGACGCGCAGGTGCGCGATCAGCTCCAGCCCGCGGCCGCCGCCGCGTTCGAGCAGCTGTCGGCAAAGGCAAATACGGCCCTGCACGCTTCGCTGAACGAAATCGCCGAGCGGACCTTCAATGAGGCGCGCGCCCAGTTCGACGAGCAGCTGCGCAGTCAGCTGCTGCCCGCCGCCGACGCCGCGTTCGTGCAGCTGTCGGCAGAGGCGAACCAGATGCTGCGCACCTCCCTGCAGGAACGCATCGAGCGGGCGGTACGCGACGCGCTCGAATCGAAATCGCCACGGGGCGCGTGAAGCGCGCTCAGACTCCGGTCCGGTAGAGCGGCGCGGCAAGGGCCTCGCGCAGCGTCGCCAGGCTTTCCGCCAGGTGCGCCTGCGCCACGGCACCGCGGCGTCCTTTCGCGGAAAGCGCACGCTGCAGCCGTGCGACCAGGCGTTCCGCCTGCTGGCGCTGCACCGCACGCACGTCCGCGGCGACGGTCGAAAGCGGCTTCACCAGCGCGCCCGCCAGGCGCCGCAGGTGCTCGCGCTGCAGGTTGCGGCGCAGGCTGCCGATGTCGCTGCCGGTTGCCAGTTCGCTCCACACGGCATCCGTCAGTGTCGACTGCACTTCGGCGAAGCTCAGCAGTGCGCGCGGATCAGTCGCCTTCGACTCCGCGTTCGCCAGCCGCTGGGCGAGGCTGTCCGACATCAGCAGATCGAGTACCGGGCGCTGGATGTCGAGCACCGCGGCGGGCAGGCTGAAGTCCGGGCTGCGCGTGGCCGCGCTGTCGCGCGCGAACTGGTCGATGCCGAGGCGCCGCATGAAATACGGGTCGAAGCGGAAGCTCGCCGGCGCGAAGAGTTCGGTGGTCAGCGTCTTCAGCGCCGCGCGCTGGCGTGCGGGCTCAACCGGCGTTAGCAGCGCGCGGCCGGCGCCGGCACGCGCGCGATCGACGTACAGTCCGCCGATGTACTTGGCCAGGTTCGGCGCCACGCCGCGCATCTGCCGCAATCCGCGCTCGAGGTTGCGGCGATACATGCGGAAATCGTCGTCTGGTTCCAGCTTGCGCTGTTCGGTGTGCGTCCACAGCTCGCGGACCAGCCTGACCTCGCGCTGGTAGTACGCGAGCGCATCGTCGCCGAGGTCGAAGCGATTGGTGCGCGGGTCCAGACCCGTCGCCGCCGTGCCGGCCTCGCCGCCGCCGCCAGCGTCTTCGTCGGTGCCATACGCGAGCGCGCGGTCGGTGGCGGAGCGGGCCGCGATCCGATCCAGCTCGGCGCGCTCCACGGCGGCGTCGAACTGCTTGTAGCCCCATTCGATCGCCCAGCGGTCGTACGCCCCGATCGTGTCCATCTGCAACTGCCCGACGCGCGCTTCGCTGTCGAGCGGCACGTTTTCGGGCACGTAGTCCATGATCGATGCCGACAGTCCGTTACTCTGCGTGAACTGCGCATTGCGCAACTGGTCCAGCTTGAACGCGCTCGACGCCTCGAAGTTGTGGCGCAGTCCCAGCGCATGCCCGGCTTCGTGCATCACGACCTCCTTGATCGAGCCCAGGATGAAGCGCCGCGCGGCTTCGCTGTCGCGGGCGAATTCACCGCGCTGGACCAGCAGCTCGAACGAGAACCCTGCCTGTTCGAGCGCATCGTAGGCATAGCTGCACTGCTGCTCGATCGGCACTCTCGCCAGCTCGGCCTGAAGGCCCCGCACGCGCGGTGGCAGCACCTCTTCGAACCGCTGGCCGAAGATGCGCGCCCAGATGTCCGGGATCAGCACCGACGCATACAGGATCTCCCCGGTACGCGGGTCCGACGTGTGGGGGCCGATTGCCGCAGTGCCGCCCAGGCTCGAGTCGATGAACCATTTGACCGCGATGTGGCGGCCTTCGAGCGTGTCCCAGTCGGCATCATCGGGCTGCTGGCGGACCACGATCGCGTTCTTGAAACCGGCCTGCTCGAAGGCCTTGTTCCATTCGAGCACGCCCGCTTCGACCGCGGGCCGCAGATCGGCCGGAATGTTGCGGTCAAGATAAGCGACGATCGGCTGCTTAGGCTCGGACAGGGCCACGGTCGGATCCTTCTTCTCCAGGCGCCAGCGATCGATCACGCGCACGCGCGCTTCTGCCGTGTACTCGCGCGTCAGGTCGCGATATTCGTCGACGAAGTAGCCGACGCGCTCGTCGGCGATCCGCACCGGCATCGGCGGCGCGGGCAACGCGGCGAACCGGTACTGCACGCCGAGCAGGAAGCTGCGCGGATCGGCGAGCGCGCGCGGCGGCGTCGGGGTCGGCGTGCCCGCCGGCGGCGGTGTGACGGGAGGCGCCGGCAGCTTGGCGACCGAGTAGTGCAGGTTCACCGCGATCGTGGTGTCGTCGGCGGCGCTGTGCACGCGCTCGATCGAACTGTTGCGCGCATCGAGCGCATAACCCATGCGGAACGCCGCATCGATCACGGTGCCGATCCCCGCAATGTCATGCAGCAACAGCGCGTTCGCCTCGATCAGGAACGACTTGCGCTCGGCATGCGGCGCCGACGCCACCGCGACCGACGCCAGGATGCTGTCGGACACGCTGGCACGCGCGGCGCGCGCCAGCGGCGAGTTGTCCGTGGTGCGGAAGCCCGTGTTGCGCGCGATCAGCTGCACCTGGTTGCCGATGCGATGGAAGCTCGCCAGATTGCCGTCGCCCATCAGGCCGGGCACGAACGGAAGCTGGGCGATGCCGCGCGACAGCACGGTGCTGAAGAGGAACGGCTGATCGAGCTGCTCGGGGCGGATCTCGATCCATACCTTGTCGTCCTTCTGCCACAGCGTGAACAGGCCCTTGATCTCCTTTGCGTCCTTGATCACGTCGGCAAAGGGACGCGGTGGCGGCGATTCGCCCGGGCGCGCCGCCGCCGAGCCAGCCGGAGCGGCTCCGTTCGCAGCGGGCGGCTTGGCAGCCGGTGCCGAGGCCGCGGCGGGCGCGGCCGGCTTGTTGATCGTCGTCGCGCAAGCGCACAGCGCGACGGCGCAGAAGGCGAGCGCGCCTGCGCGCGCAACGATGGCGTATGACACGGGAAACATGGATGTCTGCTCGCAACGGACGGTGCAAAACCTGCGGAGGCTAGAGTCGATTCCCCTAAAATTCAAATCGACTGCGACCAATTGCCAGAAAGCGCGATGAAATGACGGCGACAGACAACCAACCCCCGCTGGCCAGAAGCTTCGACCCGGGCGCGATCGAACGCCGCTGGTACCCGGTCTGGGAGTCGCGCGGCTACTTCGCAGCGGGCCTGGATCCGTCGGGGCCATCGTTCAGCATCCAGCTGCCGCCGCCGAACGTGACCGGCATCCTGCACATGGGGCACGCGTTCAACCAGACCATCATGGACACGTTGACGCGCTACCACCGGATGCGCGGCTTCAACACGTTGTGGCTGCCTGGCACCGATCACGCCGGCATCGCCACCCAGATCGTGGTCGAGCGCCAGCTCGAGCAGCAGGGGATCGACCGCCGCTCGATGTCGCGCGACGACTTCATCGCGCGGGTGTGGGAATGGAAGCAGTACTCGGGCGACACGATCCTGCAGCAGATGCGCCGGCTCGGCGATTCGGTCGACTGGAACCGCACCTACTTCACGATGGACGACCGGCTGTCGAAGGTCGTGATCGAGACCTTCGTGCAGTTGTACGAACAGGGCCTGATCTACCGCGGCACGAGGCTCGTCAACTGGGACCCGAAACTGCAGTCCGCCGTGTCGGACCTCGAGGTCGAGAGCGAGGAAGAAGAAGGCCGGCTGTGGGAGATCCGCTATCCGGCGATCGACGGCGGCGCGGGCGTGATCGTTGCCACCACGCGGCCGGAAACGATGCTTGGCGACGTCGCGGTGGCGGTGAATCCCGGCGACGAGCGCTACGCGGCGCTGGTCGGCCAGCGGCTGCGGCTGCCGCTCGCGGAGCGCGAGATCCCGGTGATCGCCGACGACTACGTCGATCGCGAGTTCGGCACCGGCTGCGTGAAGATCACCCCGGCGCACGATGCGAACGACTACGCGATCGGCCAGCGGCACGGGCTGGCGCCGATATCGATCTTCACCCTCACTGCGACGATCAACGACAACGCGCCGGCCAGGTACCGCGGCATGGATCGCTATGTCGCGCGCAAGGCCGTGCTCGAGGATCTGCGCGCCGCCGGGCTGCTGGTTTCCGAGAAGCCGCACAAGATGGTGGTGCCCCGATGCGCGCGCACTGGCGAGGCGATCGAACCGATGCTGTCCGACCAGTGGTACGTGGCGATGAGCAAGCCGGCGCCGGCCGGCACGCGCCATCCGGGCAAGTCGCTGGCGCAGGTCGCGCTCGAGGCGGCCGAGAACGGCGCAGTCAACATCTTCCCCGATCAGTGGAAGACGGTGTACCGGCAGTGGATGGAGAACATCCAGGACTGGTGCATCTCGCGCCAGCTATGGTGGGGCCACCAGATTCCCGCGTGGTACGACGAGCAAGGCAACGTCTATGTCGCGCGCAACGAGGCCGAGGCGCAGACCAGGGCCGGCGCGGGCAAGAAGCTCACGCGCGACCCGGACGTGCTCGACACCTGGTACTCATCGGCGCTGGTGCCGTTCTCCACGCTCGGCTGGCCCGCGGTCGAGCAGTCGGCGAGCGGGCCGGAAAGGACGGCGTACGACCTGTACCTGCCGTCGTCGGTGCTCGTGACCGGCTACGAGATCATCTTCTTCTGGGTCGCGCGGATGATCGTGATGACGACCCACTTCACCGGCCGCGTGCCGTTCCGCGACGTCTACATCCACGGCATGGTGCGCGATCACGAGGGCAAGAAGATGAGCAAGTCGGAGGGCAACACGATCGACCCGGTCGATCTGCTCGACGGCATCGCGCTCGACGCGCTGATCGAGAAGTCCACCAGCGGCCTGCGTCGTCCGGAAACCGCGCCGAAGGTCGCGGCACGCGTGCGCAAGGAATTCCCGGACGGCATGCCGGCCTACGGCGCCGACGCGCTGCGCTTCACGATGGCCAGCTACGCCACGCTCGGCCGCAACGTCAACTTCGACACCAAGCGCTGCGAGGGCTACCGCAACTTCTGCAACAAGCTGTGGAACGCGACCGCGTATGTGCTGATGAACGCGGAAGGCAGGGACTGCGGGCTCGACGGCACACAGGCCGTGGAGCTGTCGCTCGTCGACCGCTGGATCACCGGTGAACTGCAGCGGCTGGAGGCCGAGGTCGAACGCGGATTCGCGGAGTACCGGCTCGACAACGTGGCCAACGCGATCTACGCGTTCGCATGGAACGAGTACTGCGACTGGTACATCGAGCTGTCGAAGGTGCAGCTGCGCGCGGGCAACGACGCGCAACAGCGCGGCACGCGCCGCACGCTGGTGCGGGTGCTCGAGGCGCTGCTGCGGCTGGCGCACCCGATCATCCCGTTCATCACCGAGGAGCTCTGGCAGCGCGTATCGGTGCTGGCCGGCAAGCGTGCCGCCTCCGAGCAGACGTCGGTGATGATCCAGCCCTATCCACGCAGCGAGCCGGCGAAGATCGACCCGGCAGCCGACGCGCAGGTTGCCACGCTCAAGCGGCTCACCGATGCGGTGCGCAACCTGCGCGGCGAGATGAACCTGTCGCCGGCGCAGAAGGTTCCGCTTGCGGCCAGCGGCCCGCGTGAGCAGATCGATGCATTCGCGCCCTACATCGCGACGCTGGCGCGGCTGTCCGAGGTCAAGCGAGTCGATGACCTGGCGTCCGCCGCGCGGGGCGGCGCGGCGCCGGTTGCCGTGGTCGACGATTACCGGCTGATGCTGGTGATCGAGGTCGACGTGGCCGCCGAGCGCGAGCGCCTCGGCAAGGAGATCGCACGACTGGAAGGCGAGATCCGCAAGGCCGAGGGCAAGCTCGGCAACGCGAGCTTCGTCGAGCGCGCGCCGCCTGCGGTCGTCGCGCAGGAAAAGGAGCGGCTGGCGAACTTCGCCGCGACGCTGGCGAAGGTGCGCGAACAGTACGCGCGGCTGCCGGGCGCGTAAGTGCAGATTGCGCCGCGCTACATCTCGATCTCGTCGCGGATCGCAGCGATTCCCGCCTTTGCGCATTGCTCGTCGAGGTCGCCCGCCGGCGCACCGGACACTCCGATCGCGCCGACCATGGTGCCGCCTGACTGGATCTGCACGCCGCCGCCCAGCATGACCACGCGCGGCAGGTTGCGGATGCCGGCGCTCGGCTGGCCGGGCTGGGTCATTTTCACCAGCTCGGTCGTATCGGTGCGGAAGCTCACCGCGGTCCAGCCTTTGCCGATCGCGGCCCGCGGCGTGTGCGGCCCGGCGAAGCGATCGCGGATCAGCGCCTGCACCACGCCGGACCGATCGACGACCGCCACCGCCACCTGAAAGCCGCGCTTGCGGCACTCGGCCAGCGCCGCGTTGACCGCTTTCTGCGCCGTCTCGGGCGTCAGATGCTTGACCGCGAATGTTCCGCCCGCCGGTTGCGCGAACGCCGCCGAGCTCGCCAGAAGTGCGATCGCGAAGCCTCCACAGATTCCCCTCATTGCTTCCTCCTTGTTCACGGTTGATTCTTTGCGCCCAAAGTAGCACCCCGCCGGGCGCACGGCCTGTGTGGTCGCAGATCGCGAACCCGGCTACTTCTGCGGCGCGGTGGACGGTGAAACCACGACTCCCGGCGCAAGCGGGATTTCCGGCACCACCGTCACGCCATTGACCCAGTGCCGGGTGTCGCCGAAGCACGAGGTCGGCAGCCCGATCTTCTCGTCGTAGTGCAGCGAGACCCGCCGCCCCATCGCCTTGTTGATCTGCGCCGCCACGCCCTCGTCCCAGACCGTGAAGAAGAACTTCTCCTGCGCGGCACCGGGCATCGACACCATCGCCAGCTCCCCTTCCCAGGTCTTGCAGACCCAGCCCTTCCGGCTGAACTTCTGCACCCAGCCCGCGCGCTCGCCGGTCGAGTAATTCCAGTTCAGCGCGAGCCACAGCCATCCCGCGCCCAGCACGACCAGCCCCAGCACCACGGTGACAAGGAGCCTCATGGTCAGCGCCGCTTCAGGAAATGGATGAACTCGTCGCCGGCCGTTTCCTGCGCGAGCAGTTCGTTGCCCGTCTGCTTGGCGAACGCCTTGAAGTCGCGCATCGACCCGGGATCCGTCGCGACGATCTTCAGCACCTGGCCGCTCGCCAGCTCGGCGAGCGCCTTCTTCGCGCGCAGGATCGGCAGCGGGCAGTTCAGGCCGCGCGTATCGATCTCCTTGTCGAAGTTGATCGTCGATGGTATTGCCGTGCCCTTCCGCTATCCGCCGAGGGGCAGGAAGTTTACTTCCAGGCCGCGGGCACGCATCCAGTCGGCCAGCGCGTGCCCGGTCCCGCGCGGCCACGGCCGCACGTCGGCCGGTTCGAGCAGCCGGTACTCGGCGAGCTCCTCGTTCAGTCGCACCTCGCCTTGCGCGGTGACGTGATACGCGATGATCACCTGGTTGCGCAGCGCGAAGTCGTAGACGCCGATCAGCCGGGCATCGAGCGTGTCGAGGTTGGTCTCCTCCTTCACCTCGCGCATCACCGCCGCGCGCGGATCCTCGCCGCGCTCGAGAAACCCGGTCACCAGGGCGAACATCTTCGGCGGCCACGCCACGTTGCGGGCGAGCAGAACCTTGCCTGCGTATTCGATAACCGCGGCGACGACCGGCGTCGGGTTGTCCCAGTGCACCCAGCCGCAAGCGGGACAGGCGCTGCGCTCGCGCTCGCCATAGACACCGCGCACGAGTGCAGTGGCGCAGGCGGGGCAGAAGCGGTAGCCGGCGTCGGCGGTCACGCGCGCGCCACTTGCGGCGGATGCGGGTGCAGGCGCCCCATCACGTGCCCATCGACGTAGGCGCCGTCGCGCAGCGCATGTGCGCGCAAGGTGCCCTCGACGGCAAAGCCGAAACGCTGGTACAGCCGGATCGCGCGCTCGTTGTCGGCATATACCGTCAGCTCGACGCGCAGCAGGTTGAGCCATCCGTCGGCCGCGCGCAGAAGCTCGCGCATCAGCGCTGTGCCCACGCCCTGCCCGGAGTGATCCTGCGCCACACCGATGCCGAGCATCGCGCAGTGCCGCTGGCGCGGCCGTTCGTTGATGAACAGCCCCGCCGAGCCGACGACCGTGCCGTCGACTTCCGCGACCAGCGCGTACTTCGCCGGGTCGTACTTGGCCAGGCGTTCGCGCCAGTAATGCCGCGACGCATGCGGCAGCTGCAGCGTCTGCGGATACACGCCTTCGTCGCCGAGCAGCCGCGCCATCGCATCAGCGTCCTCGGGTTCCTCGCGGCGAATGCGGATCGACGCCGGCGCCATCGTTTCGAGCGCTACAGCCGCTGCTCGGCCCAGCTCTTCACGCTCGCCAGCGCCTTGGGCAGCGCAGCCGCGTCGGTTCCGCCGGCCATCGCCATGTCGGGACGCCCGCCGCCCTTGCCGCCGATCTGCTGCGCGACATGGTTGACGAGATCGCCCGCCTTCAGCCTCGATGTCGCGTCGGCCGTCACGCCGGCGGCAAGCTGCACCTTGTCGCCGTCGACGGCCGCCAGCACGATCGCCGCGGTCTTCAGCTTGTTCTTCAGCTGGTCGACGGTGTCGCGCAGCACCTTGGCATCGGCACCTTCGAGCGTGGCGGCCAGTACCTTGATGCCCTTGACGTCGATCGCCTGCGCCGCGAGTTCGTCTCCCTGGCTGGCGGCGAGCTTGCCCTTCAGGCGCGCCAGTTCCTTCTCCAGCGCCTTCACGTGTTCCTGGATGTGCGCGATCTTGGCGGTCACTTCGGCGGCAGGCGCCTTCAGCGCCGATGCAATGTCGGCCAGCTGCGCGTCGAGCGACTGCACGTAGGCCAGACCGCCCGCACCGGTCACCGCCTCGACGCGGCGCACGCCGGCAGCCACGCCGCTCTCGGCGACGATCTTGAAGAAGCCGATATCGCCGGTGCGGCTCACGTGCGTGCCGCCGCACAGCTCGGTCGAGTGCTCGCCCATCGACAGCACCCGCACTTCGTCGCCGTACTTGTCGCCGAAGAAGGCGAGAGCGCCGGCACGGATCGCGTCGTCGTACTTCATGTGCGTCGCAGTGACCTGCGCGTTGGTGCGGATCGCAGCGTTCACCTGCTCCTCGACGCGGCGGATCTCGTCCGCCGTCATCGGCTTGTCGTGCGAGAAGTCGAAGCGCGTACGTTCGGCATCGACCAGCGAGCCCTTCTGCTGCACGTGGCCGCCCAGCACGCGGCGCAGAGCCGCATGCATCAGATGCGTGGCCGAGTGGTTGTGCATCGTGCGCGCGCGCAGCGTGACGTTCACGCGCGCGCTGACCTTGTCGCCGAACTCGATCGAACCCGACACCAGCCGGCCGTGATGGCCGAACACGTCGGCCTGGATCTTCTGCGTGTCGATCACCTCGAACGTGCCGCCGGGACCGACGATCTCGCCGCGATCGCCGACCTGGCCGCCGCTCTCGGCATAAAACGGCGTCGTATCGAGCACGATGATCGCGCTCTGCCCGGCCCGCACCTCGGTGACCGGCGTGCCATCGACGTACAGGCCGGCGACCTTCGCCTCCGCCGTCAGGTGGTCATAGCCGACGAAGCGCGTCTTGCCGCCGCTGTACTCGACTCCGGCCGCCATCCTGAACTTTCCTGCCGCGCGCGCCTGCTCGCGCTGGCGCTCCATCGCCCGTTCGAATCCGGCATGGTCAACGCTGATGCCGCGCTCGCGGCAGATGTCGGCCGTCAGATCGACCGGGAAGCCGTACGTGTCGTACAGCAGGAACACGGTCTCGCCATCGAGCATGCGCGGATCCCCGCTCTTGCGGCTGCCGAGCGCGGCATCGAGGATCTTCATGCCGTTTTCGAGTGTTTCGCCGAACCGCTCCTCTTCCTGCTTCAGCACGCCTTCGATGCGGGCGCGCTGCTCGACCAGTTCCGGGTACGCGCCGCCCATCTCCCGCACGAGGTCGGCGACGACCCTGTGGAAGAACGGCTGCTTCTGTCCCAGCTTGTAGCCGTGGCGCAGCGCGCGACGGATGATCCGGCGCAGCACGTAGCCGCGCCCCTCGTTGCCGGGGATCACGCCATCGGCGATCAGGAAACTGCAGGCGCGGATGTGATCGGCGATCACCTTCAGCGAGTTGCTGGCGAGATCGGTCGTGTGCGTCTCGCGCGCCGCGGCGCGGATCAGGTTCTGGAACAGGTCGATCTCGTAGTTGCTGTGCACGTGCTGCAGCACCGCCGCCAGCCGCTCCAGTCCCATGCCGGTGTCGACGCACGGCTTGGGCAGCGGGGTGAGCACGCCTTTGTCGTCGCGGTCGAATTGCATGAACACGAGATTCCAGATCTCGATGTAGCGATCGCCATCGGCGTCCGGCGATCCCGGCGGGCCGCCGGCGACTTCGGGCCCGTGGTCATAGAAGACCTCGCTGCACGGCCCGCACGGCCCGGTGTCGGCCATCTGCCAGAAATTGTCCGACACGTACTTCGGCTGCCCCGGCTTGTCGCCGATGCGGATGCAGCGCTCCTTCGGAACGCCGACCTCACGCGTCCAGATGTCGTATGCCTCGTCGTCGTCGACATAGACCGTGGTCCACAGCCGATCGGCGGGCAGGCCGTACACGTCGGTCAGCAGCTGCCACGCATACTTGATCGCGTCGCGCTTGAAATAATCGCCGAAGCTGAAATTGCCCAGCATCTCGAAAAACGTGTGATGCCGCGCGGTGTAGCCGACGTTCTCGAGGTCGTTGTGCTTGCCGCCGGCACGAAGGGACTTCTGCGCCGTCGTCGCGCGTGTGTAGGGCCGTTTCTCGCGCCCGGTGAACACGTCCTTGAACTGCACCATGCCGCTGTTGACGAACAGCAGGGTCGGATCGTTGGCCGGCACCAGCGAAGAAGCCCGCACGATCGTGTGGCCATTGGCTTCGAAGAACTTCAGAAACTTGTCGCGGATGTCTGCGCTTTTCATGGTCTGCGTAAATCGTGCCGGCGGCGCGCAACCCTGCGCCGCAACTAGACTTTCCGGGGGGAAACTGCCGAAACGATAATATCAGGCGACCTGCGCCTCCTTCGACGAAGATCAAGCGCTTCCCGCTGCAAAACCGGCCGAATTCGGTATCTTTGGCAACCGTGAGCGCCGACCCGATCTCGTTGATGTCCTCGCCAGCACCCGCGGTGCCGATCCGCCCCGGCTCGGTCGACGCGTGGGCGATCGCAATGCGCCCGCGCACCCTGTGGATTGCCACGGTGCCGGTGTTCGTCGGAACCGCGCTGGCCTGGCTGGAGCGCGGCGCGATCGACTGGACTGTTGCCGCACTGGCGCTGATCGGATCGCTGCTGATGCAGATCATCAGCAACCTGCAGAACGATGTCGGCTACAGCCAGCGCGGCGCGGAAAGCAGCGCGCGCATCGGCATGCCGCGCGCGACGTCGACCGGCCTGCTCACCGCGCAGCAGGTCCGGCTGGCCATCGTGCTGGCGGTGATCGCGTCGATGGCGGTCGGGCTGCCCCTGGTATTGCGTGGAGGCTGGCCGGTGCTTGCGATGGGGCTCGGATCGATCGTCGCCGCACTCGCCTACATGGGCGGGCCGAAACCGATCGCCTATACGCCTCTGGGCGAGCTGACGGTCTTCATCTTCTTCGGCGTGATCGCGGTCGCCGGCAGCGGCTACGTGCAGATCGGCACGATCACGCCCGCGACCTGGGCGGCCGCCACGGGCGTCGGTCTGCTCGCCGCCGCGGTGCTGGCCGTCAACAACCACCGCGACATCGCGCACGACGCGCGCACCGGCCGTCGCACCTTCGCCGTGACGTTCGGGGCAGAAGCCTCGCGTCAGCTGTTCACGCTGCTCGTGCTCGGCGCATTCGCGCTGGTGCCGCTGGCAGCCTGGTTCGCCCAGAGCGCGGCGCTGCTCATTCCGCTGATTGCGCTGCCCGGTGCGTGGCGCGTCGTGCAAACGATCCGCTCGCCCGCCAACGGCGGTGCGTTGAGCAACCTGCTGCTAAGGACGGTCAAGCTCGAACTGCTGTTCGGCGTGCTGTTCGCGATCGGAGCGATCGGCGCCGGCTGGCGCTGAGCCGGGCAGCGGCCGGCGCGCAGCCTGCTATCGATGGCAGATCCGCGCAAGCGCGGCAATCGCCGGATGAT
>JBLMYK010000220.1:0-38465 GCA_050258235.1 Gemmatimonadota bacterium | reverse complement strand
ACCCACCGCGGCCGGCCGGAGACCGACATCCGGCTGAAGATCGGCCTGAAGAAGAGCGGCGAGATCACCGCCGTCGACTGCGAAATCGTGCAGCGCGGCGGCGCCTACGGCGGGTACGGACTGGTGACGATCCTGTACGCGGGCGCGCTGCTGCACGCGCTGTACGAGGTCGGCGCAGTCAGGTACCGGGGTTTTCGCGTGTACACCAACACGCCGCCGTGCGGCGCGATGCGCGGACACGGTGCGGTCGACGTGCGCCACGCGTTCGAATCGCTGCTCGACATGATGGCGGGCGATCTCGGCATCGATCCGTTCGCGCTGCGGCGCGCGAACCTGGTCACGCCACCGTACCGCACACTGAACGACCTGCAGGTCAACTCGTACGGACTGCCGGGCTGCATCGACTGGGTCGAGCAGGCGTCGGGCTGGAAGACGCGACGCGGCAAACTGCCGCCGGGCCGCGGACTCGGGTTCGCGTGCTCGCATTATGTGTCGGGGTCGGCGAAGCCGGTGCACTGGAGTGGCGAGCCGCACGCGGTGATCAACCTGAAGCTCGATTTCGACGGCGGAATCACGATCCTCACCGGTGCCTCCGACATCGGCCAGGGTTCGTCGACGCTGCTGACGCAGGTGGTGGCCGAGGTGATGCGGCTGCCGATGCAGCGCATTCGCGTCGTCGCGACCGACAGCGTGCTGACGCCGAAGGACAACGGCTCATATTCGTCGCGGGTGTCGTTCATGGTCGGCAACGCCGCGTTGCGTGCCGCCGAATCGATGCGGCGCGTGCTGGTCGAGGCGGCGGCCAAGCGGCTCGAGGTCAGCCCCGAAGACATCGAATGGCTGGGCGAGTGTGCGCGCGTGTCGGGCACCGATCGTTTGCTCGACTTCGCACAGGTGGTCAATGCGGCGCTCGCCGATAGCGGCACGCTGACCGTCAAGGGCACGTGGTCGACGCCGCCCGAGACGCAGGGCGGCAAGTTCCGTGGTGCGGCGGTCGGCTCGACGGCCGGCTTCTCCTATGCAGCCACCGTGGTCGAGGCGAGCGTCGACGAGGACACCGGTGTGGTGCGGGTCGAACGCGTCTGGGTCGCACACGACTGCGGCCGCGCGATCAATCCGCTGGCGGTCGAGGGCCAGGTGCAGGGCGCGGTCTGGATGGGTTTCGGGCAGGCGCTATCGGAGGAAACGCAGTACCACGAGGGGCTGCACCTGCGCCCCAACATGCTCGACTACCGGATTCCAACCATCGTCGAGTCGCCGCGCATCGACGTGCATATCGTCGAAAGCCACGATCCGCTCGGGCCCTTCGGCGCCAAGGAGGCGAGCGAGGGCGCGATTCACAGCGTCCCGCCCGCGCTGACGAACGCGATCTGCGATGCGATCGGCATCCGGCTCACGGAACTGCCCGCGTCTGCCGATCGCGTACTCGCGGCGATCGTCGCGCGGCGGCGCGAGCAGCGGCTGCGCAAGGCCGTCGCAGCGGCGGGGCAGGGCTGAACCATGCACGCATTCACGCTGCAGCGACCGACGCACATCGATGAAGCGGCGGCGCTGCTCGCAGCCGATCCCGGTGCGCGCCTTCTCGCCGGTGGCACCGACCTCGTGCCGAACCTGCGCCGCGGCCTCGAGCGCCCAACGGTGCTCATCGACCTGAGCCGCGTCGGCGGTTTCACCGAGGTCGGCATCGACGACGGCGGGTTGACGCTTGGCGCGGGCGCCGCGGTGAGCCGGATCGCCAACGATGCGCATATCGTGCGGCATTACCGGGCCATCGCCGAGGCCGCGCAGGCGCTCGCCGGCCCCGGTCACCGCAGCGTGGCGACCCTCGGCGGCAACCTGTGCCTGGACACGCGCTGCGTGTTCTACAACCAGAGCGAATGGTGGCGTGCGGCCAACTCGTACTGCCTGAAGCGCGGCGGCGACACCTGCCATGTCGCGCCGCAGGGCGACCGCTGCCATGCGGCGTTCAGCGGCGACATGGCGCCCGCGCTGCTGGCGCTAGGCGCGGAGGCCGAGGCCGTGTCGGTGCGCGGCGTGCGCCGCTTTGCGCTGACCGAGCTTTACCGCGACGACGGCCGTGCGTGGTTGACGCTGGCGCGCGACGAGGTGCTCACCCGCGTCCGTGTGCCCACCGCAAGGCCGACCTGCGCGTCCGGCTACCGCAAGGCGCGCGCACGCGGCGCAATGGATTTTCCGCTCGCCGGCGTGGCGATCGCGCTGTGCCTGCAGGACGGCCTGCTGGCGGAGCTGCGCGTCGCGCTGACCGGCACAAATTCGCGGCCGATCCTGCTGGAGGGGACGGCCGCCCTGCTGGGCAAGGCAGTCGGCGACGACATGGCCAACGCACTGGGCAAGCTGGTTCAGAAGCAGGTCAGCCCGATGCGCACGACCGTCACGTCGTCGAACCATCGGCGCCTGGTGGCGATGGCGCTCGCGCAGCGGCTGCTGCGCGAGCTCGCCGACCACGGATTTGCCGCCGGCGCTGCGGCGGCGCGCCCGGTTCGTTAAATCTTGAGGTGCATCAACGAGGCGTCCCAGGTATTTTCGGTAATCTGGTACCGTAATACTGTTTAAGGAAACCGGCGATGAACTTCGCACGCCAGGTCAATCGCGCCCTCGACGACGATCACCGTGCCACGCTCGGCCTTCTTGACAAGGTCGAGCAGGCCTTCAGCCGCGCCGGCAGCCGCGACGCCGCGCTGGCGCGGACGTTCGGCCGCCAGATCGAGATCGAACTCGGGCGCCACTTCGGCTTCGAGGAGCGCGACCTCTTCCCGCGCCTGACCGACGCCGGCGCGGGCGATCTGGTTTCGCTGCTGCTCGAAGAGCACGAAGCGATCCGCCATGCCGCCGACGAGATGCTGCCGCTTGCGCGTGCCGCCGATTCGCTCGACGATAGCGGCTGGTCGGCGTTCCGGCGCAGCGCGCTCGAGATGGTCGAACGCCTGCGCGCGCACGTCGACAAGGAGACGGTCGCGTTGCTGCCTGCGCTCGAGGACGTGCTGGACGAGGAAATCGACCGCGAACTGGCCTTCACCTACGCGTCGAGCTGATATCGATCGGGAGACCCGCATGACCGCTGTTGCCACTGCAGCCGCCACCATCCGCCCGCTGACGCGCGACGACCTGGGGGCCGTCGTCGCAATCGACGCCGCGCTCGAGGGCCGTTCGCGCCGCGCCTACATCGAGCGCCGCCTCGCTGCGGCGCTGCGCGAGCCGAAGCTGCACGCGCAGTTTGCCGCCGCCGATGGCGCGGGGCTGGCCGGGTACATCCTCGCGCGCGTGCTCGAGGGCGAGTTCGGCCGCACGCAGCCCGGTCTGCGCCTCGAGCTGGTCGGTGTACGGTCCGACTCGCGCGGTCACGGCGTGGGTCGCCAGCTGTTCGACGCGCTTGCGCAGTGGGCGCGCCGCCACGGCATCCACGACATCCGCACCGCGGTGCTGTGGCGCGACAGCACGATGCTGCACTGGCTCGATGCGATGGGCTTCGAGCTGGCGCCGCAGCAGATCATCGACTGTCCGGTCGACGGCGGCGCATATCGCCCCGAGCGGGACGACGCGATCGCACTGCCCGAAGGCGAAGGGCCGGGACACGAGATCGACTTCGGCGCGCGCGCGGCCAACGATTACGAGCGGCTGGCGCGAGACACCGCTGACGTGCGCTCGATGACGCCGGCCGATCTGCAAGAGATCGCACGCATCGACCGCAACATCATCGGCCGCGATCGCAGCGGCTACATCGCCGCCCGGCTCGGCGAGGCGATGCAGGATTCGGCGATCCGCGTGTCGCTGACCGCGCGCTGCGACGGCGTGATCGTCGGCTACCTGATGGCACGTGCGGACCTGGGCGACTTCGGCCGTACCGAGCCGGTGGCGGTGATCGACACGCTCGGCATCGATCCGGAATACGCTCACCGCGGCATCGGGCACGCGCTGATGTCGCAGCTGTTCGCGAATCTCGGCGCGCTGCGCGTCGAGCGGGTGGAGACGATCGTCGCGCATCGCGCGTTCGACCTGCTCGGCTTCTTCTACCACTGCGGCTTCGCGCCGTCGCAGCGCCTGCCGTTCGCGCGCCGGCTCGATTGACGCCAATGGCTTCGATGCCAGACGACGACGCCGTGCGCGAGGCGCTGCGCCAGGTCGACGATCCGGAGGCGGGCATGAACATCGTCGACCTCGGCCTCGTCTACGGGATCGAGGTTGGCGAGAACTCGGTGCAGGTCGACGTGACGATGACGACTGCCGCCTGCCCGATGGCGGACATGATCGTCGACCAGACTCGCGAAGCGATCCGTGCGATCGTGCCGGCCGACACCGCGATCGACGTCAGGCTGGTGTGGGATCCGCCGTGGACGCCGGACAGGATGAGCGGGTTCGCCAAAGATCACTTCGGCTGGGCGCCGTGACCGAGCCCGTCCCGGCGCGCAGCGGCCTTCCGCCGCTGGCGCGCGCACCGCTGCTGATCCTCGGTTTCATCGGGCTGTTCATCGGCATCGCCGCCGGGCTGGTTCGTCTCGGCTGGACCATGCCCGAACTCGCCGCGTCCGCGGCTGCGCTGCACGGCCCGCTGATGATCTGCGGTTTCTTCGGCGTCGTGATCGCGCTCGAGCGCGCGGTGGCGATCGGCCGCCTGTGGGCGTATGCAGGCCCGCTGCTGGCGGGGATCGGGACCGGAGTCGCGGTGCACGGTACGGCGGCGACCGCGGGCTGGTTCTACTTTGCTGCGAGCCTGGTGCTGCTGGCGGCATCGCTCGACATCCTGCGCCGGCAGCGCGCACTGTTCACGCTGACGATCGCGCTGG
This sequence comes from Gemmatimonadota bacterium, assembly GCA_050258235.1. Classification (GTDB taxonomy): domain Bacteria; phylum Pseudomonadota; class Gammaproteobacteria; order Burkholderiales; family Burkholderiaceae_F; genus JAKOQB01. The sequence goes on along the minus strand of JBLMYK010000220.1, from coordinate 33,663 downwards.
GCGCGGCGTGCTGGAGCGTCGGCAGCGCCTTGTGGGCGACTGGCCAGGCGACGCACCAGGTCGTCACCTGGTGGCTCGCTTTCCTGATCCTGACGATCGCCGGAGAGCGGCTGGAACTGTCGCGCTTCCTGCCGCCGTCGCCCTCGGCGCGCGTCGTCTTCGCGCTGCTGCTCACCGTGATCGGCGCCGGCCTGCTCGGCGCGCAGCGCGCCTGGGGCGCGCCGGTGTTTGCGGCAGGGCTGCTCGCGCTCGCGTTCTGGCTGCTCAAGCAGGACATCGCGCGGCGCACCGTGCGCAAGTCGGGGCTGACGCGCTTCATCGCCGTGTGCCTGCTGTCGGGCTACGTCTGGCTGGCGCTCGGCGCCGCGATCATCCTGGCGGCAGGCGGGCTGGCGCCGGGATCTGCGTCATACGACGCGGCGCTGCACGCGCTGGCACTGGGCTTCGTTTTCTCGATGGTGTTCGGGCACGCACCGATCATCTTTCCCGCGGTGCTGCGCGTCGCGGTGCCGTATCACGCGACGTTCTACCTGCCGCTCGTGCTGCTGCATGCGTCGCTTGCGATCCGGCTCGTCGGAGACGCGGCCGGCCGATTCGAATGGACGCGCGTCGGCGGATTGGCCGGCGCGGTCGCGCTGCTCGCTTTCATCGCGAGCACGGTGGCGGCGGTGATCCGGGGGGCGCGCTCCGCGCCGGCGCGCCGCGACGTCAGTTCGCGCCACGCGTGAACGCCGCGACATCCCATTCGCCGGACGTCTCGTCGTAGCGCAGCACGTAAAGATTGCCATCGTCGGCGTCGACCTTGAACCAGCGTTGCGTCGGCGCGAACCAGCGGTCTACGATGTCGCGCACGGCGAGCCTGCGTTCGCCCAGCCAGAACGCGCGCGGTTCCTGTTCGCCGCGATAGCCCGCGTAGCACTCGACCCGGATCGCCATGCGCAGATAGTCGCCTGAATTTGGAGGGCCCGTTGAGATACGAACTGTATTACTGGCCGTCGATCCCCGGCCGCGGCGAGTTCGTGCGGCTGGCGCTCGAGGATGCCGGCGCCGACTACGTCGACGTCGCACGCTCCAGACGCAAGGGCATGGGGATGGCGGCGATGCTGCGGCTGCTGAAGGACGTGAGCGTCGTGCGCCCGCCGTTCGCGCCGCCGTTCCTGCGGGCGGGAAGGCTGCTGATCGGGCAGACCGCGAACATCCTGCTCTTCCTCGGCCCGCGGCTGCAGCTTGCGCCTGCGGGCGAGGCCGGCCGGTTGTGGGTGCACCAGCTGCAGCTGACGATCGCGGACTTCGTCGACGAAGCGCACAACGTGCACCATCCGATCGCCTCCAGCCTGTACTACGAGGAGCAGAAGCCCGAGGCGGCGAGGGCGGCGCGGCATTTCACGCGCGAGCGGATACCGAAGTTCCTCGGCTACTTCGAAACGCTGCTGGCGCGGAGCCCGCGCGGAGGCTGGCTGACCGGCCGCGACGCAAGCTACGCAGACCTGTCGCTGTTTCAGCTGCTGTCCGGGCTGCGCTACGCGTTTCCGCGCACGATGAAGAAGCTTCAGCCCAGGTACCGGCGGCTGGGCTCGCTCGCGCTGCGTACGGCCGAGCGGCCGCGGCTGGCGGCATACCTGGCGTCGGGGCGCTGCCTTCCTTTCAACGAGCAGGGGATCTTCCGCCACTACCCGGAACTCGATCGGCTGTGACCAGCAGGCGGCAACTGCAGCGCTTCAGCCATACGCGTGCTGGCTGCGCAGCCAGCGCCTGAAGTCGACGCAGGAGCGGATCAGCGTGCTTCGAAATTCGCGTGCGTAACCATCACGGGCGAGCAGCGCGCCGCGGTAGATCTGCAGCGTGCGCCGCACCCAGTCGACCGTCGATGCGCGCCCGTCCCGCCGCAGCAGGAAGTCGATGCGTCCGCGCTCGATCGTCATTTCAGCGGGCAGCGTCGTGCGCGGCATCAGTTCCCGCTCTCGGCGTGCGGCGCGGCGGCGGGCTGTTCGGGCGTCGCGCCATCGCCCGCCGCGCGGCGGTCCAGCAGATTGCGCTTGAACTCGATCTTCGCCCACTGGTCGGCATCCGCCGGTGCGGCCTTCTTGCGGCGGATCGTCGGCCATTGTTTGGCCAATTGCGCGTTGGTGGCAATGAAGTCCGCCTGATCCGCGGGCACATCGTCTTCGGCAAAAATCGCCTCGACCGGGCATTCCGGCACGCAAAGCGCGCAGTCGATGCACTCGTCGGGGTCGATCACCAGCATGTTCCTGCCCTCGCGGAACGCATCCACGGGGCAGACGTCCACGCAGTCGGTGTACTTGCACTTGATGCACGACTCGGTGACGACGAAGGTCATGCGCGCCTCGCCAGCGGCAGTGAAGCGTCCGCGCGCGTACGGACCAGCCATGGCGCGAAGCGCCACACGTACAGCGCGAACCCCGCGATCCAGGCCAGTGCCGATGCGCGCAGGGCGAGCACGCTGAACTCCGATGGCCACAGCGAGACCAGACGCAGTACCACCGCGACGAGCACGAACCAGTAGCTGACGAGCATGCTGCGGTCCAGTTCGAGCGCGCGTCCCAGGTGGCCGAGCGCGGTGCGCGTGATCATGCCGATGATCAGCACCGAGAAGCCCGCCAGTGCGATAAGGTGCACCGGCACCACCGCGCGCAGTTCGAGCCCCGCCGTCTGCGCGGCTGCGACAAGCAGGCCAGCCGCCAGCCCCGCGTAGCCGACGTACAGGATCCACAGCAGCGGGTTGCGGCGCACCGCCCAGGGCCGCCACTGGATCAGTTGCACCAGCGCGATTGCGCCGGCCACCGCCATCCCGATCGCTGCCGGCCAGGCAAGATCGGCGCAGAGCGCGGCGACCGCGATCGCGCCGGCACCGAGCTGGATCTGTCCGCTGCGCACGTGCATCGGAATCTGCAGCCCGGCGACCGCGCGCATCGCGAAGAACGGCATTACCCGGCGCGCCACCAGCAGCGCGATCAGCGCCATGACCAGCAGTCCAACCCCGAAGCGGTGCATCAGCAGCACGAAATCGCCCTGATGCGCGGCGACCAGGTAGGCGGCATCGCTGATCGCGAGGCCCAGCAGAAGGAGCGGCACCGCGTAGTTGCGGCGGTTGCGCGACTTGACGACGACGCGCGCCATCGCGACTGCCGCCAGCGCGAAGAAGGTGACTTCGGCGACCGCGGCGACAACGAACGGAATTTCGCCGCCGACGAGAAAACCGACACGCGCCACGGCCCACAGTCCGGCGGCGAGCGCGAGCGCTCGGCCGCGCAGGGGATTCAGCCCGGTCCAGTTCGCCCCGGCCGTCATCAGGAAGCCGACGGCGATCGTCGCGATGAAGCCCCACAGCATTTCATGCGCGTGCCAGGCCACGCCTGCGAGCGGCGGCCGCAGCCACTGCGGCGCGAAGACCCAGATCCCGATCGCGATCGCGGCCCATGCCGCGCCCGCCAGATACAACGGACGGAAACCGAGGCTGAGAAACGACTGCAGGTCGGCCTTCGCGGGGACGGCGCGCTCGGGTTCTTCCAGCTGAAGTAACTGCTCCATCGCTGCTCTTTCAAAGACAGGTAGGCGGAACCCCGCCGAAAAATATAAAGAGGTATTTAATATGAATCTTACGCGGCGCGCGCGAAATGTCAACGCAAGCGCCAGAAGCGGGGGATCGGGTGCTGTCAGGCCGGCTGCAGCGGCGGCGTGCGCGGCAGGCTGGGCTGCAGCAGCACCGCGCCGTACTGGAGCAGATAGATCACGAAGGGTGCTGCCCACATGATCGCGGCGACCGCCATCGCCCAGGTGCCCAGCCCGAACACCGCGGCCGCGACGCGCAGCGCCGCGGCCGCGACCATCAGCGGATACGCGAGCCGTATCGGCCCTGAAACCACGAGCGGGCGCCCGGTATGCCGCAGCACGACCCGGTTCATCAGGCCAAGCATCATCATTCCCAGGCTGCCGACCGTGAACGCGTGCACCCACGCGGTTTCAGGCACGCTGCCGGTCAGTTCTGCGCACGCCTTCAATGCGAACGCGAACACCAGCCACGCGAAGCTCAGATGCATCGCTGCCAGCAGCGGCTGCGCGGCGACGAGCCACCCGCGCCAGCGCGCGACGCGAATGCCGTGCACGACTGCGCATACGACGGCGGCGCCGCCCTGCCACGCGGCCGGCGCAGCGCCGAGATCGAGCAGAGCGAGGACGAGCACGCTGCCGAGCGCGGCGGCCTCCAGCCCGATGCTGAAGGGCGCCTGGTCGCCCCGTCCGAGTGCGCGCAGCGCGTTGCCGGTGAAGATGGGCGTCAGCACGCCGCCCTTGAGCAGGAAGATCGCCACCACTGCGTACACGGCGGCGCGCAGCGCGCGCGCTGCGCCGACGACGTCCCCGGCAGCCGAAGCTGCGTGATATGCCAGCGCCGCCGCGCACAGCGCGAGCAGGATCGGCAGCAGCAGCAGATAGAGGCGGTTGCGGATGCGCAGCAGCTGCGGTGCAAGCATCGCTGTCACCACGAGCAGGAACAGCAGGTCGGCGGCTGCGGTCAGCGGCGCCGGCAGCCAGGGCGATGCCCAGAACGCGATGCGGCCGAGCAGCCATAGTGCCGCGAGCAGTGCCAGCGGCGCACGAGTGATTTCAGGCGTGCCGGCCCAGCTCGGTAGCGCGGTCAGCACCGTGCCGATCACGATCGCCATCGCGAAACCGAATACCATCTCGTGCCCGTGCCACAGCGGCACCCCGGTCGGCAGCGGCACGACGCCGGCCAGCGCGCCCACGCCGCCGGTGATCACCAGCGGCGCATACAGCGCGCCGAGAAGGTAGAACGGCCGGAATGCACTCGCCAGCACGGGCGCGGTGGACCATCGCGAAGTCGGTCGCATCGCTTGAGACTACGCGGGTTCGGCGACCGGCTCGGCCCGAAGCTCGAAGGCACGCATCAGCTCATCGTGCCGCGCGCGCGCGGCGGCCGCATTGCGCTGCTTGACGGGACCGAAGCCGCGGATGCGTTCGGGCAGCGACGCAATCTCGATCGCCAGCGCCAGGTTGTCGGCGCGCAGCTGCTCCGCGATCCGCCGCATGTCCGCCTCGTACTCGTCGCGCAGCGCCCGCTCGAAGCGACGCTCGGCGGTGTAGCCGAAGGGGTCGAAATGCGTGCCGCGCAACCACTTCGCCGCCGCGAGCACGCGCAGCGCACCCATCATCCACGGCCCGTAGCGCTGCTTGCGCGGCTCCCCGGTGTCCGGATCGGTACGCGCCAGCGCGGGAATCGCCAGATGCAGGTGCACGCGGCTGCCAGCACCGAATGTGCGCTGCAGTTCTTCCGCGAACCGTCCGTCGCTGAAGAGCCGCGCGACTTCGTATTCGTCCTTGTACGCGAACAGTCGGTACGCGTTGCGCGCCACGCTCTCCGCGAGCCGTGTTCCGCCGTCGACTGCCTGCTCGGACGCCCGCACGCGCGTCACGAGGTCGGCGTAACGCTGCGCATACCCAGCGTCCTGGTAAGCGGCGAGCGCAGCGCGCCGGCGCGCGAGGACTTCGTCCAGGCCGCGCGACAGCCGCCGGGATTCGGGCAGGTGTTCTGCGCGTCGCGCGATCAGTTCGACGCCGGCACGATCATGCGCTGCGCGCCGCCCCCACTGGAACGCGCGCAGGTTGTCTTCGACCGCCACGCCGTTCAGCTCGATCGCGCGCAGCAGCGCGTCCTTCGACGCCGGCACCAGCCCGGCCTGCCAGGCGCAGCCGAGCATGAACAGGTTGGTACCGAGCGAATGACCGAGCAGCAAGGTCGTCAGGCGCGTGGCGTCGACCACGTCGACCTTCGCGTCGCCGACCGTTGCGCGCAGCTGCCGTTCGATCGCGGCGCGCGGAAGCTCGCGGTCGGGATGCCGGACCTGCTCGCCGGTGATCGCTGCGGCCGCGTCGACCAACACGCGGGTTGCGCCGCTGCGCATCGTCGCCCGCGCCTCGGGGCCTGCGGCCACCAGCGCATCGCAGCCGAGCACCACATCGGCCGCCCCGACGGCGATGCGAGGCGCGTGAAGCTCTTCCTGTGTCGGCGCAAGCCGCACGTGCGACAGCACCGCACCGCCCTTCTGCGCCAGCCCGGTCATGTCGAGCACGGTGGCGCCCCTGCCGTCGAGGTGAGCGGCCATGCCGATCAGCGCGCCGAGCGTCACCACGCCGGTGCCGCCGATGCCGGCGATCAGCAGGCTGTATGGCCCATCGAGCGCCGGCTGGCGCGGCTCGGGCAGCATGGCCCCGTCATCCGGCAGCGACGCGCGCGTGCGCTGCGCCGCCGCGCCTTCCACGGTCACGAGGCTCGGGCACAGGCCGGCGATACAGCTCTCGTCGACGTTGCAGGTTGACTGGTCGATCGCGTACCTGCGGCCGAATTCCGTCTCCACCGGCACCACCGACAGGCAGTTGGACTTGGTGCTGCAGTCGCCACAACCCTCGCACACGAGTTCGTTGATGAACACGCGCCGTGGCGGCTCCGGCAGGCTGCCGCGCTTGCGGCGGCGGCGCTTCTCCGACGCGCAGGTCTGGTCGAATATCAGCGCGGTGACGCCGGCGATCGCGCGCAGCTCGCGCTGCACGGTGTCGAGATCCTCGCGACCACGTACCTGCACGCCGGGCGCGAAGTCCGCGCCGCTTGAGTAGCGTTCGGGTTCCTCGCTCAGCACAACGATGCGTCGCACGCCTTCGGCTTCGAGCTGGCGCGTGATCTGCGGCACGGTGAGCGGTCCGTCGACCGGCTGGCCGCCGGTCATTGCGACCGCGTCGTTGTAGAGGATCTTGTAGGTGATGTTGACGCCGGCGGCGATCGCGGCGCGGATTGCCAGCAGGCCCGAGTGGTAGTAGGTCCCGTCGCCCATGTTGGCGAACACGTGCCGCACGCCGGCGTGCTCGGCCATTCCGAGCCAGGTCACGCCTTCGCCGCCCATCTGGCTGACCGTGATCGTGTTGCGGTCCATCCAGGTCGCCATTAAGTGGCAGCCGACGCCGCCAAGCGCGCACGAACCCTGCGGCACCTGCGTGGATCGGTTGTGCGGGCAGCCCGAGCAGAAGTACGGCATCCGCGCCGGCAGGCGTTCGGCGGGCGACTGCTGCTGCTCGCGCAGGAACGCCAGGTGCTGCCGCATTCTCTCGGACGTGTGGAAGCGGCCGACGCGGGCGGCGATCGCCTGCGCTGCCAGCGCCGGCGTGAGTTCCCCGGTCGGCGGCAGCAGCCACTGGCTGTGCGGGGCCGGCCATTCGCCGCTTTCGTCGAACTTGCCGACCACGCGCGGGCGCACGTCTTCGCGCCAGTTGTAGAGCATCTCCTTGAGCTGGTATTCGATGATCTGGCGCTTTTCCTCGACGACCAGGATCTCCTCCAGTCCCTCGGCAAAGTGGCGCACCCCGTCGGCTTCGAGCGGCCACGCCATCCCCACCTTGTACAGTCGCAGGCCGATGTCTCGCGCGACCGCTTCGTCGATGCCCAGGTCGTGCAAGGCCTGGCGCACATCGAGCCACGCCTTGCCGCAGGCGATGATGCCGAGCCTGGGCGCCGGCGCGTCCCACACCAGCCGGTTCAGCCGATTCGCGCGCGCATACGCGACGGCGGCATAGACCTTGAACTCGTGCATCCGTTTTTCCTGCACGAGCTGGGGGTCGGGCCAGCGGATGTGCACGCCGTCGGCGGGCAGCGCAAAGTCGTCCGGCAGCCGGATCTGCACGCGGTGCGGGTCGACCTCGACGATCGCCGAGCTCTCGACCACGTCGGCGGTCGTCTTCATCGCCACCCAGCAACCGGAGTAGCGCGACATCGCCCAGCCGTGCAGGCCGAGGTCGAGGCAGTCCTGCAGGTTCGCCGGCGCGAGCACCGGGATCGCGCAGGCCGAAAAGATGTGCTCGCTCTGGTGTGCAACCGCGGACGAACGCGCGCTGTGATCGTCCCCGGCGATCAGCAGCACGCCGCCGTAGCGCGACGTGCCGGCGTAATTTGCGTGCTTGAACACGTCGCCGCAGCGATCGACGCCCGGGCCCTTGCCGTACCACATCGAGAAGATGCCGTCGCGCTTCGCACCCGGCAGCAGGTGCAGCTGCTGCGTGCCCCAGATCGCGGTCGCCGCGAGATCCTCGTTGACGGCCGGGTGGAAATCGATGCCATGCGCCGCCAGGTGCGCACGCGCCGCATGCAGCGCGGAGTCGAGTCCGGCCAGCGGTGAGCCGCGGTAGCCGGAGATGTAGCCCGCGGTCTTCAGGCCGGCGGCCGCATCGCGTTGATGCTGCAGCATCGGCAGCCGCGCCAGCGCCTGCACGCCGGTCATGTAGACGCGGCCGCTGTCGATCCGGTACTTGTCCTCCAGCGAGACGTCTGCGAGATTCATGTGCCTTCCCGCCCGGATACCTCGCGCCGGGCTCCGTCCGTCCCCGGTTGACCGGGGACGGACGTCGTTCGATAACTCAGTCCTTCACCAGCGTGAACTTGCCGTCCTTGACCGTGATCAGCGCCTGGCCGCGCTGGTCGAAGCCGGAGTGATCCTGCGGCGAAAGATTGATCACGCCCTGCGACACGACGAGATCGCGCGTGCCTTCGAGCGCGTCGCGCAGCGCGGCACGGAACTCGGGCGTGCCGGGTTTCGCCTTGCGGGCGGCCTCGGGGATCGCGCGCGCGAGCAGCAGACCCGCGTCGTAGACGCCGGCGCCGAAGATGGGCGGCTTCGATCCGAACTGGCGTTCATAGCCGCTGACGAACTCCGTCGCGATCTTCTTGCTCGGCACGCTGTCGGGGATCTCGTCGAGCACCAGCAGCATCGGGCCGACGATCAGCGCGCCTTCGACCTTCTTGCCGCCGATCTGGATGAACGCGCCGGAGGCCGAGCCGTGCGTGTGGAAGATCAGTCCCTTGTAACCGGCGTCGACCAGTTGCATGTGCGGCAGTGCCGCGCCTGCCGCGACACCGGCGACCAGCACCGCATCCGGCTTGGCGCCGATCAGCTTGGCGACTTGGCCGGTCACGCTGGTGTCCTGCCGGCTGTAGCGCTCGTTGGCCACGATCTGCAGGCCGGCCTTCTGCGCCATCGGCGCGAATGTCTTGTACCAGCTCTCGCCGTACGGGTCGTTGTAGCCGATGAAGCCGAGCGTCTTCACGCCGCGCTTGGTCATCGCCGCGATCAGCCCTTCACTGATCACGTCATCGTTCGGGTGGGTCTTGAACACCCAGCGCTTCTTGTCGTCCATCGGCACCACGACCGCGGAGGTTCCGACCGGCGCCAGCATCGGCGTCTGCGCCTCGGCCATGAACTGCAGCGTGCCCATCGCGTTCGGCGAGCCGGACGGTCCGATCAGCGCGTCGATCTTCTGCTCCGACAGCAGCTTCTTGACCAGCTGCACGCTCTGCGTGGGATCGCTCGCGTCGTCGTACACGATGTACTCGATCGACAGATCGCCGGCCTTCTTCGGCAGCAGCGCCACCGCGTTCTTCTGCGGGATGCCGACGAACGCTGTCGGACCGGTCGCCGACGTGATCACGCCGATCTTCACCTGCGCCGATGCAGGCGGTGCGGCCGACAGCGTGGCTGCCAGCGCCAGCGCCGGCAGGATGCTTGCCATTTTCAGCGGATTCATGCGCGTTCCTCCTTTGGGGTCGACGAAAGCGTGCTTGCGGGGTGACTGCTCGGGTTCATCCGGTCTGCGTGAAATCGGGGCGGCGGCCTTCCTGGAACGCGCGGATGCCCTCGCGCGCGGCCGCGGTGCAGGCGCTGGCACCGAAGGCGCGGTAGCCGATCTCCAGCGCGGCGTCCAGCGATGGCGCAGCCGCCGCGGCGCGCACGGCTGCCTCCAGGATCGCGAGCACTTCGCGGCTCAGCGGCTGGCCGTTCGCGGCCGCGGGTTCGATCGGCGCGAGCGGGGCGATCTCGACCGATGAAGCAGCGATCGCCTTGCGTTGACCGGCGAGCGCGCCAACGCGCGCCACCGCCTGTGCGATCAGGCCGCCGACGTCGGCGGCCAGCGCGTCGACGATCCCGATTTCATGCGCGCGCGCCGCCTTCAGGCGCTCCGCACGGCGCAGCATGCCGTGGAACGTGGTCGCGGCGTCCGGCCAGCGGCGGTACGGCACCACCATCGCGCCGATCCCCGGCACGATGCCGAGCGTGACCTCGGGAAACTGCAGGTATGCATCGCGCAGCGCGACGATTCCATGGCAGCGGATCGCCAGTTCGAGCCCGCCTCCGAGCGCCATGCCGTTCAGCGCCGCGACCACCGGTTTCTTCATCGCATCGAGGTGAACCAGCAGGCGCGAGCAGTCGCGTGCGTATTGCGCCGAAGCTTCGGTGTCGCCGAGCAGCGACGGGAAGCGGCCGATGTCGGCGCCGGCGCAGAACGCCCGCGCCCCGTAGCCGGTGATCACGAAACCCCGCACCGAACGATCGTCCTCGAAGCGGCGGATCACCGCCAGCACCTCGTCGGTCATCTCGTCGTGCAGCGCGTTCAGCGCCTCCGGCCGGCGCAGCGTGATCACCTTGACGCCGTCGACGTCGTCGACCAGCACGTGGCGTTCGAAGCGCTGGTATTCGGCGAGCGCGCGTGCCGGCATCGGCATGCCCGGTCGCTCCGCCGCGAAGCGGTCGAGGATGCGGCGCGCTTCTGCCTCGCCGAGCGAGCGCATCAGGTCGAGCGGCCCCTGCCTGAAGCCGAGCGCGAGCTTGCAGCCGAGATCGAGGTCGGCAGGCGTGCCGATGCGGCGATCGAGAATGTCGACGGTCTGCGAGAACAGCACGCCGAGCAGCCGGTCGCGCACGTGCGCGCCGGTCGGCTCGGCGACGTCGACGCGCCTGCCCGGCGCGACGGTCAGCCAGTTGTCGACTGAGCGGAAGATCGGCGCCGGCCGGTAGTGCTCGCCTTCCTCGTCGGCCTGCAGCGTATTGGTCTCGGTGATGATCGGGTTGCCGCGCGCGAGGTTCAGCACGAAGAACGGCCCCGCGTGCACGTAGGCGCCGGCCGCGCTGTCGATCTCGGCCGCGGTCGCGTGATCGAGCAGCAGTGCGGCGTCGTTGCACCAGTTGTCGAACACGCGGTCGAGCATGAAGCACACCGCGTCGGCCGTCACCAGCGGCAGCTTCCCCGTCATTGCGAAGACCCAGCGCAGGTAGTCGAGCACGTCGCGATCGGTCTTCTCCCAGTCGATCACCTCGACCACCGGATTTCGCCACGCGGGCGCAAAGAAATGCGTGACGGTGGCGCGCTGCGGGTGCTTCATCTCGGCGAAGATGCGCGCCGCCGGCAGCGAACTGGTGTTCGACGTGATCAGGCACTGCGGCGACACGATCCCTTCGACCTGCGCGAAGATGCGGCGCTTCAGCGGCAGGTTCTCGGTCGCCGCCTCGAGCACCCAGTCGCAGTCGGCGAGCCGCGCGTACTCCTGCGTGGCATCGATGCCGCTATAGACGGCCGCGGCCTGCGCCTCGGTCATCTTGCCGCGTGCCACGGCCTTGCGCGCGTATTCCTGGAATCGCTGCAGCGCGCGATCCAGCGCGGGTTGCGCGATGTCGACCAGCGTGAGCCGAAGCTGCGGCAGCGCGCTCTTCAGGTAGTAGCCGATGTCGGGGCCGATCGTTCCGGCGCCGATGATCGCGACGTGGCGCGGCAGCGCACGCGTCGGCGTATGAAGCAGCGGGTTGGCGGCGGACTTATGCATGGACCTGGCGTTGCGCGCCATCGAAGACGATTCGTTCTTTCACCAGCCGGTCGATGTCGGCCATACCGAGTCCGGCCTCGCCGAGCAGAGCGCGCGTGTGCTCGCCATAGCGCGGCGGAAACGGCAGCTCGCGCGAGGCGCCCGGCAGATCGACGGCCATCGGTTGCATGCGCACGTGCCCGCCGTCCGGCATCGACGTCCTCGTCAGCCGGTCGCGCACGGCCGCCATGTCGCGCACGGCGGGAATGTCGTGGATCGGCGCGTGCGGGATCGTCGCCGCGCGGAAATCCGCGGCGATCTCGGCGGTCGGGCAGCGCGTCGTGACGGCCGCCATGTCGCGATGGATCGCCTCGCGTTCCCTGTGCCGGCCCTCATTGGTCACGCGCACGGCGTTGCCGACTTCGGCGAACTTCGGGATCTCGGTCAGCCGCTTCCACTGCACGTCCGAGCCGATCGCCATGTAGATGAAACCGTCCGCGGTCGGATAGACGTTGGTCGGGATGAACTTGCGGTGCTCGTTGCCGCAGCGGGTGATCTCGCTCGGCTGGCAGTTGCAGTCGAGCAGGGGCAGCGTGGTGATCAGCCATGACGCGGCCGCCTGCAGCATCGACACGTCGATGCGGCGGCCCTTGCCGGTCTCGGCGCGTTCCAGGAGTGCGAGCATCACGTTCGCATAGACCTCGTCGCCGGCCTTCAGATCGACCAGAGGCACGCCGGACAGCGTCGGTGGGCCGTCGGCCGGGCCGGTCAGTTCCATGTAGCCGACCATCGCCTGGATCACCGGATCGTAGCCCGGCGCGTCCGGATACTCGGGCCCCATCGCCGAGATCCCGGCCCAGACGAGGCCCGGCCTGGCTGCGCTCAGCGTCTCGTAGTCGATGCCGAGCTGCGCATAACGGCGCGGCACGGTGTTGCAGCAGAACACGTCGACGTCGAGCGCGGCGAGCAGCCGGCGCAGCAGTGCCTGCCCGTCCGGGTGCTTCAGGTTCAGCGCGATCGCTTCCTTGCCGACGTTCGGTGCGATGAAATAGGTGCGCCGGTCGTCGTCGTAAATCCGGGCTCCGATGTAGCGGTTCGGGTCGCCGGGCAGGCCGTCGCCGGCCGGCGTCGACTCGATGCGGATCACGCGCCAGCCGAGCTGCGCGAAGCGCAACGTCGCGTACGGCAGCGCGAGCGCCTGCTCCATCGACAGGACGGTCCTGCGCTTCATTCAGCCTTCCACGGCTTCCAGTACAGCTTCTCGCCTGCGCCGTGCAGTGCGCGGTACACCTTCTCCGGCGTGAACGGCAGCTCGTGGATGCGCACGCCGGTCGCGTTCTCGATCGCGTTCGCGGTCGCGGCGGCGATGCAGATCGCCGGCGCTTCGCCCACGCCCTTCGCGCCCTGCGGCCCTTCGCCGTCCATCGACTCGATGAACGACACATCGATCTCCGGGATCTCCGGAGCGGTCACGAGCTTGTAGTCGCGGAAGTTCGGATTGCGGATGCTGCCGGCCTCGACCATCAGGTTCTCGGTCAGCGCATAGCCCTGGCCCATCACCACGCCGCCCTCGATCTGGCCCTCGATGCCGAGGCGGTTGAGCACGCGCCCGACGTCGTGCGCGCCGGTGACCTTCGTCATCTTCACCACGCCGGTGTCCGTGTCGACCTCGACCTCGACCACCTGCGATGCCCAGGCGTAAGCGGCCGACACGTCGCCCTTGAAGCCCTTGTCCTGGTGCTGGCTCGGCGGCTCGTAGTAGTAGGTGGTCATCACGAGCTCGGCCTTGTCGCTGAAGTGCAGATTGCGGATCAGCCGCGCCAGGTCCGTCAGCGGCTCGCCGGTCGCCGCGCGCACCACGTGGCCGCCGCGCAGCTCGAGCTCGCCTTCCGCGCACTCGAATTTCTTCGCCGCCGCGGCCAGAATCTTCGCCTTCGCCTTGCGCGCGGCGCCGATCGCCGAGTTGCCGGCGATGAAGGTCGTGCGCGACGCGTGCACGCCGACGTCCCACGGCGTGATGTCGGTGTCGTTGTTGACGACCGTCACCGACGAAATCGGAAGTCCCAGTTCCTCGCACACGAGCTGCGACAGCACCGTCTCCGAGCCCTGGCCGATTTCGGACGCACCGGTGATCAGCGTCACGTGCGCAAAGTCGTCGATCTTCAGGATCGTGCCGCAGCCGTCGGACGGATAGATCTTGGCGCCGCCGCCGACGTGCAGCATCGACGCGATGCCGATGCCGCGCTTGATGCTTCCCGGCCTGGAGCGCGCGGCGATGTTTTCGCGCCGCTTGCGCGAGTAATCGCTGCGCGCCGCGGCGGTCTTCAGGCAGTCCTGGAAGCCGCAGCTCTTGAACGTCATGCCCTGGCCGGTGACCTCACCCGGTACCTGCGCGTTCTTGAGCCGGAACTCGAGCGGGTCCATGCCGATCGCGTCGGCCAGCATGTCCATGTGCTGCTCGATCGCAAAGGTCGCCTGCAGGTTGCCGTAGCCGCGGAACGAACCGGCGTAGGGGTTGTTCGTGTACACCGCGGTCGTGTGGTAATCGCAGTGCGGCACCCGGTACAGGGACGAGAACGTCTGCATCATCACGAACGGCGTGGTCGCGCCCCACGACGTGTACGCGCCGTTGTCGTGCAGCGTGTGCACCTGGCGGAAGGTCAGCGTGCCGTCGCGCTTGCAGCCCGAGCGCAGCGTGAGCAGCACCGGCTGGCGCGTCGGCGACGCGAGAAACTCCTCCTCGCGCGTGAACACCATCTTGACCGGCCGTTTCGCCGCGCGCGCGAGGAACACGCAGATCACCTCGAACGGATAGATGTCGAGCTTGGAGCCGAAGCCGCCGCCGATCGGCGGCTGGATGATGCGGATGCGCGCCGGGTCCATGTTCAGGTACTCGGCGAACTCGCGCCGGTGCAGGAACGGCACCTGCGTGTTCGAGTACATCAGCAGGTTGCCGCTGGCGTCGAACTCCGCGATCACGCCCGACACGCCCATGCAGCAGTGCGTGACGTAGTGCAGCTTGAAGGTGTCCTCGATCACCACGTCGGACTCGGCTTCGCCTTTCACCACGTCCCCATGGCTGTAGTCGAAGCGCATCGCAATGTTGTCCTTCTTGCCGGTGAAGGCGATCGGCATGCCGGGCTTCAGGCTCAGGGCATTGCCATCGGCGCCGTGCGGCTCCGGATGGATCAGCACCGCGTCGGGCTTGATTGCCGCGCGCGCGTCGGACAGCACCGGCAGGTCCTCGTACTCGACCTTGATCAGCCTAAGTGCCTCTTCGGCAATCTCGACCGAGTCGGCTGCCACCGCGGCGATCTCGTCGCGCACGCTGCGCACGCGGTCGCCCTTCAGCGGCAGATGATCCTTCGCCACGCCGATCGGGCGCTGGTCGGGAACGTCGGCCGCCGTCAGCACCAGATGCACGCCCGGCAAGGCCCTGGCGGCGGAGGTGTCGATGCGGACGATCTTCGCGTGCACGCGCGAGGAGCGCAGGATCTTCGCGTGCAGCTGCCCCGGCAGGTTGATGTCGTGGATGTAGCGCGTCTTGCCGCTCGCCTTCTCCGGAGCGTCGAGCTTGGGGATGCGCTTGCCGATCAGCGTGTCGGGCGCGATCGCGGCGGGTTTGTCTGCGACCTTCATCCTGTGACCCCTTCTTTCGCTTGTCCGGCCGCCATGACGGCGTCGACGATCTTCTTGTAGCCGGTGCAACGGCACAGGTTGCCCTCGATGCCGCGCTTGACCGTCTCCGCATCCGGGTGCGGATGCTGCGCGAGCAGGTGCGTGGCCTGCACCATCAGTCCCGGCGTGCAGAAGCCGCACTGCACCGCGCCGTTGGCGACGAACGCGGCGCGCAGCGCGTCGGCGCACGCGTCGCCCGTCAGCCCCTCGATCGTGGTCACGCGCCTCCCGTCGCAGTCGACTGCGAACATCAGGCACGAGTTGACCGTCTGGTCATCGACGACGATCGTGCACGCGCCGCACTCGCCTTCGCCGCAGCCGTACTTGGTGCCGGTCAGCCCGATCACGTCGCGCAGCATCGCGAGCGTGCTCATGCCGACCTCCACCGTCACCTTGCGCTGCACGCCGTTCAGCGTGAACGCGATCTCATGCTTGAGCGACATCGTCCAACATCCTCTTGGTCATGTTGCGGATCAATTCGCGCCGGTACCACGCCGTGGCGCGCACGTCGTCGATCGGCTTCACTTCCTCGAACGCGGCCTGCGCGGCGGCGTCGATCGTCGCGCGGCCGAGCCGCCTGCCTTCAAGCGCGGCTTCGGTGCGCGGCGCGCGCACCGGCGTGGGCGCCACGGCGCCGAAGGCGACGCGCACGTTCGACAGCACGCCGTCCAGCGCGATCGCGGCGATGCCGATCGAGATCGCCGAGATATCGAGGGCAGGGCGCGTGCCGAACTTGTAGAAACGTGCGCGATGGCCGCGCGGCGGCACGGGGATGCGCACGCCGGTCAGCAGTTCGTGCGGCGCGCGCTGCGTCCTGCCCGGCCCGATGAAGAATCCGGCAAGCGGCATTCGGCGCGTGGAAATCGCGCCGTTCGGTTTCGTCGCCAGCTCCACTTCGGCGTCGAGCACCAGCAGCGGCACCAGCGTGTCGCCGGCCGGCGACGCGTTGTTGATGTTGCCGCCGATCGTGGCCGCGTTGCGGATCTGGTCGCTGGCGAAGTGGTCGCCGGCTTCGACCAGCACCGGGAAGTGCTCCTGGATCAGCGGATCGCGCATCAGCTCGGTGACGGTGACGAGCGCACCGATGCGGATCGCGTCACTGTCGCGCGTGATGCCTTTCAGCTCCGGTACGCGCTGGATGTTCATCAGCGTCGGCTTGAATTTCACCTTGCCGCTGGCGCTCTGCGGCATCAGGTCGGTGCCGCCCGCGAGCACGGTGACTTCGCCCCGTTGCAGGCAGTCGAGCGCCTGGGCGAGGGTGGTGGGGGCGACGTACTGCTCGATCGTGTTCATCTTCTGCCTCAGAAACGGACGGGCTCCACGAAGCGCCCGAACACCTTGACCAATTGGTTCGTGATCTCGCCGACGCTCGCATATGCCTTGACCGCGTCGAGGATCGCCGGCATCAGGTTCGCGCCCGAGCGTGCATCGTCGGCTACGCGTGCGAGCGTCCTGGCCACCGCCGCGTTGTCGCGCTCGGCGCGCACGCGATCGAGCGCCGCGATTTGTGCGCGCGCGTCGTCCTCCTTGTACGGATGGAACTCGACCACGCGCTCTGGCTCCTCCTCGCTCTGGTAGCAGTTCAGGCCGACCTTGCGGAACTTGCCCGATTCGATTTCGCGCTGCCGCTGGTATGCCTGCGCCGACACGCGCGCCTGCACGATGCCCTCGGACACCAGCCGCACGATGCCGCCCTCGGCGTCGACCTCGGCCATGATGCGCTCCATCTCGGCGCGCATCTGGTTGGTGAGCGTCTCGACAAAGAACGAGCCGCCGAGCGGGTCCGCGGTGTCGGTGAGCCCCATCTCCTCGATCAGCAGCTGCATCGTGCGCAGCGAGATGCGCTGCGCGTATTCGCTCGGGATCGTGTACGCCTCGTCGAAGCAGCACAGCGCCATCGTCTGCGCGCCGGACAGCGCCGAGATCAGCGCGTAATACGCGCCGCGCACGATGTTGTTCTCCGGCTGCTCGGCGGTCAGTCCGCCGCCGCCGCCGCCGGCGATCATCCGCAGCCACATCGAGCCCGGCTGGGTCGCGCCGTACTGCTCCTTCATGATCTTCGCCCACAGGCTGCGGCCGGCGCGGAACTTGGCGACCTGCTCGAAGATGTTGCCGAAGATGTTGAAGTTGTACGACAGCCGCCCGGCGAATTCGTCGACCGGCAGTCCGCGCCTGATCACCTCGTCGGCGTACGCCCTGGCGATGCAGAACGCGTACGCCATCTCCTGCGTCGGTGTCGCGCCCGATTCGCGGATGTGATAGCCGCATACCGACACCGGGCTGTACTTGGGCGCGTGCTTCGCGCAGTACTCGATCGTGTCGCCGACCAGGCGAATCGACGGCTGCACCGGGAAGATCCACGTGCCGCGGCCGATGAACTCCTTCAGGATGTCGTTCTGCGCGGTGCCGCGCAGCTTCCTGACGTCGTAGCCGCGCTTCTCCGCCATCGCCAGGTACATCGCGATCAGGATCGCGGCGGCGCCGTTGATCGTCAGCGACACCGTGATCCGGTCCAGATCGATGTCGTTGAATGCGATCTCGAAGTCGCGCAGCGTGTCGATCGCCATGCCGACGCGCCCGACCTCGCCGTCGGCCTGCGGGTCGTCCGAGTCCAGGCCGCATTGCGTCGGCAGGTCGAACGCGACGTTCAGCCCCGTCTGTCCGTTGGCGATCAGGTACTTGAAGCGTGCGTTCGTGTCTGCCGCGTTGCCGAAGCCGGTGTACTGCCGCATCGTCCACGGCTGCTTCCGGTACATCAGCGGATGGATGCCGCGCGTGAACGGGTATTCGCCAGGGCGGCCGAGCATCGCCAACCCGCCGCTGGCCTCCAGATCGTCAGCCGTGTACAGCGGCGCAATCGCGATTCCCGATTCGTTGAACCGAGGTTCGAGTTCGGAGGCCTGGTCGCGTTTCATGGCGCATTCTCTCGAATGAAGTCGCAGATCGCGTCGAGTTTCGAGCTGGTGGGGAAGATTCCCCTGAAACCGAGCGCGCGCAGTTCGTCGTGGTCCTGCGCCGGCAGGTTGCCGCCGATGATCCACAGCTTGTCGGTCAGCCCCGCTTCCTCGAGCAGCGGCTTCAGCCGCCGGCAGAACGCGAGGTGCGACCCCGCCATGCTCGAGAGCGCGATCACGTCGACGTCCTCCTGCATGGCGACGCGCGTGATCTGCTCCGGCGTCTGGCGCAGACCGGTGTAGATCACCTCGAAGCCGGCATCGCGCATTGCGCGCGCAACCACCTTCGCGCCCTGGTCGTGGCCGTCCAGCCCCGGCTTGGCGAGCACGACGCGGACTCGCTTCGTTCCGGTCATGCTGTGACCTCCTTGGCGATGATCAGTTTCAGGATTTCGCTGGTGCCGCCGCCGATCAGCGTGAAGCGCACGTCGCGCAGGTACCGCTGCACCGGGTACTCCATCGCGTAGCCGTACGACGCGAGCACGCGCGCGGCCTGGTCGCAGATCGCCGCCGCGGTCTCGGTGGCGTTGAGCTTGCACATTGCCGCTTCCTTGTGATGCGGCCGGCCGGCATCGCGCAGCCACGCCGCGTAGTAGACGAGTTGCGTCGCGGCCTCCAGCCCGGTCGCCATCTCGGCCAGCTTGAACTGGATCGCCTGGAAGCGGTTGATCGGCTTGCCGAACTGCTTGCGTTCGGCGGCGTAGTGCGTTGCCTCGGCGAGCGCGGCGCGCGCCACGCCGAGCGCCATCGCGCCGGTGATGATGCGGATCTCCGCCAGCGTCTTGCGCAGATGGCCTTCGCCGTCGCCTTCCTCCCTCGACAGCCGGTGCGAATCGGGCACGAAGCAGTCGTCGAACGCAACTTCTGACGTCGGCAGCGCCCACACGCCCATCTTGTGGATCGCGCGGCCCACCGCGAGGCCCTTGAACGAGCGCTCGACGAGGAAGATCGTCAGCTTCTTCTCGGCTCCGGCGCGCGCGAACACGGTGAAGAAGTCCGCCACCGGCGCCGACGTGATCCAGGTCTTCTGCCCGTTCAGGACGTAGCCGCCGTCGACCTTCTTTGCGAACGTCGCAATGCCGTCGAGATCCGAGCCGGCGTTGGGTTCCGTCATGCAGATCGCACCGATCTTCTCGCCGCGCAACGCCGGCTTGAACAGGCGCTCGACGATGTCCACATTGCCAAGCATGTGCAGGAACTTGGTCCCCATCAGCGACTGCATCGCCGCCGCCCCGGCGAGCGACATCGACCCGCGCGCGATCTCGGCGAGCGCAAGGCAGAACTCGGTCAGCCCCATGCCGGTTCCGCCGACATCCTCCGGGTAACGCATGCCGAAGAAGCCCAGCGCTGCCAGCTCGTCGAACAGCGCGCGGGGGAACGCGTGCGCCTCGTCGATCGCGGCTGCCTGCGGCGCGATGCGCTCGTCGGCAAAGCGCGCAAAGGAATCGCGGACTGCGCGTTGGTCGGGGGTAAGGTCGAAGTCCATCTCTGATCTGACTATGCGAGAGATCGCAGCCGCAAAGGGGTGTGCGGGCAGGCGTCCGCGCGCCACTGCGGCGGTCGGCGCTTCGCACCGACTTCCCTGCGATGCTCGCGGCCATCGTCCGTCGCGTAACTCACTACGCTCACTGCGTTCGCTTCGTTCGAACAGACGCGCCGAATTGGTTGACGTGGCGCGCTGGCGCGCGCGGCGACGGCTGCTGCGCTTCTCGGCGCCGCATAGGCGCGCTGCGACCTGCCCGAACGCCCCTTTGCGGGCAGCGCGTTCGACTTCGCGAAGTCCAACGGCGTAACCCGAGCGGTGGGTGGTACCCGGCAGGGGCGATTTGTGGGGCGACGAGAAGCACAGGCTTGAGGTCGGCGCGCTTGAGCGCGCTTTGTAAACCGACTCGCCGCATCTGTTCGAGCGAAGCGAACGCGGTGAGCGCAGCGAGTTATGCGGCGCGACCTCAGGCCGAGCATCGGAGTGAAGTCGGCCGGTAGAGCCGACCGCCCCACCATGAGCCCCTGCCGGGTGCAACCCACCGCGACCCGCGCGATATCAGCAGTTGTCATTTCACCCTTCAAACCCATACAACCGCCGCGCCGCCTCCAGCGTAATCACCCCATTCTTCACTTCCTCCGCCAAAACCTTCCGATCGCGCAGCTTCGGATCGCCATATCCACCGCCGCCGCCCGCGACCTGGTGATAGACGGTTCCCCTCGGCACGCCGGTGATCAGGTCCTTGTTCTTCGGCACCACCTCGGTCCCGTCCGGATAGCGCAGCTTGATGAAGTTCAAGCCCGCACCGCCGCCGCCGAACAGACCGAACGCACCCTCGAAATCGCCGTCGCCAAAGGTGACTAGCTGCGTGTCCTCCGACCCGATCTCGAAGATCGTTTCCACGCCCAGCCCGCCGCGCCACTGGCCGGGGCCGGCGGAATCGGTCAGCAACTCGTGCCGGATCAGTCGGTGCGGCGTCTGCTGCTCGAACATCTCGTAGTCCTGGTCGAGCACGCCGCCGGACGCATCGATCATGCCGATGTGGTCGTAGCCGTCGGTGCCCTTGAGCGCGCCCGATCCGCCTTTGAGCCCCATGAAGCCGATGTCGACGTAGGTCTCGTTCTTCTGCGGATCGGTGCCGGTGGTCAGTGAGCACAGCAGGTTGTTCCAGCCGGCGGTCACGCGGTCGGGCATCACGGGGGCGAGCGCGCGCTGAATCGCGTCGGCGTTCGGCGGGCACAGGTGGTTGCCGAACGTGGTTGCCTTCGGGTACGCGGCGTTCAGGATCGTGCCCTCGGGGATCACGATCTCGATCGGCTGCACCATCCCTTCGTTGTGCGGGATGTCAGGGTTGACCATCTGCAGCAGCGTCAGGATCGTCGCCGACGCGCTCGACGTGAAGGTGCCGTTGACGAAGCCGTTGGTCTGCGCATCGGTGCGCGAGTAATCGAACTTGATCGACTTGTCCTTCACTTCGATGTCGACGCGGATCGTGTACTTGCTGCCCTGGTTGCGGCCGTCGTAGTACACATAGCCTTCGCCCGAGTAGCGGCCGTTCGGGATCTTGGCGATCTCCGCTTCCATCATCTTGCGGGTGGCTTCGAACAGCGCCTGCTTGTGCGACTCGAAGCTCTCCAGGCCGTACTTGTCGATCAGCTCCAGCAGCCGCCGCTCGCCGACCGTGCAGGCGCCGATCTCGGCCTTCATGTCGTGCTGGACGATGTCGAGCCGGATGTTGGCGAAGATCAGATTCCACACATCCTTGCGCAGCTTGCCGCGCTCGTACACCTTGACCGCGGGAATGCGCAGCGCCTCCTGCCACACCTCGACCGCGTTCGGGTTGTAGCCGCCGCGCACGTTGCCGCCGATGTCGGCCTGGTGACCCTTGACTGCCGTCCAGGCGACGAGCTTGTCGCCGTGGAACACCGGCTTGTACACGGCGACGTCGTTGTTCTGGTTGCCGAGCGAGAACACGTCGTTGTGGAAGATCACGTCGCCGGGATAGATCTCGTCGCCGAAATACTGCTTGATGTACTTGCACACCGGCGCCAGCGAGAACGCCAGGATCGGCAGGTTTTCGGTCTGCTCGAGCATGTTGCCGTCGGCGTCGTACAGCCCCGTCACGTAGTCCTTCGCCTCGCACAGGATCGGAGAGCGCGTCGTCTTCTCCATCGAGATGCTCATCTCGTCGGTGATCGACTTGAACGTGCGCGCGTACACCGACAGCAGGATGGGATCGATCTTGACACTCATACCGTTGCCTCCTCGGCCTGGCGGATGCACGAGGCGACAAGATCCTCGCGCCCCTTGGCAAACAGCGCGAACGAGCCGAGCGCGTCGACCACGCAGTCGTACGAATTGCTGATGAACACCGCGGTCGTCTCCTGCTCGATCAGCGCGGGCCCGTCGACGCGGTTGCCGAACCGCAGCCGGTGGCCGTCGTAGACCGGTACCTCGGCGAACTTGCGCGTCTCCGGCACGTACACGCTGCGCCTGCCCTTCAGCGCGTGCGCCGCGTCGGCGCCGCCCCAAGCTTCCTCGCGGTACGCGGGCTTGTCGGTCGCGCCCACCGCCTGCACGCGCACGTTGATGATCTCGATCGGAGTGGATTCCTGCGCCAGCGAATAGCCGAACAGGCGGTTGTGCTCGGCATGAAACGCCTTGGCGATGCCGGCGGTGTCGCGTCGGTCGATGAGTTCCCGCGGCACCGGCAGCGACACTTCGTGGTACTGCTTGATGTAACGGCAGTCGAGCCGCACGTCGTAGCGGCGCCGCGCGGCGGGAATGCGCTCCTCGGCCAGCTGCCGCTCGCCATCGCGCTGCATGTCGTCGATCAGCGTCGCGAGCCGCTGCCAGTCAATGCCGTCCAGCCTGGAGACGAACGTGCGCACGAAGTCGTGCTTCAGTTCGCTCATCAGCATGCCGAATGCGCACAGAACGGACGCCTCGCGCGGCACGATCTGCAGCGGAATCTCCAGTTCCTGGCAGATCAGGCAGGCGTGAATCGGCCCGGCGCCGCCGGCCGGGATGAACGGGAACTCGCGCGGATCGAAGCCGCGCTTGATCGTCACCTCGCGCACGCCCTGCGCCATGTTGTTGCATGCCACGCGGTACATGCCGGCGGCGGCTTCCTCGACCGTGAGGCCCATCGGCCGCGCGATGTGTTCCTCGATCGCGCGCCGCGCCGCGGCGGCGTCGAGCCTCATCTTGCCGCCGGCGAAGTAGTTCGGGTCCAGATAGCCGAGCACGACGTTGGCATCGGTCGTGGTCGGCAGTCTCCCGCCCTTGCCGTAGCACGCCGGACCCGGATCGGCGCCCGCGCTCTGCGGGCCCATGCGCAGCAGGCCGCCCTCGTCGAGCCAGCCGATCGAGCCGCCGCCGGCGCCGATGGTGTGGATGTCGAGCATCGGCAGCGCAATCTTGTGGCGCGCGATCTCGCCGTCGTTCTTGACCATCGGCGCGCGCACCGCGACCGACGCCTCGAAGCTGGTGCCGCCCATGTCGGTCGTGATGCACTTGTCCTGGCCGTGCGCGCGCACGTAGAACAGGCCCGCGCCCGGCCCGCCGGCCGGCCCGGACAGCAGGGTGAGTGCCGCCTTTTCGCGCGCGAGCTGCGGCGAGATCACGCCGCCGTTGGACTGCATGATCAGCAGCAGGCCCTTGAAACCGATCCCGTTCAATCGCCCGACCAGCTGGTCGAGGTAGTGGTTCAGCTTCGGCCCGACGTACGCGTTCAGCGCCGTCGTGCTGACGCGCTCGTAGAAGCGGATCGACGGCAGCACGTCGGTGGACACGGACAGATACGCGCCCGGCAGCTCGCGCTTCACCAGTTCCGCCGCGGCCTGCTCGTGCGCCTGGTTGGCGAACGAGTTCATGAAGCAGATCGCGACTGCCTGCACATTCTCGCGCTTGAAGAGTTCGATCGCGCTGCGCACGCCGTCGAGATCGAGCGGTGCCAGCTCGCGCCCGTTGCGGTCGAGCCGCCCGCGGATGCCCGCGCGCAGGTAGCGCGACACCAGCGGCTTCACGTTGGTGTAGCGGTTGTTGTACTGCTCCTCGCGGACGCCGCGCCGCATCTCGAGCGCGTCGCGCACGCCCTCGGTGGTCAGCAGCCCGCATTTCGCCCCGCTGTGCGTCAGCGTCGCGTTGGTGGTCACGGTCGTGCCGTGCACCAGCGTGTCGATCGTCGCGGCGAACGCGTCGAGCGACATCGGCGGCTGCTGGCTCGCCGCGACCTCCGCGAGCCCGTCGACGACCGCGATCGACGGATCGCTCGGCGTGGACAGCGTCTTGTAGATCACCGGCGGCGCGCCGTCCCGCACGACGACGAAGTCGGTGAACGTGCCGCCGACGTCGATTCCGATCTTGAGTGCCATCGCCCGGGCTCCTGTTCGTTCAGGCCTTGGGGGTTTCAACGACCAATCGCCTTACATCTTCCTTGCGCACCTTGCCGAGCGCGGTCTTCGGCAGTTCGCCGACGACCAGCACCTGGCGCGGGTGCTTGTAGCGCGCGATGCGGCCGTCAAGAAGCGCCAGCACGCGCTCGGAGGTCAGCCTGCGTCCTGCCTTCGGCGCGATCACCGCGACCACGACCTCACCCCAGTTCGCGTCGGGCCGGCCGACCACCGCGACCTCGGCGACATCCGGGCACTCGAGCAGCACGTTCTCGATCTCCGCCGGCGCGATGTTCTCGCCGCCGGAGATGATCATGTCCTTGGCGCGGCCGTCGACCCACAGGAAGCCGTCGGTGTCGAAGTGGCCGATGTCGCCGCTGTGGAACCATCCGCCGGCGAGCGCGGCGGCAGTCGCCTGCGGCTGCTTCCAGTAGCCGACCATCACGTTGGCGCCGCGGATCAGGATCTCGCCGCGTGCACCCGGCGCGACATCGCGGTCGTCGCCGTCGACCACGCGCAGCTCGCAATGCGGCGCCGCCCTGCCGGTCGACCCGGCCTTGCGCACCGCGTCCTCCGCGCGCAGATACGCAGCGATCGGGCAGGTCTCGGTCAGGCCGTAGATCTGCACCAGCGGCACACCGCGCGCGTGCACCGCGCGGATGATGTGCTCGGGCACGATCGTCGAGCCGGTGGTGATCATGCGCAGGCTGGAGAAGTCCGCCGACTGCCAGCGCGGCAGCGCCATCATCATCGTCAATTGCGTCGGCACCAGCACGGTGAGCGTGATGCGCTCCTGCTCGATCGCATCGAAGGTCGTGACCGGATCGAACTTCGAGTGCAGCACCACGGTCGCGCCTGCCTGCAGCGCCGGCGTGGTCTGGTTGTTGAGCCCCCCGACGTGGAACAGCGGCAGATTGGTGAGGATGCGGTCCTCCGCGGTCATGTCGTGCAGTGCGACGCTGTTGGCGGCGTTGGCGATCAGCGCGCCTTGTGTGAGCAATACGCCCTTGGGCTGGCCGGTCGAACCGGAGGTGTGGCAGACGAGTAGCGGCAGTTGCGGCGTGACCGTCGCGTCGCGCGCGGCGCTGCCGGCACGCGCGAGCAGCGCATCGTAGGTGATCCATCCTTCCGGAGCGCTGCCGATCGCCACGCGCGTCATCGGCGGCAACGTGTCCTCGTTGGCCACCGTCTGCGCGACGAAGCCGTCCTCGACCACGAGCACGGCCGGCGGACAGTCGAGCAGCCGCTCGCGATGCTCGGGAGCGGCGAGCCGCCAGTTCAGCGGCATGAACAGCGCGCCGAGGCGCGCGCAGGCGAACAGCAGTGCGAGTTCCTCCGGCCGGTTCAGTCCGAGATACGACACGCAGCGCCCCCGGGCGACGCCGCAGGCCGCGAGCGCGGAGGCGAGCCGCCCGATCTGCTGCGCGAAATCCGCGTAGCTGAGATCGCGCCCGTCGAAGCGGATCGCCGTCCTGTGCGGCGACCGCAGCGCGTGGCCGGAGATCCAATCCGAAATATCCATGCGCGCGCCTACGCGTCGCCCACCTCGAGCACGACCGCCATCGCGGTGTCACCCGCCGCGCAGCCGGTGAAAAGACCCCAGCCGCCGCCGCGCAGCGCGAGTTCCTCGATCAGTTCGATGATCGAGCGCGTTCCCATCGGCGCCTGCGGGTGTCCCCATACCAGCGAGCAGCCGTAATTGTTGATCGACTTGAGGCTCACGCCGGTCTGCTGCGAGAAGTACAGGTCGTTGACCGCAAACGGGTTGTGCGTCTTGATCGCATCCATCTGCTGGACGTTGCGCCCGGCCTGGTCGAGCGCGCGCTGCGCGGCGGGAACGGTCGACTCCGGCATGTACGCGAGCGGCGCGCGCGCCAGCCCGAATCCGTGCAGCCGCACGGCGATGCGGCGATCGGTCGCCAGTTCGCGCGCGCGGTCGCGCGTGCAGACGACCAGCGCCGCGTTGCCGTCCGCCGGATGCGTCTGCCCGCCAAAGGTGACGCTGCCGCCGTCCATCACCGGCTTCAACTTCGCCAGCCCCTCGGGTGTCGACTGCGAAACTCCTTCGTCGCCAGCGAGCGTGCCGGCGGCTTTCCGGTACCCCGGCGCGGGCACCTCGAACGGCAGCGTGATGAAGCGCTTCAGGAACGCCGCATCGTTGTCGAGCGCCTGCCGGTACTGCTGCTCGCGCAGCAACACGACTTCGTGCTGCTGCGCGGTCGTGATGCCGTTCTTCTTCGCGACGTTCTCGGCGGTCTGCAGCATCGAATGCGGTCCGAGCGGATCGCAGCCGAAGTTGTCCATCACCCAGTCTTCCGCGACGCCGGTGCCGCCGGGGCCGCGCGGGTTCGGGTAATACATGTGCGGGCCGTTGGAGACGCGGTCGCAGTTGACCACCAGCGCGGTCGCCGCCATGCCGACCTCGATCTCCTGCGCCGCCGCGAGCAGCGTGCGCACGCCGGTCGCGCACGCCTGCATCAGCGTCGGACCGCCGGCCTGTTTCGCGCCGACCAGTCCCGTGAGCCAGGGCAGGCCGTAGAACGAATGCTTCTGCGGCACCGAGAAGCCGAGCACGCCGTAATCGAACACGCGCGGATCGATCCTGCGCTTCGCCAGTTCGTTGCGCGCCACATGCGCGGCGAATTCGATCGAATGCAGATTCGCGAAACTGCCTTGCCAGCGCGCGAACGGAGTGCTCCAGTACGCGCCGTAAGGAATCTCTGCCTTGTAGTTCATCGCTTTCACTCCTCCATCGGCGACGGACTCAAGCTTCCGCGAGCCCCATCCCCGCAATGAACGCGCGTTTCGCCTCGGCCAGGTTGGCTCGCATCGCTTCCGCCGCGGCCTCCCCGTCGCCCGCAGCCAGCGCCGCGGCAATCCGCCGATGCCCCTTCAGCACGATCGCGCGCACCTGCGTGTTGCTCAACGTCAGCGCGCGGATGTGCTGCATGTGGTCCGCGTACTGCTCGATCACGCGCACCAGGCGTCGGTTCGGCACCAGCGCGAGCCAGGCCGCCCGGAACTGGCGGTGCGCCTCGCCGAACGCTTCCGCATCGCCGGACTTGTGCGCCGCCGCCGCCGCCGCCAGCGCGGCATCGAGCGGCGCGCGCGCGGCCCGATCAGTCGTCAGTTCCGCGACATCGCGGATCGCCGCGGGCTCGATCAGGAAGCGGACCTCATAGATGTCGTCGACGTCGCGCAGCGTGAGCTTCGGCACCACGAAGCTGCGGCCGTCGGAGACCAGCAGGCCCTCGCTTGCCAGCCGCGTCATTGCCTCCCGGACCGGCGTGCGCGACACGCCGAGGCGCTCGGCAAGCTGCACCTCCTGCAGCGGCTGCCCGTGCGGAATCTGCCCGCTGCGCAGAAGCACGCGCAGCGAGTGATAGACCTGCTCGCTGAGGGCGAGCGGGCGTTCGACGGGCTTGAGTGCGAGATTCACGTCTGGCTACCGGAGGTGGTTCCCGATTTCGTCGACAGGATGCGGGACACTGTATACACTGAAAATGACGGGGATCAAACCCGCGACCACGCGAGGAATGGCAATCTCGCTATCCACGCGGCTCGTGCAGATCCGCGGACGGTGGGCGCGCGGCGCGGCCGCGCGCGCCAGGGCGTGTTGGGCAAGAACGAAAGGACGCAAGGAGACAGTCATGATTGGTGCAATCCGGTTTTCGGTCGCGTGCATCGCTGCGGTTCTGCTCGCGCTGCCGGCGGCGGCGGAGGAAATCACGCTGCGGGCGGTCGCATTCATTCCCAAGACCCATCCGCTGATGGCGCAGACGCAGGTCTGGGTCAACGACATCAACGCCGCGCTGAAGGGCAAGCTGCACATCAACTACGTCGGCGGCCCCGAGGTGATTCCCGGCCTGCAGCAGGCCGACGCGGTCGGCAAGGGCGTGATCGACATCGCCTTCAATCCCACCGCCTACTACCAGAGCACGTTTCCGGAGGGCGGCGCCCTGCTGCTGTCGCGCAAGAGCGTGACCGAGGAGCGCGAGCCCGGCGGCCTGTACGACTTCATGGTGAAGCGGCATGAGCGTCTGAACCTGCGCTACATCGGCCGCGCGCTGTGGTCGCCGTTCTACCTGTGGACGACGACCAAGGTCACCAGCATCGACGGGTTGAAGGGCCAGAAGATGCGCACTTCGGCGCTCTACGACCGCTTCATGAAGGCGTTGGACATCGTGCCGGTGACGATTCCGGAGGGCGACACGTATACCGCGCTGGAGGGGGGCACGGTCACCGGTTTCGGCTGGCCGATGGCGGGTCCGCGCGAGCGCGGCTGGATCAAGACCGCCAAATACCTGATCGACCTGCCGTTCTTCGCCAGCAACAACATCGTGATCATCATGAATCTCGACAAATGGAAGGCGCTGCCCGAAGACGTGCGCAAGGAGATCGAGCGCGTGACTGCCGCGTTCGAGCCGAAGATGGTGCAGCACTATCAGCAGGCCGAAGCGGCGGAGTGGGCGCTGCTGGAAAAGGCGGGCGTGCAGAAGATCAGGTTCTCCGACGCCGAGAACAAGCGCTACATCGACACTGCGTACAAGGTCGAGTGGGACAACCTGGCGACCAAGGTGCCCGATCTCGTCGGCGAATTGCGCAAGCTGACCGGTAACTGAGATCCGACCGCGGCCGCCGCCGGCAGTGGCGGCGCCGCGCTCCGACTGCCTCTCGCTGCGCCGATGGCGACGTTCGATCGCTGGCTGACGCGTGTCGAGGACCTGCTGGCTGCGCTCGCCATCGCGATCCTGATCGCGATCATGGGGGTCGTCTGCCTGGAGATCGTGCTGCGCACGTTCTTTTCGCGCTCGCTGGTCTGGGTGATCGAGTTCAGCGAATACGGGCTGCTGTACGTGACCTTCCTCGGCACCGCGTGGCTGCTGCGCAATAACGGGCACGTGCGCGTCGACCTGCTGACCAACGCGCTTGACCGCGACTGGCGGCGCCGGCTCGCGTTGGTGAGCGCGGCGATTGGCGGGGCGGTGTCGATGGTGCTGGCCGTGTTCGGAGTGGTCGTCACCATCGACGCGCACCGTCGCGGCCTGTTCAAGCCGACGATCATGGAGTTTCCGACCTGGATCGTCCTGCTGGTGATTCCCCTCGGCGCCTCGACGCTGGCGCTGCGATTCCTGCACCGGTTCATCGCGCTTGCGCAGCGCGCGCTCGATCCGCGCTAGCGAGCCGCGATGGGCTGGGCCACGACACTGCTCGTCATCTTCGGTGCCCTGCTGGTGCTGATGGCGATCGGGGTGCCGATCGCGTTCTCGTTCCTGGCGGTCAACGTCGTTGGCGCATATTTCTTCTGGAACGGCACTGCGGGCCTGGGGCAGCTCGTGATGTCGGTGTACGACTCGGTCACCACGTTCGCTCTGCTGCCGGTGCCGTTGTTCGTGCTGATGGGCGAGCTGATGTTCCGCTCTGGCATTGCCGGAAGACTGATGGACGTTCTCGACTCCTGGATCGGGCGCCTGCCCGGACGCCTGAGCGTGATGGCGGTGGGCGGCGGAACCCTGTTCGCCACGCTGACCGGCTCAGCGATGGCGGGCGCCGCGATGTTGGCATCGCTGCTGGTGCCGGAGATGGAAAAGCGCGGCTATCACCGCTCGATGTCGCTCGGACCGATCCTCGGTTCCGGCGGACTGGCAATCCTGATTCCGCCGTCGGCGCTGGCGGTGCTGCTGGCGGCGATCGCCAACATTTCCGTCGGCGATTTCCTGGTCGCGATCATCGTGCCGGGCATCCTGACGGCAATCGCCTTCGTGATCTACATCGTGGCCCGCTGCCGGATCAACCCGTCGCTGGCACCTGCGTACGACCTGCCCGAGGTGCCGCTCGGCTTGCGCCTGCGCAATACGCTCATCTATGGCCTGCCGCTGGTCGTCGTGGTCTTCCTGGTGGTGGGTCTGATGTTCCTCGGCGTGGCCACGGCGACCGAGTCGGCGGCGGCGGGCGCGCTCGGCTGCTTCGTGCTGGCGTGGGCCTACAGAGGACTGAACCGTCGCATGCTGGTCGAGTCGCTCAAGGCGACTCTCGGGGTTACGGTGATGATGCTGATGATCATCACCGGCTCGACCGCGTTCTCGCAGATCCTCGCGTTCACCGGGGCCTCGGGCGGGCTGGTCGACATGGCGACCTCGCTGCCGTTGAGCCCTATCTGGCTCGTGGTGTCGATGCAGTTGGTGCTGATGGTGATGGGCTGCTTCATGGAACCGCTGTCCATCATGATGCTGACGATCCCGATCTTCTTCCCGATCATCCAGGCGCTCGGCCTGTCGCCGATCTGGTTCGGCGTGATCATGCTGCTGAACATGGAGATGGCGACCATCACGCCGCCCTTCGGCCTGGTGTTGTTCGTCGTAAAGGGCGTCGCCCCGGCGGGGACCACGCTGACGCAGGTTTACCGCGCCGCGCTGCCGTTCATCGTCTGCGAAACCATCGTGATGGCGCTGCTGATCGCGTTCCCGCCGCTGGTGACGACGCTGCCGGCGCTGATGGTTCGCTAGCGCCGAGGTTTGCGACGGAGCGTTGAATGGCCCAGGGGTTCGGTTCGAAGGTACGCATCGGGCAGCTCTATCCGTCGGGAGGGCTGTGCGACTACGAACCGCAGCTGATGGCGCCGGACGGCGTGCAGTTCGTCACCACGCGGATCCGCTTTCGCAAGGCCGGTCTCGAAGACGATGTCGAGGTGGTACGCGGTCTCGAGCTTCACGCGCAGCTGCTGGCGGATGCCAAAGTCGACCTGATCGCGTTCAACTGCACCGCGGCGAGCCTTGTCGTGGGCGCAGAAGAGATCAACCGGCGCATCGCCGAGGCGACGGCAATCCGCTCGACGACCACGATTGAGGCGGTGCTGGCCGCACTCGCGGCAGCGCAGATCCGTCGTTTCGCCTTGCTGACGCCGTACCTGCCGGAGGTCCTGGCGGCGGAGACCGCCTTCTTCCGTGCGCGCGGCTTCGACGTCGTGGCCGCCAGCGGACAGCCGTGCGGCGACCCGGTCACGCAGGGTTCGGTTCCTGCCGTTCGCTGGCGCGAGCTCGCGCGGGAACTCCGCGATACGGATTGCGATGGGCTGCTGATCAGCTGCGCCGGCATCCAGGTCTCATCGGTCCTCGGCCAGATCGAAGTCGATTTCGGCCGTCCCGTGATCGCGAGCAACCAGGCGCTCGTCTGGCATTGTCTGCGACTGCTCGGCCTGCCGGACCGGCGACCGGGTTATGGTGCACTGTTGGCGGGGTCCTTCGATGCAAACTGATTCGTGGCGCGATCCGTATTCGGCGGGCGATCCTGTATCTGCAGGCTGAGCGATGGCTTTCACCTACTTCGTCCAATTCGAGTCGCCGAACCGGCCACAGGTCCGGCTCGGCGAGCACGGACGCCGCTGGCTGATCGACTTCCTGCGCCGCACGCCGGGGCTGACGAAGGGACGCCTGTACATGCCGGCAGAAGTGGACACGCCGTTCAGCGCCGACAAGCCGCTGCCGGTCCTCGCGCTCCAGTTGTACTTCACGTCCCTGCCGTCGCTTGAAGCGGCAATCGCCGAGCGCGGGCATCTGCAGGCGATCGCGGCGCGCGATGCCCTGCCCGAACTCGCCGGCGCGTCGGTCACGCACCAGGCCATGCTGGCGCGCTCCTTTCCGGTTCCGCAGCCGCAACCTTCGAGCGCAGCGACGCAGTGCAGCCTGCTGGTGCACTATCCGGGGCCGGCGCAGGACCTCAACGCCTGGCTGCGCCATTATCTGGACCGGCACACACCGCTGCTGGCGAAGTTTCCCGGCATACGCGACGTCGAGGTCTGCACGCGCGTCGACTGGTGCGACGCGCTGCCCTGGCGCCGCGTCGATCACATGCAGCGCAACCGCGTCGCGTTCGACAGCGGCGACGCGCTGGCCGCCGCGCTCGCGTCGCCGGTCCTCGACGAACTGCGCGCCGACTCGCGCAGCCTGCCGCCGTTCGCCGGCGGCAGCCGGCACCACCCGATGCACATGATCACCTTCGCGGGCACCGCGCCATGAACGCACGCACGCTCAGACTCGCGGTCGACGTCGGCGGGACCTTCACCGACGTCACGCTGTTCGACGCCGCGCGCGGCCGCCTGGTCTCGGCCAAGACCGTCACCACGCCGCGCGACCGCGCGATCGGCGTGCTCGACGGCATCGGCGCGGCGCTCGAGGCGGCGGGCGCGGTTGCCGGGCAGGTTGCCGAAGTCGTGCACGGCTCGACCACCGGCACCAACGCGCTGATCGAGCGCACCGGCGCGAAGGTCGGCCTGCTGACGACCGAGGGATTTCGCGATGTGCTCGAGATCGGCCGCATCATGCGGCCCGACGCCGGGCTGTACGACTTCTCGGTCGACCTGCCGCTGCCGCTGGTGCCGCGCCACCTGCGGCGCGAAGCGCGCGAACGGCTCGATGCGCGCGGTGCGGTGCTGACTGCACTCGAGGAAGCCTCGGTGCGCGCGGCGGCCGATTTCTTCGCCCGCGAGGGCGTCGAAGCGGTGGCGGTGTGTTTCCTGTTCTCCTTCCTGAATCCCGCCCACGAGGAAACGGCGGAGCGGATCCTTGCGCAGCGCCTGCCGGGCGTGCCGATCAGCCTGTCATCGCGCGTGTGCCCCGAGATCCGCGAATACGAGCGCAGTTCGACCACGGTGATCAACGCGTATCTGACGCCGGTGATGGGCACCTACCTGGATTCCCTGCAGCGTCGGCTCGAGCAGAAGCTCGGGCCGGTGCGGCTTTCGGTGATCCAGGCCAATGGCGGCTCCACCTCGGTGGCGGCGGCGCGCCGGCGCGCGGTGACGACGGTGAACTCCGGTCCGGCCGGCGGCGTCGTGGCGGCGGCGTATTACGGCCGTCGCCATGCACGTGATCGCATCGTGTCGGTCGACATGGGCGGCACCTCGTTCGACATCGGCCTGGTCGAGAACGGCGCCTGCGCGATCACGACCGAAGGAAGCTTCCAGGACCTGCCAGTGCGTGTACCGATCATCGACCTGCACATCATCGGAGCCGGCGGCGGCTCGATCGCGTGGCGCGATGCCGGCGGCGCACTGCAGGTCGGCCCGCGCTCGGCCGGCGCCGAGCCCGGACCGGCCTGCTACGGGCGCGGCGGCGCGACGGCCACCGTGACCGACGCGAATCTGGTGCTCGGCCGCCTGAGCGCCGACTACTTCAACGGCGGGCGCATGCGGCTCGATGTCGAAGCGGCGCGGCGCGCGGTCGGAACACTGGCGGCCGAAATGAAGATGGGGCTTGAAGAAACTGCGCTCGGCGTCGTGCGCGTGGTCAACGCCAACATGGTCAAGGGCATCGCCAAGGTGACGATCCTGCGCGGCATCGATGTGCGCGACTTCTCGCTGCTGTCGTTCGGCGGCGCCGGCGGCGTGCACGCGGTCGATCTCGCGCGTGCGCTGTCGATGCGCGAGGCGATCGTTCCGCCGCTGCCGGGCACGTTTTCCGCAGTGGGCCTGCTGGTCAGCGACGTGCGCCTCGATTACGTCAGCGC
>JBLMYK010000219.1:0-10036 GCA_050258235.1 Gemmatimonadota bacterium | reverse complement strand
GGCACGGTTGCTAAGATTCGCGCCTGTTGTTCCGGCTTGATTGCGAAAGTGGCAGTGATGACTTCATCGACCGTTGCAATGGACGTCGAACGGGCCCGCGTCAACATGGTCGAGCAGCAGGTGCGGCCGTGGGAAGTGCTCGACCAGTCGGTGCTCGACCTGCTGCTCGTGGTCAAGCGCGAGGACTTCGTGCCGCCGCAATATCGCGCGCTTGCCTTCACGGACATGGAGATCCCCCTGCGCATCGACGGCTACGACAGCGCCGAATCCATGTTCGCGCCCAAGGTCGAGGCGCGCATCCTGCAGGAACTTGGAATCAAGCCACACGAACACGTGCTCGAGATCGGCACCGGCTCGGGCTACATGGCCGCGCTGGCAGCACACAAGGCGCAGCACGTGCTGACGGTCGAGATCGACGAGCGCCTCGCCCGCTTCGGCGCCGACAACCTGAAGCGCGCCGGAGTGCGCAACGTGAAGATCGACACCGGCGACGGCGCCCGCGGCTGGCCGGCACGCGCGCCGTACGACGCGATCATCGTGTCGGGTTCGCTGCCGGTGCTGCCGGAGTCGCTGCTGTCGCAGATGAAGATCGGCGGCCGGCTGGCGGCGATCGTGGGGGATGCCCCGGTGATGACGGCGCAGATTGTGACGCGGGTCGCAGACGGCGCCTACGACACGCTTAAGCTGTTCGAAACCAACGTGAAGCCGCTGCGAAATGCGTGGCGCCCATCGACTTTCCGGTTTTGATGAAGGCGCTCAATGCGGCCGAGCTGGCACAGTGGCTTGCCGATCCCAAGCGCGACGCGCCGCAACTGCTGGACGTGCGCGAGCCGTGGGAGACGCAGATCTGCCGCATCGCGGGGGCCGAGCTGATGCCCATGCGCACGGTGCCGGGCGAGCTGCATCGAATCGACCGCGATCGCCCCGTCGTGTGCATCTGCCACCACGGGCGCCGCAGCGCGCACGTGGCGCTGTTCCTGATGCAACGGGGCTTCACCGATATCTACAACCTGACCGGCGGCGTCGACGCGTGGGCGCGCGAAGTCGATCCGTCGATGCCGGTGTACTGATTTGAACTGCGGAACTGACGGAGGAACACAGTGATGTTGGCGAACCGGAAGACAGCATTCGCCGCCGGCGCGTTGCTCGCGCTGGCGGGCAGCAGCTGGGCGCAGGCGCCGGCACGCAACGACCTGCTGACGATCTATCGCGACGCGGTCCAGAACGATTCCGCGTTCGCCTCCGCGCGCTTCGCACGGCAGGCGGCCGGCGAGGCGGAGCCGCAGGCGCGCGCGGCGGTGCTGCCCAACGTGAACCTGGGCGTCGGCGCGACCGACTCTTACGTCGACTTCTCGGCCAGCGCACCCTACGGCTACTCGCGCAACTTCTGGAGCTGGGGCCCGTCGCTGTCGCTGTCGATGCCGCTGTACCGGCCGCAGTACTTCGAGGCGATCACGCAGGCGAAGCTGTCGGTGGTCGGCGCCGAGGCCACGCTGGCCCAGGCGCGGCAGGACCTGATCCTGCGCGTGGCGCAGGCGTACTTCGATGTGCTCGCGGCGCAGGACAACCTGGCGGCGATCCTCGAAAGCAAGAAAGGAGCGACCGAGCAGCTGGCGCAGGCCAAGCGCGAGTTCGAGGTCGGCACCAAGACCATCGTCGACACGCACGAGGCGCAGGCGCGCTATGACCAGACGGTGGCGCAGGAGCAGACCGCGCGCGGCGATCTGATCGTCAAGCAGAACGCGCTGCGCGCGATTATCGGCCGCGATCCGGGCGTCCTGGCGCCGCTGCGCGAGGCGCCGGAGCTCGCGCCGCCGCAGCCGAAGGATGTGGAGGCGTGGGCCAAGCGGGCCGAAGAAAGCAGCTTCGGGGTGGCAATCGCGCGCGCATCGGCCGAGATCGCTCAGCGCGAGACAGTGCGGCAGCGCGACGCCAATCTGCCGACCGTGGACCTGACCGCGTCGGCCGGATACAGCCACCAGAGCGGAAGCTCGACCAGCGGGATCAGCGGCGACGTGCGGTCCGGCACGATCGGCGTGCAACTGAACTACCCCCTCTATTCGGGCGGATTGATCCAGAGCCGGATCCGGCAGGCGCTGGCCAACGAGGAGAGGTCGAAGCAGGATCTCGAATCCGCGCGCCGCACGGCCTCCCAGGCCGCGCGCCAGGCGTATACCGGCGTCGACTTCGGCCTGGCCCAGGTTCAGGCGCTCGAATCGGCCGAGGTGTCCGCGAAAAGCCAACTCGAGTCGACCCGCCTTGGCTATCGCGTCGGCGTCCGCATCAATCTGGACGTGCTGAACGCCGAAACGCTGCTCTTCAACACGCAGCGCGACCTGAAGAAGGCGCGCTATGACTTCCTCATCAACGGCCTGCGCCTGCAATCGGCCGCCGGCGCGCTGAGCGACAAGGACGTCGAGGCGCTCAACCTGCTGCTGGCGCGCTGAACCGGCGCACGGGCGGCGACGCCGCGAGAAACGCCCCGACCATCGCTGCGGTGCGCGCGGTCGCGCCGCGGTGGGCGGCGGCGAAATTCAGCGCGGCGGCGCGCATCGCCTGCAGTCGGTCCGCATCCCGGGTCAGGGAATCCATCGCGGCGAGCGCGGCATTAGCGTCGGGAGCCTGCAGGGCGGCGCCCGCGGCAAGCGCATCCGCCGCGGCCTGCGCGAAGTTGAAGGTGCTCGGGCCCAGCACCACCGGCGTGCCGACTGCGCAGGACTCGATCAGGTTCTGTGCACCGAAAGGAAGCAGGCTGCCGCCGATCAGCGCTACGTCGGCCGCGGCGTAGTACAGCGCCATTTCGCCCATCGAGTCGCCGAGCAGAACCGCGTCATCTCCGGGTGCATCCCACGCCGGCGAACTGCGGCGCACCAGCACGAATCCGCGCTCGGCGATCAGTCGCGCGACCTCGTCGAAACGCTGCGGATGGCGCGGCACGATCAGCAGTCGCGCGGTCGTCGGTCTGAGGCGGGCGAACATATCGAGGATCAACGCCTCTTCGCCCTCGCGCGTGCTGGCGGCCAGCCACACCGGGCGCGCGCCCCAGCGCGAGCGCGCCTGCCGGCCCTGCTCGACAAGTTGCGGCAACGGCGCGAGATCGAACTTCAGGTTGCCGAGCACGTCGATCGGGCCGTCGTAGAAGCGCGCCAGGCGGTCGCGATCGCCCGCCGACTGCGCCGCGACGCGCGCCAGATGCGCGCCGGCCGGCCGGATCAGCGCGGCATAGCGCTTCGCCTTCGCCGCCGATTTCTCCGACAGCCGCGCGTTGACCAGCAGCACGGAAATCCCGGCCCGTTGCGCGCCGTGCAGCAGGTTCGGCCATAGCTCGGTTTCCATCAGCACGCCGACCGCCGGACGCGTCTCGCGCAGGAAGCGGCGCACCCCGGACGGCAGGTCATACGGCAGATAGCGCTGCACGACCCGGCCCGGCAATGCACGCACGATCGACTCGCCCGCCGCGCGCCCGGTAGGCGTCATGTGGGTCAACACGAAATGCGCCTGCGGATGCTCGCGCGCGAGCACTTCGACGAGCGGCTGCGCGGCGCGCGTTTCGCCCACCGATACCGCGTGCAGCCAGATCACCGGCGCACCGGCCGGCGCGGGTCCCCGGCCGAAGAAACGCTCGCCCCAGTGCCGCAGGTAGTCGCGCTGGCGGATCGCCCGCCACGCCAGATAGACCGCCGCGAGCGGCAGCGCGCAGTACCAGCCGAGCGTGTACAGCCACCGCGCCAGCACCTCGCTCACTGGACTACCCTCACGCTGCGCGCTCAGGGATTCGCGCTTGGGGCGGCCCGGCGCGCTCATGCGGGCCTCCGCGCCGCGCCGAGCAGCCGCTCGCCGGCGGCAATCACCTCAGCCACCGCCGGAATCACGTCGACCCCACCGAGACTCGCGCACGGCGCGTCGCCGATCACGCCGACCAGCGCCGGGTCATAGTCGCAGAACAGGCCGAGCGTCGGCGCGCTGCACGCCGCCGCCAGATGAGTCAGCCCGGTGTCGAGTCCGATCACGAGGCGCGCGCCGGCAAGCAGCGCCGCCAATTGCGGCAAAGGCGTCTTCGGCGCGACCCAGCCATTGCGCATGCCTTCCGCGCGCGCGTGCGTGTCGCGCGCCTCGGCATCGCTGCCCCAGAAAAGCGCGCTCGTCAGTCCGTGTCCGGCCAGCCACGCCTCGACAGCACGCCAGCGGTCGGGCGGCCACAGCTTGGTCGCGCGGCTCGCGTTGGTCAGCAGCACCGCGTACGGGCCGCGGCGCGCGAACTGCGCCAGCTCGGCCTGCGTCAGCGCCGGCAGCCTGAGCGAGAAGCGCGGCGCGTCGTCGGTCGAATAGCCGAACACGGCGGCGCCGAGCGCGCGGCTGCGTGCGATCGCATGCCTCGACCGATCCAGCGCGACCCGATGGCGATAGAAGACGCTCGCCAGCGACTCGCGCACGCTTGCCCGCGCCGGACCCCAGACCGGGCCGCGCGCGATCGCCGCGATCAGCGCACTCTTGATCAGTCCCTGGCAGTCGATCACTGCGTGATAGTCGCGCTCGCGCAGCGCGCGGCGCGCGGCGCCGACTTCGGACCACGTCGTCGCGCCCAGCGGCGTCCGGCGCCAGCGGCGCAGCGCGACCTTGATCACGCGGTCAATGGCCGGATGCAGCGCCGGGATCGCAGCGAAGCCCTCTTCGACCACCCAGTCGATCGTCGCATCCGGCCGCGCGCGCGCCAGGTCGGATACCAGCGGCAGCGCATGCACCACGTCGCCCATC
This sequence comes from Gemmatimonadota bacterium, assembly GCA_050258235.1. Classification (GTDB taxonomy): domain Bacteria; phylum Pseudomonadota; class Gammaproteobacteria; order Burkholderiales; family Burkholderiaceae_F; genus JAKOQB01. Next base: position 5,281 of record JBLMYK010000219.1, on the reverse strand, counting down.
GACGACGTCTTGACGATCAGGATGCGCGGGCCTGACATCGCTCGGTGATCCTAGGGCGCCGCCGACTGGTCTTGCTTCAACCACGGAGAGCACAGAGGACACGCAGGAAGACAAGGCGCTTCCTGCTCTCTGTGCTTCCTGTGTGCTCTGCGATGCGCTGAAGCTGTGTTGATCAGAATGGCAATTCTGCGTCGGGTTTGACCGCGAGCAGCGCGCGGCGGAAATCGGCCTGGATGCGCTCGAGCGCGGCCTCGGAATCCGCCTCGAAGCGCAGCACCACCACCGGTGTCGTGTTCGACGGCCGCGCCAGGCCGAAGCCGTCGTCGTACTCGACGCGCACGCCGTCGATGGTGATCACATGACGCGCGCCGTCGAACTTCGCCTGCGATTTCAGCTTGTCCATCAGGGTGAAATTCTCGCCTTCCGCGGTCTTCACGTGCAGTTCCGGCGTGCTGATCGCGTCCGGCAGCGCATTGAGCACGGCGGACGGATTGGCCTCGCGCGACAGCAGTTCGAGCAGGCGCGCGCCCGCATACATGCCGTCGTCGAAACCGTACCAGCGGTCGTTGAAGAAGATGTGCCCGCTCATCTCGCCCGCCAGCGGCGCTCCGGTTTCCTTCAGCTTCGCCTTGATCAGCGAGTGCCCGGTGCGCCACATGGTCGGCCTGCCGCCGTAGTGCACGATCTGGCGCGCCAGATGGCGTGAGCACTTGACGTCGAAGATGATCTCGCCGCCCGGCCGCTCTGCGAGCACGCCGCGCGCGAACAGCATCATCTGGCGGTCGGGATAGATGATCCTGCCGTCCTTGGTCACGACGCCGAGGCGGTCGCCGTCGCCGTCGAACGCCAGCCCCAGCTCGGCATCGGACTCGCGCAGGCAGCGGATCAGGTCCTGCAGGTTCTCCGGATGCGCGGGATCGGGATGGTGGTTCGGAAACGTCCCGTCGACCTCGCAGAAGAGCTCGATCACCTGGCAGCCGAGCGCCCGGAACAGTCGCGGCGCAAACGCGCCGGCCACGCCGTTGCCGCAGTCGACCGCGATCTTCATCGGCCGCGCCAGCTTCACACCGCTGGTGATGCGCGCCAGGTACGCGTCAACCACGTCGGCGCTGCGCAGCGCGCCGGGCTGCATCGCGTGCACCAGTTCGCCGTTGACGATGCGGGTGCGCAGTCGCTGGATCGTCTCGCCATACAGCGTGCTGCCGGCGAGCACCATCTTCAGGCCGTTGTAGTCGGGCGGATTGTGGCTGCCGGTGATCACGACGCCCGAGGAGGTCCCGAGGTGAAATGTCGAGAAGTACAGCATCGGCGTGGCCACCATGCCGATGTCGACGACGTCGGTGCCGCTCTTGCGGATGCCTTCGACCAGCGCGTCGCGCAGCTTCGGGCCCGACAGGCGGCCGTCGCGGCCCACTGCGATTTCGCGCACGCCCTGCGCGACCGCCTCGGATCCCACCGCGTGTCCGATCGCGCGCGCCGCTTCCGCCGTCAACGTGCGGTCGACCACGCCGCGAATGTCATATGCCTTGAAAATGCCGGGATCGATCATGTGCTTGGCTCGTCAGCGACCGCGGGCCCATCGATGCCCGCCCTTACAATCGAGTCTACACAAGGCTTGCCCGATGAATCCCTCGCAATCGCCCCAGTGGCGCGAACTGCAGCAGCATAAGATCCGCCTCGGTGCGAAACCGCTGGCGGCGTTGTTCGACGCCGAACCGCAGCGCGCGCAGCACTGGCTGCACGAGGCAGCCGGCGTGCGCGTCGACCTGTCTCGCAATCTGATCGATGCGCCCGCGCTCGCGTCCCTGCTTTCACTTGTGCGCGCAATGCAGCTCGAGGACTGGCGCGCGCGGCTGCTCGCCGGAGAGCCCGTCAATCACACCGAGGCACGGCCGGCCTGGCACACCGCGCTGCGCACGCCGCCGGCCGATGCGAAAGTGGCCGCGTCGCTCGCGTCCGAGCGTGAGAAGTTCCTGGTGCTCGCCGAGCAGTTGCGCGCCGGCGCCATCCACGGCGCGACCGGACGGCCGATCGAGACCGTCATCTGCTTCGGCATCGGCGGCTCCGATCTCGGCCCACGACTCGTGACCGAGGCGCTGGGCAGCCCGAGCGGGCCGCGCCTGCATTTCGTCGCCAATATCGATCCGGTCGAGCTCGACACCGCGCTCGCATCGGCCGACCCGGAGACGACGCTGCTGGTGGCGATCTCGAAGAGCTTCACCACGCTGGAGACGCTGGAGAACGTGCGCGCGGCGATGGACTGGGTGCGGAGCCGCGCGCCTGCGATCGACCCGGTGCGGCAGCTGGTGGCGATCACCAGCGTGCCGGCTCGCGCGATCGAGTTCGGCGTGGCGCCGGACCGGGTGCTGACGTTTCCGGCCTGGGTCGGCGGCCGCTACTCGGTCTGGTCGGCATGCGGATTTCCGATCGCGGTTGCGCACGGCCGCGCGCAGTTCGAGGCTCTGCTCGCCGGGGCCGCAGAGATGGACGCGCATTTCGCCGCCGCGCCGCTGGAACGCAACCTGCCGGTGCTGCTGGGTCTGCTGGGAGTCTGGTACATCGATTTCTGGGGCCTGCGCACGCGGGCGATCTTTCCGTACGCGCAGCGGCTGCGCCACCTGCCGGGCTATCTGCAGCAGCTGGAGATGGAGAGCTGCGGCAAGGGCGTGGATCGCGACGCCGGCGCGCTCGCGTACGACACCTCACCGGTGGTGTGGGGCGAGGTCGGCACCACCGCGCAGCACAGCGTGTTCCAGTTCCTGCACCAGGGCACGCACATCGCGCCGGTCGATTTCGTCACCAGTGCCGCGTTCGCGGAATCGCCCGTGCGGCGCGAGCGCCTTCTGTACATGAACGCGCAGGCGCAGGCTGATGCGCTGGCGTTCGGCGACAGCGTGCTGGGCAGCGCGCAGGCCAAGCCCCCTTACGCCGCCACGCACGGCGGCCGGCCGAGCACGTTCGTCACGCTGCGCGCACTCGATGCGCACTCGCTCGGCGCGCTGCTCGCGCTGTACGAGCACCGCACCTTCGTGCAGAGCGTGGTCTGGAACATCAACGCGTTCGACCAGTTCGGGGTCGAGATCGGCAAACAACTTCTGACGCAGCGCCTGTCCCAATGAAGAGAGTTCGCAAGGCGGTCTTCCCTGCTGCCGGGTTCGGCACCCGCTTCCTTCCGGCCACCAAGGCGATGCCGAAGGAAATGATGCCGGTGATCGACAAGCCGCTGATCCAGTACGCGGTCGAGGAAGCCGCCGCCGCCGGCATCGAGCAGATGATCATCATCACCGGCCGCAACAAGCGCGCGATCGAGGATCACTTCGACCGCATGCCGGAGATCGAGCAGGAACTGCTCGCCAAGGGCAAGCGCGACCTGTATGAAGCGCTGCAGTCCGCGACGCCGAACGGCGTCAACTTCATCTTCGTGCGCCAGAGCGAACAGCTCGGGCTCGGACACGCGGTGCTGTGCGCGCAGCCCGTGGTCGGCGACGAACCGTTCGCGGTGATCCTCGCCGACGACCTGATCGACGCCGAACCCGGCGTCACCCAGCAGCTGGTCGCCACCTACGAGAAATACAACGCGTCGGTGCTCGCGGTGCAGGACGTGCCGCGTGAGGAGACGTCGCGCTACGGCATCGTGGCCTCGACCTCGATCGCACCGATGATCGAGCGCGTCAGCGGCATGGTGGAGAAGCCGCAGCCCGCCGAGGCGCCGTCGACGCTGGCAGTCGTCGGCCGCTACGTGCTGCGGCCGGAGATCTTCGACGAACTGGCGACCACGCCGCGCGGCAGCGGCGGCGAGATCCAGCTCACCGACGCGATCGCACGCCGGATCCAGCGCGGCGAGGTGCTGGCGCAGCGCTTCACCGGCACGCGCTTCGACTGCGGCAACAAGGAAGGATTCCTGGCAGCCAACATCGCGCTGGCGCGCAAGCAGGGCATCCTGCCCAACCGCCGCGCGGACGATCCCGACGACGTCGCGGCGATCCGCTGACCGGGGAATCGGCTCATGATCTTCGTCACCGGCGGCGCCGGCTTCATCGGATCGAACTTCGTGCTGCGCTGGCTGGCGCGCGTCGACGAGCCCGTGCTCGTGATCGACAAATTGACCTATGCGGGCAATCTCGACAACCTGGCCGAACTGCAGGGCGACGCGCGCTTCGGGTTCGAACGCGTCGACATCTGCGACCGCGCCCGTATAGAAGCGCTGCTGGCGCAGCATCGGCCGCGCGCGGTCGTGCACTTCGCGGCCGAGAGCCACGTCGACCGCTCGATCCACGGGCCGGGCGAGTTCGTGCGCACCAACGTCAACGGCACCTTCGAACTGCTGGAAGCCGTGCGTGCGTACTGGACCGGCCTCGGCGCGCCCGCGCAGAGCGATTTCCGCTTCCTGCACGTGTCGACCGACGAGGTGTACGGCTCGCTCGGCGAGAACGACCCGCCCTTCTCCGAGACCACGCCGTACGCGCCGAACAGCCCTTACTCGGCAAGCAAGGCGGCATCCGATCACCTGGTGCGGGCGTATCACCACACCTACGGCCTGCCGACGCTGACCGGCAACTGCAGCAACAACTACGGGCCATTCCAGTTCCCGGAGAAGCTGATCCCGCTGATGATCAGCAACGCGCTCGAAGGCCGAGGCCTGCCGGTGTACGGCGACGGCCGCAACGTGCGCGACTGGCTGTTCGTCACCGATCACTGCGACGCGCTGATGCGCATCCTGCAGGCGGGTCGTCCCGGAGAGACCTACAACATCGGCGGCAAGAACGAAGTGAAGAACATCGACGTGGTGCAGACGGTCTGCGCGATCCTCGACGAGCTGCGGCCGCGCGAGCGCCCGTACGCGCAGCAGATCACCTTCGTGACCGATCGGCCCGGCCACGATCGCCGCTATGCGATCGATCCGGGCAAGATCGAGCGCGAACTCGGCTGGACGCCGGCGGAGACCTTCGAGACCGGATTGCGCCGAACGGTGCGCTGGTACCTGGACCACGCGGACTGGGTCGCGCGCGTGCGCGATGGCAGCTACCGGGAATGGATCGAGAAGAATTACGGCGCAGGCAGGACGGGAAGACAATGAAACGCAAGGGAATCATCCTGGCCGGCGGGTCGGGCACGCGGCTCTATCCGGTCACCCACGTCGTGTCCAAGCAGCTGCTGCCGGTGTACGACAAGCCGATGATCTACTACCCGCTGACCACGCTGATGCTGGCCGGCATCCGCGAGGTTCTGATCATCTCCACCCCGCAGGACACGCCGCGCTTCGCGGAGCTGCTCGGCAGCG
>JBLMYK010000218.1:0-22154 GCA_050258235.1 Gemmatimonadota bacterium | reverse complement strand
CGCAGCGACACACAAGGTCGACAGTTCGCGCCCGGACCACCCCGTCGTCTGGGTACCGGTGCCCGCCGACATCGGGGAACGAAATCCGGCAAGATCGGGTCGTCTGCATGAGCATGCCGGGCATTATCGGTTGGCGCTTCGCCGACCCGATTCCCGCGCGCCAATCGACCTCGATCGAACAACCGACACAAGCGAGTGATGAGCATTGCGCGTAACGAACTCGGACGACGACTTGTCCTCGTCGTTGTCGCACGCGCGCGCGGGCGCCGGCTGCGCACGGTTGTCGCAGCGGCCTGCTCGACCCTGCTGCTGATCGGCTGCGCGACCCCGATCTTCAATCTGCCAGGCAACGTGCCGATCACTCCTGCTACCCCGCCGAACATGGGCTGGCGGCCGGAGATCACAGGCGAGCACGTGATTGCGCTTTCGTTTTCCGGCGGCGGGCTGCGCGCATCGGCCTTTTCGTTCGGTGTCTTGCAGGCGCTCGCTGCGCTGAAGGTCGGCGATCGCGACCTGCTCGACGACGTGTCGTTCATCAGCAGCGTTTCCGGTGGGTCGCTGACCGCCGCGTACTTCGCGCTGTTCGGGCGGGCGGGGATGGGCGACTTCCGCGACCAGGTTCTGCTGCACGACTATGAGGCCTCGATGCGCCTTTCGCTGACGTCGCCGGAGAACCTGCGCCGCATCGTGGGCGGCGGCCTGAACGACCGCAGCAATTTCGCCGCCGTCCTCGATCAGGATGTCTTTCACGGCGCCCGCTTCAGCGATCTGTACCGTCGCCGTCGCCCGGATGTGTGGATCAACGCGACCGACCTGTTCTTCCGCACCTCGTTTGCGTTCATCCCGCCGGTCTTCTCCGCCCTGTGCAGCGACTTGAGCCAGTACCGCATTGCCGACGCGGTGGCAGCATCGATGGCGGTGCCGCTCGTGTTTGCGCCGGTCGTGCTGCAGACGTATCCCGAAGCCTGCAACGCGCCGCTCGGGGCCTGGGTTTCGCAGATGGAGGTGCCGGAGGCGCCGCGTTTCATGCAGGCAGTCGCAAATGCGGTGCGCGCTTACCGCGACCCCACGCGGGTGCGCTTCGTCAAGCTGGTCGACGGCGGCGTCACCGACAACTACGGGCTGTCCAGCGTGCTGATCTCGCGCGCGGCGGCGGGCACGCCGGAAAGCCCGCTGACGGCGCGCGATGCGGTGACGGTCCGGCGCATGCTGTACCTGATCGTCGACGCCGGGCGCGGCCCCAGCGGCGACTGGGCGCTGCGTGATGAGGGCCCGTCGGGCGTCGATGCCGCGCTGTCATCGGCCGACGCGGCGATCGAATCGGCATCGCGGCTGGCCGCCGACTCGTTCGTCCGGTCGCTGAAGGAGTGGCAGGACGCGGTGATCGATTTCCGCTGCCGGCTGAGCGACGACGAGGTGCGCAAATTGCGCGGCAGCAGCGAGGGCTGGGATTGCCGCGACGTGAAGTTCGACGTCGACGTCGTGTCGATCGCGGAAGTCGATGCGCAACTGCGCCGGCAGATGAAGGCGATTCCGACGCGCCTGACGTTGAGCGCCGATCAGATCGACAGCGCGGTCGATGCCGGCCGCCAGGCCACGTTCGCTTCGCAGAAGCTGCTGACGTATCAGGCCGAACGGCGGGCGTCGCTCGCTGCACCGCCGCTCAAGTGACGCGCGTCGCCGCAGACCGCGGCAGACGCCACGCGGCGCGCGCGGACTACCCAGGCGCATCGGTTGCTCAGCTCGACTTCCCGCGCCAGCCCCGCCTCACCGCCTGCGAGGCTTCCTCGCCGCCCATGGTTGCGTCCTGCCGGCCGGAGCGCAGCGCACCGGGGAAGTACAGCGCGGTCAGGCTGCTCGAGTGCACCGGGGAATCCGTCGCCGGGCCGCCGAATCGGCGCCAGTCGCGCACCCAGAAGATGTCGTCGGCCACTTCGAGGAACCCGATCGTCTCGCGGTCGCCGATCAGCACACCCTGCACCTTCAGTCCCAGCTCCGCTTTGGCGCGCGCGACCGCGGCGGCGGTTTCGCGGGTCGCGCCGAATTCGCCGTCCGATGCGATCAGCAGGTCCGCGCGTCGCCAGCGCTGTTCGGCCAGCCGGGCGAGAACGCGCTCGAGCGGACCGCAGATGTCCGTGCCGCCATGGAATCCCTGACTGAAGAACTGCACCAGGTTTCCGATGCCCGTTGCGTGCGGGCTGAGTTCGAGCTCGACGATCTCGTCCGGTCCCCCGAACGCGAACACGTAGCAGGCGCGATTCAGCGCGTTCGCGGCGCGCACGGCTTCCAGCACGACCGCCTTCGCCACCGCCTCGGCCCCGCCCTGCATCGAGCCCGATGTGTCGACACAGATCAGCATCGGGCCGGCTTCGAGGCGCCGGTCCGGCTTGCGGGCAGCGCTCGGCAGCCGGACCGACACGCGCTCGCGCACGGCGACGGGGATTCGCTCATCGTCTTCGTAGGTGAGCAAGGTGCGCTCGGCGTGGTGCGCATGCCAGACCAGGCGCAGGCGACGGTGCGTCAGCAGCATCGTTTCCGATGGCAGCATGCGCGTGATGCGGCCGGAGCGGCAGATCGTGCGCGTTTCCCCGGGCATTTCCGGAATCCGCGTGAAGTGGACGCTGGAGCGCGCCTCGGTCGACTGCTCCATCTGCTGCGGCTCGGGACGATTCACCTCGTCGGCGATCTCGACCGGCTGCATCCGGCCCAGGCGCTGGATCAACGCGGCGAGTTCAGGCAGCGCCTCGAGCATGCCCCGAATGCGCACGATTTCCTGCCAGCCTTCGCTGCGCAGCAGGCCGCGCAGCAGATCCCAGTCGGTGTTCTTGGCGATGGCCTCCGTCACGCCGAGGACCGCTTCCAGGTCGTCCAGCAGGTCGCAACGCTCCTTCCACTCTTCCGCGAACGCGTCCACCGCCTTCTGGCGCGCGGCCTCGGCGCTGTCACCGCGATCGACATGATCGACGATGCGGTCTAGGTGCCACAGCATCGAACTGAGGACCTGGTCGGTGAGTTCGCTGCGATCGCGGCAGAACCTCGGCAACTCCAGCCGAAGGAACGCCGAATGCAGTGCGGCGGCCAGGGCACGGTCCGGCCAGTGCGCGCTTTCCGGCGCGGGCGCGCCGCCGCCGAGCAGCGCTTCGCGCAGCCCCTGCAGCGCACGCAGCCGGGGCTCGAGCGAGCCCTGGGAGTTGATCATGCTGCCCAGCCACAGGTTGCGCGGCAGGGCATCGAGCGTCGCCAGCCGCTGCTCGCGCTGCTCGAACAGCAGCGGGTGGATGACGCGGTCCCGGCTCACAGCGCGAGGAGCTCGTGCGCGATCGGTTCGGGCGTCGTTCCCGGATCGACCGGCAGGCGCGGCAGCGCCTCGAAGCTGGCGCGCGCCGCCGCGACGCGCTGGGCAAGCTCGGCCAATGCCTGCTGCGTCGCGTCCAGATTGGCGCTCACGCGCGCGGCGAAATCGCGGTCGAGCCAAAGGCTCTGCCTCGCGTAGGTGGCGAGGTCGGCGCGCCGCGCCTTCAGTTCCTGCGCGTAACCGTCGATACGCGAAATCAGTTCGTCGATCTGGCGCAACCGTGCACCGACGTGCGTTTCGCCATAGCGGCGTCGCCGCATGTAGCTCATCCGGACCGCCTGCGCCGCGCCTTTCGCGTCCTGCACGCGCTCGCCAAGATCCGTGCTGAACTGCAGCCGGCCCGACGTGTCGTAATCGAGGTCCTCGGCCTCCTGCTCGACCCGGGCCTGCGCCTCGAACGCCTCCACCACGCGCGTCAGTCGTGGCGGCGCATATCCCTCGCGCACGCCCAGCCGCGTCAGCAGCCAGTCCTGCACGGCGGCCTGTCCGTCCGCGCCATGCGCGGTGCACCACGGCAGCAGCCACAGATCCCACAGGCAGACGCTCGAGCGGCCCTCGGTCGCGGCGGAGACCTTCAGCAGCCAGGCGATCTTGACCCAGCGCCGGTCGGAGACGTAGATCTGGTCTGCGGCAAGGTGATTGCGCAACTCGGCGAGCAGCGTGGTCACTTCCTGCGTGAGCCTTACGCCGTGGGCCTCCTGCGTGATCGCATCCCGGTCGCTCTGCGTCAGAGCATCCTCGGCCCGAGGCTCGTTCTGGGCGTCGAGCGATATGAGTTCGCGGAAACCTCTGTCGCTGACGGCGCCGACCGGCAACCGCATCAGGAAGCGGTCGAAGAACGCTTCCGCGACCTCGTCGGCCGGCACCTCGTTGGTGGCGCCGATCACGCTGATCAACGGGCAGGCTTCGCGGCCCGCGCCGTTGTCGAACTTGCGTTCGTTCAGCAGCGTGAGCAGCGCGTTCAGGATCGCGCTGTTGGCCTTGAACACTTCGTCGATGAAGGCGATCGATGCCTGTGGCAGGTAGCCCGCGGTCTGGCGCTCGTAGCGATCCTGCTCCAGCGCGCTGATCGACAGCGGACCGAATAGTTCTTCCGGCACCGAGAAGCGCGTCAGCAGGCGCTCGAAATAGCGCGCGTCGGCGAAAACCAGATGCAGGCGCCGCGCGAGTTCGCTCTTTGCGGTTCCGGGGGGACCGATCAGCAGCGTGTGCTCTCCGGCGATCGCGGTCAGCAGTGCCAGGCGCACCTGGCGGCGGCGCTCGACCAGGCCGTTTTCCAGCTCTTCGACCAGCCGCGCCAGCCGTTTCGTGATTGAACGCGATTGCATGCTCATTGCCGCCATGGACGCACCCGAGCGAATCGAAGACGCTGCGATTACGAAGTGCGGGGATGCACAGAAACCGGCCGCCGGCCGGCCGGGACAGACCGAGAATAACTGGCATTGTGCGGCATCGGCTTTGATCGATGTGAATCCCGCCGCGTCCGGCGCGCGTTGTCACCGATCGCGGATCGGGTATCCGGGGCCGCGCCCCCGTCCGGGTTAGCGGCGCTTGTCAGCGCGCGCCGAACCATGCACCCTTGCACCCTCGCGCCGGGCCTCCCATGGAAAAGGCCCGCGGGGACGACAGAACCGGCCAGCCCGACATTCTCGATGACCGAAGAGATCATTGTTCAGGACCGCGAGGAACTGATCTATCTGCTGTGCGAGGCGGCGGAGTTCGAGCACACGGTGATGTGCTCGTACCTGTTCGCGCAATGGACGCTGAAGCGCGACGTGAGCGAGGGCGTGACGCCGGCGGAGCTGGCGGCGATCGAGCGCTGGCGCCGCTCGCTCGCGCGCGTTGCGCTCGAGGAGATGCTGCATCTGTCGCTGGTGAACAATCTGCTCGCGGCGATCGGCGCAGCGCCGCACCTGTGGCGTCCGGCGTTTCCGGTCCGGCCGGGACACTTTCCTGCCGATGTGTTGATGAATCTCTCGCCGTTCGGCGAGGCGGCGCTGGACCACTTCATGTTCATCGAGCGTCCCGAGGGGATCGGCATCGCCGATGGCGCCGGATTCGCGCACAAGACGCACTACCGGCGCCTCGCACGCCCCGACATGCTGGCTCCGTCGCCGCAGGACTATTCGAGCCAGGGGCACCTGTATCACGGCGTGCTGCAGGGCCTTGCGCATCTGGCCGAGCAGCTCGGCGAGGAGCGGGTATTCGTGGGACACGGCCAGGCCCAGGTCAGCGTGGAGGAGTTCGGCCTGCCTGGCCTGTTCAAGATCACCGATCTGGCTTCGGCGCAGCGCGCGATCGAGGAGATCGTGCTGCAGGGCGAGGGCGCGCCCGCGCACCGGGAGGACTCGCACTTCGCCCGCTTCAGCGCGATCAGGAAGGAGCTGGCTGAACTGCGCGCCGCGCGTCCGGCGTTCGAGCCCGCGCGCCCGGTGATCCGCAACCCGATCATCGGCGGCAGCGGCATCGCACACGACGGCACGCGGATCGTCGACCCGTTGGCCGCGAAGGTCGTCGACCTCGGCAATTCGATTTATGCGCTGATGATTCGCACGCTGTCGCAGGTGTTCGCGCCGGCGCCGCTGCCGGCCGAGCTGCGCGCCGAGCTGGCGGCCTCGACCACGACGTTGATGTCGGTGATGGGACGGGTTGCCGGGGTCGCGACGCGGCTGCCAGCCGATGCGGCGCCAACCGGAATGACCGCAGCGCCGAACTTCGAACTGCCCGGCTCGGCGGGCCAGCTGGTGCAGCAGTGCGCGGCGCGCATCCTGGGCGAACGCGCCGCCGAACTGGCCTCTGCTGCGCGCCTCCTCGCGCGCAGGGTGCCGCTGGCAGACGTGGCCGACGATCTGGACGCCCTGTCGCGACGATTCGGGGCGGCGCACCTTCGCTTCGAAACGCACCTCGGCGATGCGGTCGACCACGTGGCGCGGCTGCGCGTTCCTCTTGCGCCCGTGGACGCCGCCGCGGCGGCCGAGATGCCGAACGTACAGGCATCCGATCACGCGCCCGAGGTTGCGGTCGCGAAGGACATCGCGCTTCATTTCGACGGTCGCCGCTGCATTCATTCGCGCCATTGCGTGCTGGAGGCGCCGGCCGTCTTTCGCGCCAACACGAAGGGCGATTGGATTCACCCGGAAGCGACCACGGTCGAGCACTGCGTGCGCATCGCGCACAGCTGTCCGTCCGGTGCGATCACCTACGAGCGCCACGACGGCGGGCCGCAGGAAAGTGCCCCGAGCGTGAACGTCGTGCGCGTGCGCGAGAACGGCCCCTATGCGGTGCATGCGCAGATCGAGATCGACGGCCGCGCGGAATTCCGCGCGACGCTGTGCCGCTGCGGCAAATCGAAGCGCAAACCCTATTGCGACGGCAGCCATGCGGCGGCCGGATTCGCCGCCAGCGGCGAGCCCGCCACGCGGCCCTCGGAGCCGCTTGCCGAGCGCAGCGGATCGTTGACGGTCCGTCCGATACCGAACGGGCCGCTGCAGCTCGCCGGCAACGTCGAGATCTGTTCCGGCACCGGCCGCACGGTCTGGCGCACGCAGTCGGCGCGGCTGTGCCGCTGCGGCGGGTCCCAGGACAAACCGTTCTGCGACGGCACCCACGCGCGCATTGGGTTCCGCTCGGAAGACTGATCGGCGGGCGTCGGCCTCAGCCCGTGCGCTGCGCGTCGGCGATCTGCCTGCGCCGGTACTCGCCCTGCCGTTCGAACATCCATCCGGGGTATTCGGCGGGTAGCGCGCTTACCGCGTCGATCTGCTTCAGCTCGTCGGCATTCAGCGCGACGCGGGTGGACGCGATGTTGTCGGCGAGCTGCTCGGGGCGCTTCGCGCCGATGATCACGGTCGTCACCTGCGGCTGATGCAACAGCCACGCGAGCGCGATCTGCGCCACCGACACGCCGCGCGCCTGCGCAATCGTCCGCATCACGTCGATGCAGGCATAGGCGCGCTCGCGGTCGACCGGCGGAAAGTCGAAGCTGGCGCGGCGGCTGCCGGCCTCGCCCGGCTGGTCGCGTCCGAACTTGCCGCTCAGCAACCCACCCGCCAGTGGGCTCCACGCCATCAGCCCGACTCCCTCGCTCTTCAGCATCGGGACGATGTCGCGTTCGATGTCGCGGCCGGCGACCGTGTAGTACGCCTGCAGCGATTCGAAGCGCGCGAGTCCGAGCCGCTCCGAGATGCCGCGCGCCTTGACGACCTGCCACGCGGCCCAGTTGGAAACGCCGACGTAGCGGACCAGTCCCTGCTGCACCAGGTGGTCGAGAGCGCGCACCGTCTCCTCGATCGGTGTCGCCGGGTCGAAGCCGTGGATCTGGTACAGGTCGATGTGGTCGAGCTGCAGCCGCTTCAGGCTGGCATGCACGCCATCGAGGATGTGGTTGCGCGATGCGCCGCGCGCATTCGGCCCGGCGCCGGTCTCGCCGAAGACCTTGGTCGCGACGATCACGCGGTCGCGCGGCACCTTCAGGTTCCTCAGCGCCAGCCCGGTGATCTGTTCCGCGAGCCCGCCCGAATAGACGTCGGCCGTGTCGATGAAATTGATCCCGGCATCGAGCGCCTGGCCGATTAGCCGCTCGGCATCGGATTGCTGCAGGTCGCCGATCTGGCTCCAGATGCCCGTGCCACCGCCGAAGGTCATCGTGCCCAGGCAGAGTTCGGAGACGAACAGGCCAGTGCGGCCGAGAGGACGATTGCGCATGTCGATGGGCTCCGACGGGTCGGGCGTTTGCGCCCGCAATCGGCCGACAGCATAAGCGCCCCGGAGTTCCTGCCGGCGGTGGCGCCGGTGCGTTGACGCGCCTCAATGCAGCGGAGCGGGCTTGCGCGCGTAATGCGCTGCGCGCAGCGTAATTTCGATCAATCAACCGGCGTATCTGCATGTCCACGCTCTTCGATCCGATTCGCATCGGCGACATCCCACTGACCAATCGCATCGTGATGGCGCCGCTGACCCGCAACCGCGCTGCGCCGGGACAGGTGCCGTCGCAGCTCGCGGTCGAGTATTACCGGCAGCGCGCGAGCGCCGGGCTGATCATCAGCGAAGCGACCCAGGTCTGCCCCGAGGGGCAGGGCTACCTGGACACGCCGGGCATCTACAACGCCGAGCAGGTGGCGGGCTGGCGGCGGATCACCGACGCCGTGCATGCGCAGGGTGGACGCATCGTCGCGCAGCTTTGGCACGTCGGCCGCATCTCGCACGTATCGCTGCAGCCGAACGGCCAGGCGCCGGTGTCGTCGACTTCTCGGCGCGCCGACACCAAGACGTTCACGCAGGATGGCTTCGTGCCGGTCTCCGCGCCACGGGCCCTGCGCACCGACGAGATCCCGGCGGTCGTCCGCAGCTACCGCGAGGCCGCGCGACGCGCGCTCGATGCGGGGTTCGACGGCGTCGAGGTGCATGGCGCCAACGGCTACCTGATCGAGCAGTTCCTGCGCGACAGCATCAACGATCGCACCGATGGCTACGGCGGGTCGATCGCCAATCGCGCGCGGCTGCTGCTCGAAGTGATGCAGGCCGTGACGGGCGAGATCGGCGGCAGCCGCACGGGCCTGCGTCTGTCGCCGGTGACGCCTGCGAACGACGCGGGACAGGACAGTGCGCCGCAGGCGCTTTACGAATACGCGCTCACGCAACTGGTGCCGCTGAAGCTTGCATTCGTCGAAGTGGTCGAAGGCCAGACCGCCGGCGCGCGCGACTTCGCGCCGTTCGACTATGCGTCGCTGCGCCGCCGCTTCGGGGGCGCCTGGATGGTCAACAACGGTTACACGCGGCCGATGGCGCTCGACGCGATCGCCTCAGGCGCGGCGGACCTGGTCTCCTTCGGTCGCCTGTTCATCGCCAACCCCGACCTGGTGCGGCGACTGCGCGAGGAGGCGCCGCTGAATCCGCTCGACAAGAGCACGATGTACGGCGGCGGCGCCAAGGGCTACACGGATTACCCGGCGCTGGACCCCTGCGCGACCGCCTGAAGTCAGCGCGCGTTCGGCGCTGACTGCGGGTGCGGCGCCGGGTTGCGGCCAAACACGCCGGCACCGGCAAAGCGCGCGCGCGCGCCAAGGCGCTCCTCGATGCGCAGCGCCTCGTTCCACTTGGCCATCCGTTCCCCGCGCGCGAAAGAGCCGACCTTCAGCTGGCCGGTTTGCCAGCCGATCGCCAGGTGCACGATCGTCACGTCTTCGGTCTCGCCCGAGCGGGCCGACACGATGCCGGCGTATCCGAACGCGCGCGCGGCCTGCCAGGCCAGCAGTGTCTCGCTGAGCGTGCCGCGCTGGTTTGGCTTCAGAAGCACCGCGTTGGCGGCGCCGCTCGCGGCGGCCTGCCGCACCAGTTCGGCATCCGACACCAGCAGGTCGTCGCCGACGATCTGCAGCCGCTGTCCGGCGGCACGCGTGAAGCGCGAGAAACCCTCGAGGTCGTCCTCGGCGAGCGGATCCTCGATCGAGACGATCGGGTAGCGGTCGACCCAGCGCAACAGCAGGTCGATCAGTTCGTCGGAATCCAGTTGGCGCGACTCCAGCCCCAGCGTGTAGCGACCGCCGCGCCCGAACTCGGACGCCGCCACATCGAGCGCGATCGCGACCTGCTCGCCGGGGACGAACCCCGCGCGCTCGATCGCGGACACCAGCGCCTCCAGCGCCTGTTCGTTGGTCGAAAAATCCGGCCACCAGCCGCCCTCGTCGGCGACGCCGTAGCTTGCGCCGCGCTGCTGCATCAGTTCACCCGCGCAGCGATAGACCTCGGCGGTCCATTCGAGTGCTTCGCCGAAGCCCTGCGCGCCGGGGCAGACGATCATGAAGTCCTGGATGTCGACGCGACGCCCCGCGTGCGCGCCGCCGCCGAAGATCTGGATCTGCGGCAGCGGCAGCAGCGTGGCTGCGGAGGAGCCCAGGTATTCGTACAGCGGAACGTGCAACGATGCCGCGACCGCGTGCGCCGCCGCCATCGATACCGCCAGCGTGGCGTTCGCGCCGAGCCGCGTCCTGGCCGGCGTGCCATCCAGCTCGATCAGTCGGCGATCGAGCACGGCCTGGTCGTCGGCACGCAAGCCGATCAGCGCCTGCGCGATCTCGCCGTTGACGTTGGCGACAGCTCGCATCACGTCCAGCCCGCCGAAGCGCGGGGTCGCATCGCGCAGTTCGAGCGCCTCGCGCGTACCCTTCGATGCGCCGGCCGGCACGATCGCGCGCCCGAACGAGCCATCCAGCAGCGTCACTTCGGCCTCGACGGTCGGTCGTCCGCGGCTGTCCCACACGCGCCGGGCGTGGATCGAGCGAATCGTGCGGTCGTTCACGACGCCAGTTCCTCCCGCCACCTCGCGGCGACCGCGGCCAGGCGATCGACCGGCCGCCGCAGCAGCGCGCCCGCCACCCGCCGCACCGCATCCCGCTGCACGTTGTCCGTCAAGTATTCCACCGGCGACTTGCCGTCGACGCGTGCAAGGAAGAGCCCCGGCAGCAGCGCGGCGGCGCGCTGCTCCAGTGCGGCGCGCGGCTCCCAGCCCACCGTTTGCAGATATGCAGCAGCCAGCACGTCGAAGGCGGTCAGGAAGGCGTCGGTCGCCGGCGGATTCCACAGGCATTTGAGCAGCAGGTGATTCAGGCAGAACGCGATGTCGAACGCCGGATCGCCCCACCATGCGCATTCGGCATCGAGGAACAGCGGACCGTGCGGGCCGATCAGGATGTTCTTCGGGCTGACATCGCCGTGCACCAGCGCGACCCTGTTGGCCTGCGTCACGGTGACCAGCCGCTCGAGCGCCGCGGCCAGTTCGGGATGCCGGCGCGCGGTGGCGAGCAGGTAGGGCTCAAGCCGGATGTCGAAGAAGATCGCGTCGGTCGGGAACTGTGCGGCAAGATCGGGACGCGCGGCGGAGTACGCGTGGATGTGCGCCAGCGCGCATCCGACGCCGCGCGCGGTCGCCGCGTCGGCGTGGCCATCGCGCAGCAGCTGCTTCCACAGTCGGTAGTCGGACGGCGGCAGGTACTTCATCACCAGCACTCCCAGCGCGGGGTGCTGCCCGATCACCTGCGGCGCGCAGCCGGGCACCGCTTCGTTGGCGACCCGCATCCAGCGCGCCTCGTACAGGTTGCGTTCGATCGGCGCGCGCCAGTCGGCGGCCACGCGCAGCTTGGGCAGCGCGCGCTTCGCGCACAGCGACCCGCGCGGAGTATCGATCCGCCAGATGTCGGACGACACGCCACCGGTCAGCGGGCAGCCGGTCAGCGGTTCGGCTCCGGCGAGATTCAGTTCGCGCAGCGCCTGCGCGAAGGGCGCGGGAATCGGCACCGGCGCGTCGTCGGATGCAGTGACGACGGCGTCTGCGCCGGGATCAGTCGCTGACATAGCCGGCTTCGACGAGCTTGACCAGCCCGTGCAGGGTCTGATTGACCGGAGTGGGAACCCCCAGCTCGCGTCCGCGCCGTGCGACGAACCCGTTCAGATGATCGATCTCGGTCGGCTTGCGGCGCGACATGTCCTGTGCGGTCGACGAGCGCTGTTCCGGCATCGCCGCCGCGATGCGCTCCATCGCCTCGACTGCGGCCTCGAGCGGCAGGTTCACGCCATCGGCGGCGGCCAGTTCGACCACCTCGCGCACCACGGCGCGCTGCAGTTCGCGAATCGCGGGCATCGCGGCCATCTGCGCATAGGTCGCCTGCGCCAGTCCGGAGATCGCGTTGTACGCGCAGTTCACCATCAGCTTCGACCACAGTTCGGCCATCACGTCGTTCGAGATGCGCACCAGAACCTGCGCGGTCGCGAAGAAGCCGGCGACGTCCTGCAACGTCTGCGCCAGCGCCGCATCGCGCGCCGCCGCGTTGAGGGGCCCGATCACCAGATCGCCGCGACCGTTGTGTTTCACGCAGCCCGGCCCGGTCATCTCCGTGGCCACGTACACGACGGCCGGAACCACGGTCTGCTTTACATGGCGGGCAATCGTCGCGGCGTTCTCCACGCCGTTCTGCAGGCTGAGCACGACCGCGCCGGCTTCCAGATGCGGCGCCATCTGGCGCGCCGCCGCCTCGGTGTCGGTTGACTTCACGCTGAACAGCACCAGGTCGGCGCCGCGGACTGCGCTCGGATCGACGCTCGCGGTTGCACGAACCGCCTCGACGCGACCTGCCATGTCGAGGCGCAGCCCGTCGCGTTCGACCGCCCGCACCAGCGCCGCGCGACCGATCAGCGTCACGCGATGGCCGGCGCGCGCCAGCATCGCGCCGTAGAAGCAGCCGACGGCGCCGGCGCCGCCGACTGCAACCGCGCGGAATCGTTGGGTCACGGGGCCTCGGACCAGGACGACAGAATGTCGATGGTAATGCGCCCGATCCAGGATCCGTGCCGGGCCGAATCGTCGGCGCGGGCAGGATCAGAAAATTCGCCGTGCAATGGTCGATCGGGATGCTGCATCGGCGTAGACTTTGTGCCGCTGCCGCATCGGATGGCTGTTCATTGGCAACCGGCAGCGTCAGGAAGCACGCAATTGGACCGCATCGTCAAGTCCGCTGCGGGTCCCGCAACGGGGCCGCTGTTCGGTGAGCGCTGCCCGCTTGCCGGATCGTCGGGCCGCAACAGAGCGACGGTGCGCGTGAGGCTGGGCGGCGCCGACATTGATGCGGTCGACCAATGCACCTGCGGGGCTCGGATCGTCTGCCTGTGCTGCCGCCTGCGTGAGCCGGCGGCCGTGCAACGGGCCGCGGCCTGAACTCTGGCAGCCTGGCGGCCGCACGTCCCAGCGTCGGGTTCAGTAGCTGGCGCGCTTGAAGGTTCCGAGTCCGGCTCGCAGCCACCACCATTTCCACTTGCTGATCGCATGAAAGGCGCGCGTCACACCGGTCGCGTCATGCTGGGCCTTGCCGCGCACCAGCGCAAGCGTGATCGAACGCGCGGCATCGGGGCTCGGCTTGCACGACCAGTTGCGCCCGTCACGGATCTCGCAGCCGGTGAATTTCCCCGATGGCTCGGGTGACCCGGCGACCCAGAAGATGACTTCGCGGCGTGCCCTGAGTGCGCGGAAGCGGTAGCGATCGGCCGCGGCGAGTCGGCCGGCACAGGTCGTTCCGCTCCAACTGCCTTCGCAGTGGACCGTGTAGATCGTGTGTTCGCCCTGCAGCGTCACGAAGTCGTCGGCCCAGGCCAGCATGGCAAGCAGAAGAACGACGACAACGGCGATCCAGCGCCCCGTCCTGTTCATCGGGCGTGATGCGCTGGAAGTGCAGGCGAACTCATGCCCGCATGCTAACGCGCGGACGCATCGCTGGCTGCAAGCGCCGTCGCCACCGTGGGCCAGCGCAGGCGCAGCTTCAGTTCGCGTTTGATGCGCCGGTTGCGCAGGCGGCGCGATTCGTTCATGAACGAGTACATCATCGGCGACACCGCGGTCTTCAGCTGTTCGCGCGGCAGGCGGGCCGCCCGCGGCAGGCCGAAGCGATCGGCGACGAGATCGAAGTACTCGCCCATCTTGAGCTCGGAGTCGTCGACGGCGTTGTACACGCGCGACGCACGCCCGCGAAAGAGCGCCGCGATCGCGATCCGCGCCAGGTCGTCGGCGTGAATGTGGTTCGTGAAGACGTCGTCTACTTCTGCCAGAGCGGGTGTGCCGGCGCGCAGGCGCTCGATCGGCAACCGGTCCTGCGCATAGATGCCGGGCACGCGCAGCACGCAGGCGCCGACCGCGCGCACGGCGTGCTCGGCATCGACGCGGCGCATCGCGCGCTCGTTCTGCGGCGCGAGCGGTGCGGTTTCGTCGGTCCATGCGCCTGCGCGGTCGCCATATACACCGGTGGTGCTGATGTACACGAAGCGCTGCAATCTGCCGCGCGCAGCCGCGACCAGATGGCGCGTGCGAGGATCGCGCCGCCCGCGGTTCGGCGGCGGCGCCAGGTGAATCATGCGCCCGGCGAACGGCGCGACACGTGCCAGCGCGCGCCGCTCGTCGAGGTCGGCGACGATCGGGGTCGTGCCGGCGTGGCGTAACTCGTCGCGCCGCGCCGGCGTCGACGTCATCGCGACGATGCGAAAGCGGTGGCGCAGCCGTGCGACAATTCGCAGCCCAACGTCGCCGCAGCCGACGATCAGCAGGCGCGGCGCACCGAAGCGGCGCCCGCGTGAGAAATTTTCCGCGGGCGATTGTTTTTCCATCGGTCGATTCTATGAGCTTCAAGGTCACCGTCCGGCCTTCCGGTCGGGAGTTCACCGTCGAGGGCGACGAAACCATCCTGGCCGCTGCCTTGCGCAGCGGCGTCGGGTTGCCGTACGGCTGCAAGAACGGCGCGTGCGGCACCTGCAAGGCGAAGGGGCTCGAGGGCGAGTGGACGCAGGGACCGCACTCGTCTTCCGCGCTGTCGGCCGAGGAGCTGGCGCAGCGCAGGCTGCTCGTGTGCAGCAGCCGGCCGCAGACCGATCTGGTGATCGAGGCGCGCATCCTGACCGGGTTCGGCGACATTCCGATCCGCAAGATGCCGTGCCGGATCGCAAAGATCGAGCGCGCGGCGCCCGACGTCGCGATCGTCACGCTGCAATTGCCGGCCAGCGAGCGGCTGCAGTTCCGCGCCGGGCAGTACGTCGAGTTCATCCTGAAAGACGGGGCGCGCCGCAGCTACTCGATCGCCACCGCGCCGCATGCGGACGAGCAGATCTCGCTGCACGTCCGCCACATGCCGGGCGGCGTCTTCACCGACGCGCTGTTCGGCGTGGCGCAGCCGGCGGTAAAGGAGCGCGACATCCTGCGCCTCGAAGGGCCGCTGGGCACGTTCTTCTTGCGCGAGGACAACGTGCGCCCGATCGTGCTGCTCGCGAGCGGCACCGGATTTGCGCCGATCAAGGCGATCGCCGAACACATCTTCCACAAGCGCCTGAACCGCGAGGAGCCCGGGCGGCCCGCGCGGCCGGTGCGGCTGTACTGGGGTTGCCGCACGCGGCGCGACCTGTACATGCACGAGTTGCCGGAGCAATGGGCACGCGAGCAGCCGAATTTCACCTACGTGCCGGTGTTGTCGGATGCGACGCCGGAAGACGCGTGGAGCGGCCGCACCGGGTTTGTCCATCGAGCGGTGATGGAAGACCTGCCCGACCTGTCCGCGCATCAGGTGTACGCGTGCGGCGCGCCGGTGATGGTCGATGCGGCGCGCAAGGACTTCGTCGCGCGGTGCGGGCTGCCCGAGGACCAGTTCTTCGCCGACGCCTTTACGTCGCAGGCGGATCTGGCCGGCGGATAGCGCCGGCCAGATCCGCCTGCGACGGAGGTCTGGATGCAGAGGGGGCTGCTCCGCCGCCCCCTCTGGACTCCCCCATGGCTGGATTGGCGGCAGCGATGGAATCATCGGTTACACTGTGCTCATGAACGCAACGATGAACCGACGCGCGCGACGCCATGCGGAATTCCGCAGGGGAGCGTGCGCGTAGGGAAACGTCGCCGGAAACGGTTGACCCAACGAAGGCCGCGGACCCCGCGGCCTTTTTGTTTTCAAGGAGCCGAAGATGAAGATCGACCAGTTCGAAACCGACGCCCTGATGGACGTCGCGGCGCGCCCGCCGCTCGTGTTCGCCGCGGGCCGAGGGTCGTGGCTGATCGATCACGCTGGCCGCCGTTATCTCGATTTCGTCCAGGGCTGGGCGGTCAATGCGCTCGGCCATTGCCCGCGCGAGATTACCGAGGCCCTGGCGGCGCAGTCGCAGCGGCTGATCTCGCCGAGCCCGGCTTTCTACAACGACGCAGCGATCGCGCTGGCGCGGCGGCTCACGGCGCTGTCCGGGCTGCCGCGCGTGTTTCTCGCGTCCAGCGGCGCGGAAGCCAACGAAGGGGCGATCAAGCTGGCGCGCAAGTTCGGTGCGCTGCACCGGGGCGGAGCGCACGAAATCGTCACCTTCGCCGACGGTTTCCATGGCCGCACGCTGGCAACCATGGCGGCGAGCGGCAAGGCAGGCTGGGACGCCCTGTTCGAACCCAAGGTGCCCGGGTTCCCGAAGGCCCGCATCAACGACATCGATTCGGTGCGCGCGTGCCTCGGTCCTAAAGCGGTCGCGGTGATGTTGGAGCCGGTCCAGGGCGAGGCCGGCGTGGTGCCGGCCACGCGCGAGTTCCTGCAGGCGCTGCGCGCGCTGTGCGACGAGCGCGGACTGCTGCTGATCCTCGACGAAGTGCAGACCGGCATCGGACGCACCGGAACGCTGTTCGCATTCGAGCAGGCCGGCATCACGCCGGACATCATGACGCTCGGCAAGGGGCTGGGCGGAGGCGTCCCGCTGGCCGCGCTGCTGGCGACCGAGCAGGCCGCGTGCTTCGCTCATGGCGACCAGGGAGGGACTTACTGCGGCAACCCGTTGATGGCGGCGGTCGGAACGGCCGTGCTCGACGCGGTGGCGCGACCGGAATTCCTCGCCGGCGTGGTGGCGCGCAGCGCGCACCTTCAGGGTCACCTGCTGCGGCTGGTCGAGCAATATCGGCTCGTGGGCGAGCGGGGCGCCGGGTTGCTGCGCGCACTCGATCTCGGCCGGCCGATCGCGCCGGCCGTGGTGGACGCGGCGCGCGGACTGCAGCCGGAGGGGTTGCTGCTGAACGCCCCGCGGCCGCACCTGCTGCGCTTCATGCCGGCGCTGAACGTGGGATTCGACGAGATCGATCGCATGGCTTCGCAACTCGACCAGGTGCTCGGGGGCTTGCATGACAATTGAAATTCAGCGGTGCCGCGAGGACGGGCAGAATTGCGCTGCGCGGCTTTGGGAGACAGCGAAATGACCAGGGCAACCATCTACATCGACGGCGAGCATGGCACGACGGGCCTCGAGATCCGCGCGCGGCTGGCGGGCCGCAACGATGTCGAAGTCATCAGCGTGGCGCGCGAGGCGGCAAAGGACGCGGCGGCCAAGCGTGAGCTCGTCAACAGCGCGGATCTGGTGATCCTGTGCCTGCCGGACGATGCGGCGCGCGAGACGGTCGGACTGATCGCCAACGGGCGCACGCGCGTGATCGACGCCAGCACCGCGCACCGCACGGCGGCGGGCTGGATCTACGGCTTTCCCGAACTGACGCGCACCCAGCGCGCGGAGATTGCGCAGGCGAAGCGCGTGTCCAATCCGGGCTGCTATCCGACCGGATTTCTCGCGCTGGTCCGTCCGCTGCGCGAGCACGGCGTCCTGCCCGAGGATTTCCCGGTTACGGTTCATGCGGTGTCGGGCTACACCGGCGGCGGGCGCAAGCTGATCGAGTCGTACGAGAAGCCGTCCGCCGGGGCGCACCCGGCGAACTTCGGTGCGTACGGGCTGACGCTCAAGCACAAGCACGTCGACGAGATGCGCTGGCACGGCCTGCTCGCGCGCGCACCCGTGTTCGCGCCGTCGGTGGGTTACTTCCGGCGCGGCATGCTCGTCAGCGTTCCGCTGCACCTGTCGGCGCTGCCGCGCGTGCCGACCGGCGCCGAACTGCACGCGATCCTCGGCGAGCACTTCGCCGGCGAGCGTTTCGTGACCGTGCGGCCGCTAAACGATTTTTCCGCGGCGCGCGACAACGCCTACCTGGAGCCCGAGGCGCTGAACTTCACCAACCGCCTCGAGCTCTTCGTGTTCTCGAACGACGCTGCACAGCAGGCCCTGCTGGTGGCGCGGCTCGACAATCTCGGCAAGGGGGCCAGCGGCGCCGCGGTGCAGAACATGAACCTGATGCTCGGACTGCCCGAATCGGCGGGGCTGCAATGACCTGGTACCAGCCGCGGCACTTCGTCGTCACCGACAACGCGCAGTTGCTCGCGGTGCTGCGCGCGCACCCGTTTGCGACCCTCGTGTCCGTGCACGATGGCGCGCCGGCGTTCACGCACCTGCCACTGGAAGCCGAGGAGGCCGGGAACCAGGTGCGGCTGCTCGGCCACGTCGCGCATGCCAATCCGCACTGGTCGCAGTGGAGCGACGGCGACGAGGTGGCCGCGATCTTCCACGGACCGAACGCCTACGTGGCGCCGGCCTGGTACGCGGCGCGCGAGGCGGTGCCGACGTGGAACTACATCGTCGTGCACGCGCGCGGCCGCATCCGCATCACACACGACAGCGCGGCCAAGGAAAAGATACTGAAGGCACTGATCGATCGCCACGATCCGCCGTACCGCGCGCAGTGGGACGAACTCGGCGAGGAGTTCCGCGAAAAGATGAAGCGGGGCATCGTCGGGCTGACGATCGAGGTGACGCAACTCGAGGGCAAGTTCAAGCTGAGCCAGAACCGCCCGCAGCAGGATCGGGCCGCGGTGCGCGACCGACACGCGCGGGGCGATGCGCAGGCGCAGTTGCTCGCGGACTGGATGCAGCGTCTCGGGCTCTGAGCGGCGGTCAGCCGCTCGTCGCTTCGAGCCCGTGGTCGAAGTGCAGCCGCATCAGCCGGGTGGCGGCGCGCGCATCGCGGGCCTGCAGCGCCGCCATGATTTCGCGATGCTCGTGCAGTGAGCTGGCGATCCGCCCCTGCTTGAACAGCGAGTGGTGGCGGTTCAGCTTCATTACCTTGCGCAGGTCGACCGCGATCTGCTGCTGCCAGCGGTTGCCGGCGACCTCGAGCAGCTTCATGTGGAATTGCTCGTTCGCGGTGAAGAATGCCTCGCGGTTGCGCACCTGCTTCTCCAGCCGCTCGTGCAGCGCGCGCAGCTCGCCAAGCTGTGCTTCGCTGCCGCGACGCGCCACTTCGCCGGCGGCGTCGCTCTCCAGCAGCGCAAGCAGGTGATAGACCTGCGCGACGTCGTCGCGCGACATTTCCGTGACGTAGGCGCCGCGCCGCACCTTCATCGTCACCAGCCCTTCGACCGCGAGCACCTTCAGCGCCTCGCGCAGCGGCGTGCGGCTGATCCCGTAGGCGGCCGCGAGCTTCTGCTCGTCGATCCAGCTGCCGGGCTCGAGTTCGCGATCGAAGATCTGCTGCCGCAGCCGGTCGGCGACCTCCTGGTACAGCGCGCGCGGCGCCAGCCGCTGCGCGGTGGGCGGGGCGTTGGCGGCGACGGCGGGCATCGGTATCGGAGTCGGGCCGGAATTTGTATTCATAATTATGCATCATGTATGATCGATGGCAAGCAGGCAGCACGGGCGGCGCGGCGCGCTAGCGTTACGGCGCGGCCGGCTTCAGGAGACCGAACCATGTCCAGCAACCCCGAATTTGCGCGCGCCACGCCCGATCAGTGGGCGCAGGCGGCGGCGAAGTCCGCCCCGGGCGGCCGCCTCGAGCGGCTCAACTGGGTCACGCCGGAAGGCATCACGGTCAAGCCGCTGTACACGGCGGCCGACCTGCACGCGCTGCACCACACCGACACGCTGCCCGGCTTCGAGCCCTACCTGCGCGGCCCGCAGGCGACCATGTACGCGGTGCGGCCGTGGACGATCCGCCAGTACGCGGGGTTCTCGACCGCCGAGGAATCGAACGTCTTCTATCGCCGCACGCTCGCGGGCGGCGGGCAGGGCGTGTCGGTCGCTTTCGACCTGGCCACGCATCGCGGCTACGACTCGGATCATCCGCGCGTGGTCGGCGACGTCGGCAAGGCCGGCGTGGCGATCGACAGCGTCGAGGACATGAAGATCCTGTTCGACGGCATCCCGCTCGACAAGGTGTCGGTGTCGATGACGATGAACGGCGCGGTGCTTCCGGTGCTGGCGGGCTACGTGGTCGCGGCGGAAGAGCAGGGCGTGGCGCAGGACAAGCTCTCGGGGACGATCCAGAACGACATCCTCAAGGAGTTCATGGTCCGCAACACTTACATCTATCCGCCGGAACCCTCGATGCGGATCGTCGCGGACATCATCGAGTACACGGCGAAGAAGATGCCGAAGTTCAACTCGATCTCGATCTCCGGCTATCACATGCAGGAAGCCGGCGCGAACCAGGCGCTCGAACTCGCGTTCACGCTCGCCGACGGCAGGGAATACGTAAAGACGGCGCTGGCGCGCGGGCTCGACGTCGACGACTTCGCCGGGCGGCTGTCGTTCTTCTGGGCGATCGGGATGAACTTCTACCTCGAGATCGCCAAGATGCGCGCCGCGCGCCTGCTCTGGTGCCGGATCATGAAGGCGTTCGGCGCGAAGAATCCGAAGAGCCTGATGCTGCGGACGCATTGCCAGACCTCGGGCTGGTCGCTGACCGAGCAGGATCCGTACAACAACATCGTGCGCACCGCGATCGAGGCGATGGCGGCAGTGTTCGGGGGCACGCAAAGCCTGCACACCAACAGCTTCGACGAAGCGATCGCGCTGCCGTCGGACTTCTCCGCCCGCATCGCGCGCAACACGCAGCTGATCCTGCAGGAGGAAACTCACATCACCCACGTGATCGACCCCTGGGCCGGCAGCTACATGATGGAGACGCTGACCCAGCAGATGGCCGAAAAGGCCTGGTCGATCATCGATGAGGTTGACGCGCAGGGCGGCATGACGCGTGCGGTCGCGTCGGGCTGGGCCAAGCTGAAGATCGAGGCGAGCGCGGCCGAAAAGCAGGCGCGCATCGATGCCGGCCGCGACGTGATCGTCGGCGTCAACAAGTACCGGCTCGACGAGGAAGGTGCCGTCGACATCCTCGAGGTCGACAACCACATGGTGCGAGAGAACCAGATCGCGCGCCTGAAGAAGCTGCGCGCGACGCGGGATGCGGCGAAAGTGGAGGCAGCACTCGCCGCCCTGACTGAATGCGCACGCACCGGCAAGGGCAACCTGCTCGACCTGTCGATCCAGGCGATCCGGCTGCGCGCGACCGTAGGCGAGGTCTCCGGCGCGCTCGAAACGGTGTTCGGACGCCACCGCGCCGACATTCAGAAAGTCACGGGGGTGTACGCGATGGCCTATCAGGATGCCGAGGGCACGGCCGAGGAGTGGAACCGGCTCAGGTCCGAAATCGCCGCGTTCGCGGAGCAGCACGGCCGGCGACCGCGCGTGATGGTCGCCAAGCTCGGACAGGACGGTCACGACCGCGGCTCCAAAGTGATCGCCACCGCGTTCGCGGATCTCGGCTTCGACGTCGACATCGGGCCGCTGTTCCAGACGCCGGAGGAATGTGCGCGCCAGGCGATCGAGAACGACGTGCACGCGATCGGGGTCTCGACCCTCGCCGCTGGCCACAAGACGCTGGTGCCGGCGATCATCGCCGAACTGAAGAGACTGGGCGCCGACGAAATCGCGGTGTTCGTCGGCGGCGTGATTCCGAAGCAGGACTACGACTTCCTGTTCGCCGCCGGCGTCAAGGGCGTCTTCGGTCCCGGCACGCCGATCCCCGTCAGCGCACGCGAGGTGCTGACGCAGATCCGCAAGGCGCAACCGGGCAAATAGACAGGGCAGATCCGTGCTGGCGGCAGATCAGGAACTGGTCGACCGGCTGCTGCGCGAATCCGGTCCAGCGCAGCGGCGGGCGCTCGCGAAGACGATCACGCTGCTGGAATCGACCCGCGCCGATCACCGTGCGCGTGCCGACGCGGTGCTCAATGCATTGCTGCCGGCGAGCGGCAAGTCGTTCCGGGTCGGCATTTCGGGTGTGCCGGGTGTCGGCAAGTCGACCTTCATCGAGGCGCTGGGGCTCCTCCTGATCGAGCGCGGCCATCGCGTCGCCGTGCTTGCGGTCGATCCGTCGTCGAGCGTGTCCGGTGGCTCGATACTCGGCGACAAGACGCGCATGGAACGGCTTTCGGTCCACCCGCGCGCCTTCATCCGGCCGAGCCCGGCCGGCGGCATGCTGGGCGGGGTGGCGGAGAAGACGCGCGAGGCGATGCTGGTGTGCGAGGCCGCCGGCTTCGACGTCGTGATCGTCGAGACGGTCGGCGTCGGCCAGAGCGAGACCGCGGTCGCGGGCATG
>JBLMYK010000217.1:0-7941 GCA_050258235.1 Gemmatimonadota bacterium | reverse complement strand
TGACGCCGCCGCCATACCGATTCGATCTGGAGATCGAGGAGGACCTGATCGAGGAAGTGGCCCGGCTGTGGGGATTCGACCGCATTCCGGCGCATCCTCCGCGGACGCGTGCCGCGATGCGCGCAACGCCGGAGGGGCGTCGATCGCCGAACGCGCTGCGGCGGGAAATGGCGCACGCCGGCTATCAGGAGTTGGTGAATTTCTCGTTCGTCGACCCTGTGTGGGAGGATGACTTCGGCGGCGAAGGTTCCCCGATTCGGGTCCTGAACCCGATCGCCGTGCAGATGGCGGTCATGCGTACGTCGCTGATCGGCGGCCTCGTTTCGATCCTCAAGTACAACCTGAACCGCAAGGCGAGTCGCGTGCGGATCTTCGAGCTGGGAAGGGTGTTCCTCCGCGACCCGGCGCGCGCGGATGGCGCGCTCGCGGTCGCCGGAACAGAGCAGCCGCTGCATGTCGGCGGCCTGGCGTACGGGCCCGCAGTGGACGAGCAATGGGGCGAGAGCAAGCGCGACGTCGACTTCTTCGATGTCAAGGGCGATATCGAGCGCCTGATTGGCAACCGCTCCGCGCGCTTCGTCGCGGCGGCCCACCCGGCAATGCACCCGGGCCGGGCAGCGCGGATCGAACTGGAGGGCCGCGGCATTGGCTGGGTCGGCGAGCTTCACCCGCGCTGGCAGCACAAATACGAACTGCCGAAGGCGCCGATCGTCTTCGAAATCGATGTCGAGCCGTTACTCGCAGTCCGCGTGCCGGTCGCTTCACCGGTGGCGCGTTTTCCCGCCGCGGTGCGCGACATTGCGTTGCTGGTCGACGAGAAGGTCGAGGTTCAATCGATCCTTGACGCGGCGCAGGCGCTACGACAATCGGATGAGCGCCTTTCATCGGTGCGGGAGTTCCGCCTGTTCGACCTGTATCGGGCGTCGGTCGCAGATTCAAGCAAAGTCGCGGGAGTAGGCGCTAACGCATTGTTAAATAAAGAGAAAAGTCTTGCGTTTCGAGTCGTTCTGCAAGATACTGAGCGCACTCTGAGCGACGTGGACGTGGATGCCTCGATCGCCGCTCTTGTTGCCGGGTTGGCGGCGCAGGTCGGTGCGAGGCTTCGACAATGAGACCGATGCAAAACGAATCGGATCAGCCGGCTTTGAAACTTGCCGAAGTTGCGCCGATGGTTACGGCCGAGCAAGCGCGTGAGAGCCGGACCATCACGAAGGCGGAGCTGGCCGATGCGCTCTTCGAAAAGCTCGGCCTGAACAAACGCGAGGCCAAGGACATGGTCGACGCGTTCTTTGACGAGATTCGCGCCGCACTCGAACGAGGCGAATCCGTCAAGCTTTCTGGCTTCGGCAATTTCCAGCTGCGCGACAAGCCGCAGCGCCCGGGCCGCAACCCGAAGACCGGGGAGGAGATTGCCATCACGGCGCGACGCGTCGTGACGTTTCATCCGAGCCAGAAGCTCAAGGCCGCGGTGTCCGTCGCAGGCGACGACCGGTAGACCACGAGGCCGGCGTTGTTCGAACGCGCTTGCGACCGCGGACCGCTGACGTAATCCATGCAACGGAGCGACAGCAATCACCGCGCTGGTAGCGCGCTGCCGGCGATTCCGGCCAAACGCTATTTCACCATCGGCGAGGTCAGCGACCTGTGCGGCGTCAAGCCGCACGTGCTGCGCTACTGGGAACAGGAGTTCACGCAGCTGAAGCCGATCAAGCGGCGCGGCAATCGCCGCTATTACCAGCACCACGAGGTACTGCTGGTGCGCCGGATCCGCGAACTGCTGTATGAGCAGGGGTTCACGATCAGCGGTGCGCGCAACCGGCTCGACGAAGGTGGTCGCGCGGGTCGCGGCCCGAACGGACCTGCGGACGTGGTGATGTCGCAGCCGCAGCCTCAGCCGAGCCTCGCGGAGTTGCGCTCGGAGATCGAAGCGATTCGTGCATTGCTGCGCAATGAGTGAGGAAGCGCGCGTGTACAATGCCGCGCGTTCGGGGCGTAGCGCAGCCTGGTAGCGCACTTGCATGGGGTGCAAGGGGTCGCGAGTTCGAATCCCGCCGCCCCGACCAAGCAGTCACCCGGAGAAGGCCGGTGCGTGCGCAGCGCGCACCGGCCACTTCATTTCTGTGATGCGAATTCTCGTTTCGAACGACGACGGTTATCTTGCTCCCGGCCTGTCCGCGCTGGTCGACGCAGTCCGCCCGTTCGGCGAGGTGTTCGTGGTGGCGCCCGAGCAGAACCACAGTGGCGCGAGCAACTCGCTGACACTTTCACGACCCTTGTCGGTGCAGCACGCAGCCAACGGCTTCATCTACGTCAATGGAACGCCGACCGATTGCGTCCATGTCGCTTTGACCGGATTGCTCCAGCACCGGCCCGATCTCGTCGTCTCGGGGATCAACAACGGGCAGAACATGGGCGACGACACGATCTACTCGGGCACCGTGGCGGCAGCGATGGAGGGCTTCCTGTTCGGGATTCCATCCATCGCGTTCTCGCTGATCAACAAGGGCTATCAGCACCTGGAGAGCGCGCGGCAGATTGTCGGGGAGATCGTCGCCCACTGGTGCGAGCAGCCGCTTGCCGCGCCGTCGCTGCTGAACGTCAACATTCCGAATCTCCCGCGCACCCAGATACGTGGCATCCGCTGCACCCGACTCGGCAAGCGACACCCGTCGGAGCCGGTGATTCGCGCCCAGAATCCGTACGGCGAGCCGATCTACTGGGTGGGTCCATCCGGAAGCGCGCGCGACGCCGGCCCGGACACGGACTTCCACGCCGCCGCGAACGGCTATGTTTCGGTGACGCCGCTGCAGATCGATCTCACGCATACGGAGCAGCTACCACAGGTTGGCGCATGGCTTTCGCGCGTACGCAGCTGAACCCACCGCCCACGTTGGGACCCAACCCAGGACTGGCTTCGGAGCGCGTGCGGGCCCGCATGGTGGAACGTCTGTGCGAGCAGGGCATCGCGGATGCGCGCGTGCTCGATGCGATGGATCGGGTGCCCCGGCACCTGTTCGTCGATGCTGCGCTCGCCAGCCGTGCCTACGAAGACACCGCCTTGCCGATCGGCAACGGCCAGACCATTTCGCGCCCATACAGCGTCGCGCGCATGGCCGAACTTGCGCTCGAAGGAATCAGGACGCCGTCGGCCGCCAAGGCCCTGGAGATTGGAACCGGTTGCGGCTATGCATCGGCGGTCCTCGCCTGCCTGTTCGGCACCGTGCTCTCGGTCGAGCGGGTGCGCCCGTTGCATGAATTGGCGCGACGGAACCTGCGTCCGCTTCGGTTGCCCAACGTGCGGCTCGTATTCGGTGATGGTCGGGACGGCATTGCGAGCGAAGCACCGTTCGATGCGATCGTCGCCGCCGCTGCCGGCGCGCGAATTCCGCCGGCCTGGATCGAGCAGTTGGCGCCCGGCGGACGAATCGTTGCGCCGGTCCTCACGGCTGCGCAAGGGGACGAACAAGCATTGAAGGTGCTCACAAAGGACGCGGCTGGTCGCGTGTCGGAAAGGGCGGTTCAGTCCGCACGGTTCGTGCCCTTGCGACCCGGAACCAGATGATCAGGATGGCGAGGGAGATGAACAGGATGCGGAATCGAACCTTTGGCGTCAGCGCAGCAGTGCTGCTCGCGCTGCTCCTGTCCGCGTGCTCGACGACTGGGGTTCGGCAGGCTCCGATCGTTGAAAGGGCGGGAGCGCAGCCGGGCGCGACTGCGACCGAGTCGACCACGGCGGCGACGACGGGGCGCGAGGCGCGGGATGGCGTTTACATCGTGCAGAAGGGCGACACGCTGCGCGACATCGCTGCATCGTTCGGGCGCGATGCAAAGGAGATCGCACGCTGGAACAACCTCGACGATCCGAACAAGCTGCGCATCGGTCAGGAATTGCGGGTGATTCCGCCGGCGGAGACGGCTGTGGCGTCGCCGGTTTCCCCGGCGACAGGCGCGCAATCGCGCCCGTTGACGTCGCCCGCTCCAGGTGAGGCGCCGGGTGCGGCGGCACCACCTGGCGCCGCGGCGCCGATGCCGCCGGCGCCGCCGCAGTCGGCAACTCCCGCAACGGCACTGACCTGGGCCTGGCCGCTCGCCGGCCGCGTGATCGAGAAGTTCGACGAGAAGCGCAACAAGGGAATCGACATCGCTGCGCGCGAGGGTGATCCCGTGCTCGCCGCCTGCGACGGCAGCGTCGTGTACAGCGGCAGCGGACTGCGCGGCTACGGCAACCTCGTCATTGTCAAGCACAACGACGAATACATTTCCGCGTACGCCCACAATCGGCAGATCCTGGTCAAGCAGGGTCAGACCGTGAAGCGGGGTCAGCGAATCGCGGAGGCCGGAATGACGGACGCCGCGTCCCCGAAGCTGCACTTCGAAATCCGGCGCAGCGGAAAGCCGGTCGATCCATTGCAGTATCTGCCGCCGCGCTGAGGTCCGGCCGCGCCGCCTCGTGACGCCAACACTCGTCTTTGACATCGAGACGGTGCCCGATATCGGCGGGCTGCGTCGCCTGCGGCCGCAATGCAGCGCGATGTCGGACGCCGAAGTGGCAGCGCAGGCGTTCGCCGAACGGCGCGAAAAGACCGGCAGCGATTTCCTGCCGCATCATCTTCATCGCGTGGTGGCGATCGGCTGCGCGTTCCGGGACGAACAGGGTTTCCGCGTGCGTTGCCTCGGGACCGAGCAGGACGATGAGTCCAAGCTGATTCAGGACTTCTTCAAGCTCATCGACCGCTACACGCCGCAACTGGTGAGCTGGAATGGAGGCGGCTTCGACCTTCCGGTACTGCACTACCGCGGTCTTATCCACGGTGTCAGTGCTCCACGCTACTGGGAAATGGGGGAGGAGGAGCGCGACTTCAAATGGAACAACTACATCAGTCGCTATCACACCCGGCACCTTGATCTGATGGATCTGCTGGCCCTGTACCAGCCGCGTGCCAGTGCTCCGTTGGACGATCTGTCCAGGCTGGCCGGTTTCGCGGGCAAGCTCGGTCTGGACGGCAGCAGGGTGTGGGACGCGTTTGCCGCCGGGCGCATTGCGCAGATCCGAAATTACTGCGAAACGGATGTCGTCAACACGTACCTGATCTTCTGCCGCTTCCAGAAGATGCGGGGTGTGCTGAGCGCCGCTGCGTACCGCGCCGAGCTCGAAACCGTGCGCGCGGCGCTGCAGACAGCGGGTGCGCCGCACTGGGTCGAGTACCTGGCCGCCTGGCCGGCGCACTGAGAATGGGCGAAGGGCTGGTTCTTTCGATCGACTCGCTCGATCTGGAGGGACGCGGCGTCGCGCGCCATGAAGGGAAGGTCATCTTCGTCGAGGGCGCGCTGCCCGGCGAAGAAGTCGAAGCCGAACGGCTCCGGTCGAAGCCACGGTACGAAACGGCGCGAACGCTGAGCGTGCGTCGCGAGAGCGTGATGCGCGTCGCGCCGCGGTGTCCACACTTCGGCCTGCATCCCGGTGCATGCGGGGGGTGCTCGATGCAGCACCTCGAGGTGCGAGCGCAGGTCGCACTGAAGCAGCGCGCGCTCGAGGACACGCTCTGGCATCTGGGCAGAGTAAGGCCAGGGCATCTGCTGCGGCCGATCGTCGGGCCTTCCTGGCACTACCGGCAGCGGGCGCGCATGACGGTGCGCGACGTGCCGGCGAAGGGTGGCGTGCTGGTGGGTTTCCACGAGCGCGCTCGCAGCTTCGTGGCCGACATGACAACCTGCCCCGTGTTGCCGGCTCGCATCGCCGGACTGCTCTTGCCGTTGCGCGGGCTCGTCGGATCACTGTCGATGCGCAGACGGTTGCCCCAGATCGAGATCGCGATTTGCGGTCCGCGCGCCGAAACGATCGTGCTTGTCCTGCGCATTCTTCAGCCGCTGAGCGGCGACGATCTGCGCCGGCTGCAGGCGTTTCGACGCGAACATGACGTTTCGCTATGGGTACAGCACGGCGGGCCCGAATCCGCGACGCCGCTGGATCCGGGCGACATGCGACGTCTGACACTTTCGTTGCCCGAATTCGGCGTGACGATCCCGTTTCTGCCGACGGACTTCACGCAGGTCAATCACCAGGTCAATGAGGTCCTGGTGCGACGGGTGATACGGCTGCTCGATCCGGCGTCGCGCAGCCACGTGCTGGACTTCTTCTGCGGGCTGGGCAACTTCACGCTGCCGCTGGCAACGCGCGCGGCGAGGGTGGTCGGCATCGAGGGCAACCCCGGCCTGGTCGGGCGCGCGCGCCAGGCCGCGCACGACAATGAACTTTCGATGGTGGCTGAATTCGAATCATGCAACCTGTTCGAGTGGACCAGCGAAGACTGGCGACGGATGACGCTTCGCCTTGGCGGCATAGACCGGGTCCTAATCGATCCGCCGCGGGAGGGCGCGCAGGCGATCGCGCGCAGTCTGGTGGTAGCGCAGGATCGCCCCGAGCGCCTCGTTTACGTTTCCTGCAACCCGGCCACCCTGGCCCGGGACGCCGCGATTCTCGTCCACGAAGGGGGCTGGAAACTGGAGTCCGCTGGAGTGGTCAACATGTTTCCCCACACCTCGCACATCGAATCGATCGCCGTCTTCCGAGGCACTGCATAGCTCGCGGCAGACCGGACAACCGGTGTCAGCGTGCTAAAATTTTGTGTTAATTCGGCGCCGTAACATCTTCATTTATCGAGCATTTTTGAGGTCTACGGACGAAGCACCGGCGCTCATCGGCGGTCGTCCGCCCCCCTTCCGTTTTGCACATACAGCCACGAGCGAAGACAAATGACCGTTGAAAGAACCCTGTCCATCATCAAGCCCGACGCAGTTGCCAAGAACGCAATCGGTCAGGTCCTGGCACGCTTCGAGGCCGCAGGACTCAAGATCGTTGCCGCACGAATGATGCATCTCTCGCGCCGCGACGCCGAATCGTTCTACGCGGTGCATCGCGAGCGGCCCTTCTTCAAGGATCTGGTTGATTTCATGGTTTCCGGTCCGATCATGGTCCAGGTGCTCGAGGGCGAAAACGCGATTGCCCGCAATCGCGAACTGATGGGGGCGACGGACCCGAAGAAGGCGGCGCCGGGAACCATCCGCGCCGACTTTGCGGCAAGCATCGACGCCAATGCGGTGCATGGGTCCGACGGGCCGGAGACCGCGCGCAACGAGGTGGCGTTCTTCTTTCCGTCGATGAACATTCACTCGCGCTGATCGTCGCTGACCGGCGCCGCAAGGATGGATCGAATCAATCTGCTCGGCCTGGACGCTGCCGCGTTGAAGGCGTTCGTCGAAAGTCTCGACGAGCGCGCGTTTCGCGCACGCCAGTTGTCGCGCTGGATCCATCGACGCGGTGCCGGCGAGTTCGAGGCGATGAGCGATCTGGCGAAGTCGCTGCGCGCCAAGCTGGTCCTGCATGCCGAGATCGCCGCGTTGCCAGTAATGCGCGACTCCGTTTCCGCCGATGGCACGCGCAAGTGGCTGCTCGACGTCGGGCAGGGCAATGCGGTCGAGGCGGTCTTCATACCCGAGGAGGAGCGCGGCACCCTGTGCATCTCGACCCAGGCCGGGTGCGCGATGAATTGCAGGTTCTGCTCGACCGGCCGGCAGGGTTTCAATCGCAACCTGACGACCGCCGAGATCGTCGGCCAGCTCTGGATGGCGGAGCACGCACTGCGTGCCGGCCTCGGCATAAGCGCCGAGCACGAGCGCGTGATCAGCAACGTGGTGCTGATGGGCATGGGAGAGCCGTTGCAGAACCTGGACGCAGTCGTTCCCGCGTTGCGCCTGATGCTCGACGACGATGCCTATGGCCTGTCGCGGCGGCGTGTCACCGTGTCGACATCCGGCCTCGTGCGACAGATCGACAAGCTGGGCGAGCAATGTCCGGTCGCGCTGGCCGTTTCGCTGCACGCCCCCAACGACGCGCTGCGCGATCAGCTGGTGCCGCTGAATCGCAAGCACCCCCTGCGCGAG
>JBLMYK010000216.1:0-25753 GCA_050258235.1 Gemmatimonadota bacterium | reverse complement strand
CGCGGTGGTGGCCGAGTTCGAAAAGTACCTGCATGACGAGCTCGACCTGATGCGCGAGGCGGCCAACGCGTCGCAGCTGCGGCGCAACTTCGCCGGCTCGCGCCAGCTGCGCGTCCCCGAGATGATCTGGGACTACTGCTGCGAGAACGTGATCGTGATGGAGCGCATGGGCGGCATCCCGGTCAGCCAGGTCGACCGGCTGCGCGCCGCCGGCATCGACATCAAGAAGCTGTCGGCCGACGCGGTCGAGGTGTTCTTCACGCAGGCGCTGCGCGACGGCTTCTTCCACGCCGACATGCACCCCGGCAACATCTACGTCGGCGACAGCGGCGAGGACTTCGGCCGCTGGATCGCGCTCGATTTCGGCATCGTCGGCACGCTGTCGGACAACGACAAGAATTACCTGGCGCAGAACTTCCTCGCGTTCTTCCGCCGCGACTACAAGCGCGTCGCCGAACTGCACGTCGAAAGCGGCTGGGTTCCCGCCGCGACGCGCGTGGATGAGCTCGAGAGCGCAATTCGCGCGGTGTGCGAGCCGATCTTCGACCGGCCGCTGAAGGACATCTCGTTCGCGCAGGTGCTGCTGCGCCTGTTCGAGGCCTCGCGCCGCTTCAATGTCGAAGTGCAGCCGCAACTGGTGCTGCTGCAGAAGACCCTGCTCAACATCGAAGGGCTGGGCCGGCAGCTCGATCCCGAGCTCGACCTGTGGAAGACGGCCAAGCCGTTCCTCGAGCGCTGGATGCAGGCGCAGGTCGGCTTCAAGGGGCTGGAGGAGCGCCTGCGCCACGAGGCGGTGCAGTGGAGCCATCTGCTGCCTCAGCTGCCGCGGCTGGTTCATCAGGCGCTGATCGACACCACGCACCGCGACCGCATGTATGCCGAACTGCATGCGCTGCGCCTGGAAACGCAGCGGCGCAATCGGCTGCTGCTGATCGGAGTCACCTGCATGGCCGCGCTGGCGCTGGTCGCCGCCTGGCTGTTCTTCGGCTTTCCGTTGCCGGGCCGCTGAGAGCGCGACCCGCGGCCCGGGAACACTGGACGGTTCAGGGCACGGCGGGTCGCACTGCCGCATAATCGCGCCTGCCCGCGATACGACATGGCCCTGCTCGAGATCCAGAACGTCACCCGCCGCTTCGGTTCGATGGCCGCGGTCGATGGCGTGTCGCTGTCGATCGAAGCGGGCGAGTTCTTCACGCTGCTCGGTCCGTCGGGCTGCGGCAAGACCACGCTGCTGAGGATGGTTGCGGGTTTCGACGTTCCCGACGGCGGCCGGATCCTGCTGGAGGGCAAGGACCTCGCCGGCGTTCCGCCCGAGCGGCGCAATGTCCGCACGGTATTCCAGAGCTACGCGCTGTTTCCGCACATGACGGTGGCAGCCAACGTCGCCTTCCCGCTGAAAATGGCGAAGACGCCGGCGGCGGAGCGCGATGCCCGGGTGCAGGAGGCGCTGCGTGACGTGCAGCTGGAGGCGCTCGCACTGCGCTTCCCGCACGAGCTGTCGGGCGGGCAGCGTCAGCGCGTGGCGATCGCGCGCGCGCTCGTCACCCACCCTGCCCTGATGTTGCTCGACGAGCCGCTTGCCGCGCTCGACGCCAAGCTGCGCGAGCAGATGCAGATCGAGCTGATCAACCTGCAGAAGGAGGTCGGCATCACGTTCGTGTACGTGACGCATGACCAGAGCGAGGCACTGGCGCTCTCGCACCGGATCGCGGTGATGGACAGGGGCCGCATCGAGCAGCTCGATGAGCCGTCGAAGATCTATTCGTTCCCGAAGAACCGCTTCGTTGCCGACTTCATCGGCCAGTGCAACATTCTCGAGGCGACCGTGCGCGATCGCGCTGGCGGCGTGGCCGAACTGGAGCTGCCCGGCGTCGGCCGCGCGTTTGCCATGCTCGATCAGGCGCTCGGCAGCGGCACGCGCGGGGCGCTCGCGCTGCGGCCGGAGAAGGTCGCGATCAACCCGAGCGGACACCCGAAGACCGACGGCGACAACCACGTCTCCGGCAGCGTGACCGACTTCCTGTACCTGGGCGACGTGACGCTTTACCGCGTGGCGCTGGCGTCGGGGCAGAAGATCGAGGCAATGCGCGCCAACTCGGCTCCCGGCCGAGCGCGCTTCTTCGAGGTCGGCGACGCGGTCGACGTGGCCTGGCAGGTCGACGCGGGCCATTTCCTGGCCGACTGACGTGGCCACGGGCGAGCGCGGCAAATGGCTGGTGGGCGGACCGCCGCTCGCCTATCTGATCTTCTTCTTCGCGCTGCCGTGCCTGCTGATGCTGCTCGCCAGCGTGCGAGCACCGGGCGAGTTCGGCGGCCTCGCGCCGCTCCTGTCCGACAGCGGCAAGCTGAACCTGACCTGGGCCAGTTACGCGCGCTTCTTCAGCAGCCCGATCTTCATCGAGCTGTTCGGCAAGTCGGTGTGGTACGCGGGGCTCACCACGGCGCTGTGCCTGGCGGTCGCGTATCCGCTGTCGATGCTGATCGCAGCGAGCGCGAAGAAATACCGCGACCTGCTGCTGCTGCTGGTGATCCTGCCCTTCTGGAGCAACTTCCTGATCCGCGTCTATGCATGGATGATCATCCTCGGTCCGCAATGGGCGCTGGCAAGGATCATCAACGGCGTGCTCGGCCTGTTCGGCGCCGAGCCGGTGACGCTGATGTTCTCGCCGTTTGCGGTGATCGTGGTGCTGGTCTACGTGCACCTGCCCTTCATGGTGCTGCCGCTGTACGCCAACCTCGAGAAGCACGATCCGGCGCTGATCGACGCCGCGCAGGACCTCGGTGCTGGCCCGTGGCAGCGTTTCTGGCACGTGACCTGGCCGCTGTCGCTGCCGGGTGTGTTCGCCGGCGCAGCGCTGGTGTTCATTCCGGCGTTCGGCATCTTCGCGGTTCCGGACCTGGTCGGCGGCACCGACGGCATCATGATCGGAAACGTGATCAAGCAGCAGTTCCTCGAGACGCGCGACTGGCCGTTCGGGTCGGTGCTGTCGATCGTGTTGACCGTGGCCGCGCTCGGGATCACCGGGCTGGCGGCGCTCGCGGCGCGCCCGCGACGGAGCGAGGCATGAACCGCAAGACGCCCGCATGGATGTGGTCCTGCGCCGCGGCCGCCTACATGTTCCTTTATGCGCCGCTCGTCGTCGTGGTCGTGTTCTCGTTCAACGACAGCAAGCTCAACGCGCAGTGGGTAGGCTTCACGACCGCGTGGTACGTGAAGCTGTTCCACAACGAGGAGATGATGCTGGCGGCGCGCAACTCGCTCGCCATCGCGCTGGTGACGGCGTTCGTGTCGACCGTGCTCGGCACGATGGCGGGCTACGTGATGCACCGGTACAGGACTCGGGTGCTGCCGGTGCTGGTGCTGGCGCCGATCGCCATCCCCGAGATCCTGATGGGCGTGGCGCTGCTGATGTTCTTCGTGATGATCAACCTGACGCTCGGACTGGTGTCGATCACGCTCGCGCACATCGCCTTCTGCATCGGCTACGTCGCGATCGTGGTGCGCGCCCGGCTGGCGGGCATGGACGAAAGCCTGATCGAGGCGGCGCGCGACTGCGGCGCCTCGCCGGCGGCGGCGTTCCGCCACGTGACGCTGCCGCTGATCATGCCGGGCGTGATCGCCGGCGCACTGATGGCGTTCACGCTGTCGATCGACGATTTCGTGATCACGTTCTTCACCGCCGGCGCGTCCGCGTCGACGCTGCCGCTGCAGATCTACTCGATGGTGAAGATCGCGGTCACGCCCGAGGTCAATGCGATTTCGACGCTGCTCCTGCTGCTGACGCTGGTGCTGATCACGGTCGCCACCAAGTTCGTTCCCGGCCTGCTGCGGCTGAACCGGTGATTTCCATCTCGAGGAGAAAGACATGCAAGTGCGCGACATGATGCGCTTCGCGCTGGTACTGGCAGCGGTCTCGCTGCTGGCTGCGTGCGGCAGGAAGGAGGAGGCCCCGGCGCCGAAGGCCGAAGCGAAGGCGCAGACCCAGGCCGCTCCCGCGAAGCCGACCGGAACGCTGAATCTGTACAACTGGAACGACTACATCGCGCCCGAGACGATCGCGCGCTTCGAGAAGGAGTTCAACGCCAAGGTCGTTCAGACCTACTTCTCGGACAACGACGAGATGCTCGCCAAGCTGGCCGCGGGCGCCACCGGCTACGACATCATCGTTCCGACCAGCAACGCGATGGAGCTGATGATCAAGAAGGGCGACCTCGCGCCGCTGAACAAGGACCTGCTGCCCAACCTGAAGAACATCCGGCCCGAGTTCCTGAACACGCCGATGGACCCGGGCAACCAGTACTCGGTGCCGTACGCCTATTCGACGACGATCATCGGCTACAACGACAAGCAGATGAAGAAGCTCGGCATCGAGCCGAAGGGCTGGGAGGCGATCTTCGATCCCGGCATCGCGTGCCGCGTGAAGGGCAAGCTCACCGTGCTGGATTCGCCCGACGAGGTTTTCTCCGCTGCGTTCATCTACCTCGGCATCGATCCGAACACCCGCAATCCGGACGACTACAAGAAAGCTGCGGAAGCGATCAAGAAGGCCAAGCCGTGCTGGGCCGCGTTCAACTCATCCTCGTACATCAAGGAGCTGACCGCGGGCAACATCTGGCTCGTGCTCGGCTACTCGACCGACGTGTTCCAGGCCAACCGCAACGCGCAGGAGGCGAAGCAGGACTTCCAGCTCGTCTCGGTCATGCCGACGCAGGGCGCGGTCATGTCGGTGGACAACATGGTGATCTTCAAAGGGGCGCCGAATCCGCTGCTGGCGCACGCGTTCATCAACTTCATGCTCGAAGGCAAGAACAGCTCCGAGCTGTCCAACCTGATCGGCTCGGGAAACGCCAACCAGGCGGCGATGGAGTTCATCAAGCCGGAGGTCAAGTCCAACGTCGCGGTGTTCCCCGACGCGGAGGCTATGAAGAAGCTGCACCAGTTGCGCCTGCTGCCGGCCGACCTGCGCCAGCTGCGCGGCCAGCTTTGGACCGAGATCAAGGTGAGGTAGCGCTGGCGTGCGCGGCGCAATCGCGCGCGTTCAACTTCCGCTGTCGCCCGCCGCCGCGGCAAGCGCGGTCAGGTCGTCGGCGTAGCCGCGCAGTTTCTTCGCCAGCGCGGTGCGCTGGGCCGGCGTCGCGGCATTGACGAGGCGCGCTATCAGCTCGGCGTTGGACCGTCGATAGACGGCGAGCGCAGCGCGGCGCGCATCGTCGCGCGGTTCGGCAAGCTCGGCAAGGTAATCGCGGATCCGGCGCGTCGCTTCGGTTACCGGCGGTTTCTCATCGTGGATCCACCGGGCCAGCAGCAGCGCGTCGCGCTGGCGCCGCTCGCGTTCCTCGATCCACCACGCGTCGGCGTCCGGGCGTGCGGCGACGGACGCGCGGATGATGCGCGCCTGCTCGGGGCTGACGGAGCCGAACCACGAGTCGGCCCGCTCGGTATAGCGCTTGACGCGCTCTTCGATCGACCCGGCAGCGCCGGAGAAGCGCGCCAGCTCGCGTCGCGCCTTCGACGCGTCGCGCGCGAGCTTGTCGGCGAGATAAGCGATCTGCGCCGGTGTCAGCGTCAGCGCGAGCAGCGCGAGGTCGGGTGCCGCCCGCTCGCCGATCGCCGCAAGCCGGGCGTTGATTTCCTGCTGCAGCGCTGCGACCTCGTCGGCGGTGATGCTTCGGTCGAGCCTGCGTTGCGCATCGGCGATGAGCTGCGCGTAGCCCCGAAGCTGCGTGGCGCGGTGCCAGCTCAAAAGCGCGCGCACGCGCTCGCCGGCCAGTTCCTTCTGACTGTCGTCCAGGTCGAGATAGCTGTCGAGCGAATACAGCAGCAGCGAGTCCGCGTTGTAGTAGCCGAGCTTCAGCGACGAGCAGGCGGCAAGCAGCAGAGCGATGGCGACCAGCAGCAGGCGCCGCGCGTGCTGCCCCGGTGCGCCCGTCGCTGACGTCGCGCTGCCGGTGCTACGATCGATTTGCCTGCCGATACCGTTCACAATCGCGGCTCAATCCTCTTCGCCCACGATGAATATCGTCATCCTGGCTGCCGGCCTGGGCAAGCGCATGCGCTCCACGCTGCCCAAGGTGCTGCATCCGGTCGCGGGGCGGCCGATGCTAGCGCACGTGATTTCGACCGCCCACGCCGTGGCGCGGTCGCGCGGCCAGCCCGCGAACGTGATCGTCGTGATCGGCCATGGCGCCGAGCAGGTCGCCGCCGCTTTCTCGGACCGCAGCGACGTGGGCTTTGTCGTGCAGCAGCCGCAACTGGGCACCGGCCACGCCGTGCTTCAGGCGGAGCCTCGGATGAAGGACGACGGTCCGACGCTGGTGCTGTACGGCGACGTGCCGCTGGTGCAGGTCGAGACACTCGACCGCCTGATCGCCGGCGCGGGAGACAGCGTCGGCCTGCTGACGGTGGAACTGCCGGACCCGACCGGCTACGGCCGGATCGTGCGCAGCGGACGCGGCGACGTGCTGCGGATCGTCGAGCAGAAGGATGCGGACGAGCAGCAGCGCGCGCTGCGCGAGGTCAATACCGGCATCCTCGTCGCCCCGACCGCGCGGCTGAAACAGTGGCTCGGCCGCCTTTCGAACGACAACGCGCAGCGCGAGTATTACCTGACCGACGTGATCGCGATGGCGGTAAACGACGGCGTGCGCGTGTCGGCGGTCGCGGCTCACGATGCGGACGAGATGCTCGGCGTCAACAGCAAGTCGCAGCTCGCCGTGATCGAACGCATCGCGCAGCGGCGCATGGCGGAGGCGCTGATGGAGGCCGGCGTCACGCTCGCGGATCCTGCGCGGATCGATGTGCGCGGCGAACTGTCGGCGGGTGCGGACGTGTCGATCGACGTCGGTTGCGTGTTCGAGGGTCGCGTGCAACTGGCCGATGGAGTACGCGTCGGCCCCTATTGCGTTCTGCGCGACGTGACGATCGGGGCGCGCACGCAGGTGATGGCGTTCTCGCATCTGGAAGGAACGACGGTCGGGTGCGACGCCCGCATCGGCCCCTTTTCGCGCACGCGCCCCGGCGCAGCACTGGCGGACGAAGTACACATCGGCAACTTCGTCGAGATCAAGGCAAGCCGGATGGGCCCGGGCGCGAAGGCGAATCACCTCGCCTACGTCGGCGATGCCGAGGTCGGCGCGCGCACCAACATCGGCGCCGGCACGATCACCGCCAACTACGACGGCGCCAACAAGCACCGGACCGAGATCGGCGCCGACGTCTCCATCGGCAGCAACGCGGTACTCGTGGCACCGGTGACGATCGGCGACGGCGCGACGGTGGGCGCCGGATCGGTGGTGGCCAAGGAAGCGCCGGCCGGCAAGCTCACCGTCGCACGCGCGCGGCAGGTGACGGTGGAGGGCTGGAAGCGGCCGGCGAAGAAGAACAAGCCGGGCGCTACCTCATAGCGCGATCTTCGGCGCGAACTTGCTGCGCTTGATGCTGAAGAAGCTGCGCACGTTGCGCACGTTGGCGTCCGTCGTCAGCACTCGATGCGCGAACGCGTGGTAGGCGGGCATGTCGCGCACGTGCACGACGAGGATGAAGTCCGGCCCGGCCGACACCCGGTAGCACTGCTGCACCTCGGGTTCCGCCGCGACGCGCGCCTCGAACGCCGCGAGCGTTTCGGCCGCCTGCTGCACGAGACTGACCTCCAGGATCGCCGTCAATCCGTGTCCGAGCGCTTCGTGCGACACGATGGCGATGCGCCGCTCGATCACTCCGGATTCGACGAGGCGCCTGACCCGGCGCAGGCACGTTGCGGGGGAGACGTGCACGCGCTGCGCAAGCGCGTCGTTGGTCAGCGCGCAGTCATCCTGCAACACGTCGAGCAACCGTCGGTCGGTCGCGTCGAGGATCGGCGGCAGGTTTTCTCGCATATTCTCTCAAGAAAGACGAACAAAAGAAAGAAAAGATTTATCGATAATATAGTTGAAAGAATAGCACTGTTGATAAGAAATTCTGAAAGCAAATTGTGCGATTCACTACGTAGTATCTGGCCCAGTACACGCTAGCGAGGAGGGGTTGATGTGCGGAATCGTGGGCGCGGTGGCCCAGCGGAACATCGTTCCAATACTGATCGAAGGGCTGCGTCGCCTCGAATACCGCGGCTATGACTCCTGTGGCATCGCCATCCATGCCGACGGAGAACTGAGACGCGCGCGCAGCGTCGCGCGGGTCGCCGAACTGGATGCGCAGGCCGCTTCGCTCGCGGGTTTCACCGGCATCGCACACACGCGCTGGGCCACGCACGGCGCGCCGACCACGCTGAACGCGCATCCGCACTTTTCCCTGGGCTCCGGGAAATCGGCGCGCAGCGCGCGCGTGGCGCTGGTTCACAACGGCATCATCGAGAATCACGAGGAGCTGCGAGCGCAGCTGCAGGCGGCCGGTTATGTCTTCGAGAGCCAGACCGACACCGAGGTCATCGCCCACCTGATCGATCAGCTCTACGAGGGCGACCTGTTCGAGGCGGTGCAGCGCGCGGTCCGGCGCCTGCACGGCGCCTATGCGATTGCGGTGTTCTGCCATGACGAGCCGCACCGCGTGGTCGGCGCGCGCGCCGGTTCGCCGCTGGTCGTCGGCGTCG
Organism: Gemmatimonadota bacterium; assembly: GCA_050258235.1. Taxonomy (GTDB): domain Bacteria; phylum Pseudomonadota; class Gammaproteobacteria; order Burkholderiales; family Burkholderiaceae_F; genus JAKOQB01. Next base: position 17,168 of record JBLMYK010000216.1, on the reverse strand, counting down.
GCCAGCAGGAGAACTTTCTTGCTTCCGACGCGATGGCGCTCGCGGGCACGACCGACCAGATCATCTATCTCGAGGAAGGTGACGTCGTCGACCTGCAGCTCGCGCGCGTGTGGATCGTCGACAGCGCGGGCAACGCGGCGCAGCGCAAGGTGCGCACCGTTGCCGCGTATTCGAATGCGGTCGAACTCGGGCCATACCGGCACTTCATGCAGAAGGAGATCTTCGAGCAGCCGCGCGCAATCGGTGACACGCTCGAAGACGTCAACGCGATCGGGCCGGACCTCTTCGGCGACGGCGCGGCCGAGGTTCTCAAGACAGTCGACAGCGTGCTGATCCTTGCCTGCGGCACCAGTTACTACGCCGGTTGCGTGGCGCGCTACTGGCTCGAATCGATCGCGCAGGTACCGGCCACGGTGGAGATCGCGAGCGAATACCGCTATCGCACGTCGGTGCCGAACCCGAGGGCGCTCGTGGTGGTGATCTCGCAGTCCGGCGAAACCGCCGACACGCTGGCGGCGCTGAAGCACGCCAAGTCGCTCGGCATGCATCGCACGCTTGCCGTATGCAACGTCGCGACCAGCGCGATGGTGCGCGAAACCGCGTTGCAGTTCCTCACCCGCGCGGGCGTGGAGATCGGGGTCGCGTCGACCAAGGCGTTCACCACCCAGCTCGTTGCGCTCTATCTGCTGGCGAACGCGATCGCGCAGGCGCAGGGACGCCTGTCTCCCGAGCGCGAACACGCCGCGTTGAGGCGATTGCGCCACCTGCCCTCGGCCGTGCAGAGCGTACTGGCGCTGGAGCCCGGCATCATCGCGGTGAGCGAGATCTTCGCGCGCAAGGAAAACGCACTGTTCCTGGGCCGCGGACTGCACTATCCGATCGCCCTCGAGGGGGCGCTGAAGCTGAAGGAGATCAGCTACATCCACGCCGAGGCCTATCCCGCCGGCGAACTGAAACACGGCCCGCTCGCGCTGGTGACCGATGCGATGCCGGTGGTCACCGTGGCGCCCAATGACACGCTGCTCGAGAAGCTGAAGAGCAACATGCAGGAAGTGCGCGCGCGCGGCGGTCAGTTGTTCGTCTTCGCCGACGCCGATACGCGCATCGAATCCAGCGAGGGCGTGCACGTGATCCGCCTGCCCGAGCATTACGGCGACCTGTCGCCGATCCTGCACGTCGTGCCGCTGCAGCTGCTCGCCTATCACACCGCCATCGCCCGCGGCACGGATGTTGACAAGCCGCGCAATCTTGCGAAATCGGTCACGGTCGAGTGACCGACCTCACCCCGCCTCCACCTCGTGTGCCCGCTTCAATGCGGCGCGGACCGCGATCCGGTTCATCCGCATCCGCGTGGTCTCGAGCACGGCACTGAGCCCTTCTCGCTCGGACAGACGCGCCAGTTCCGCGAGCTTCTGCGGCGGCAACGCGGGACTGAGGAAGTGACCCTGCACCTTCTCGCAGCCGGCCGCACGCAGGAAGTCGAGCTGGCCGGCGTTCTCGACGCCCTCGGCGACGACCTCCTTGCGCAGGGTGTGTGCCATGTTGATGATCGCTGCGGCGATCGTCGCCGCATCCTTGTCGGTCGTCACGTTGACCATGAAGGATTTGTCGAGCTTCAGGATCGACGCCGGCAGCGTCTTCAGATACGTGAATGACGAGTACCCGGTGCCAAAGTCGTCGATCGCCACCCGCGCTGCGGCCTTTTCCAATGCGCGCAGCGCGTCGATCGCCGCCTCGCCGCCGTCGATGATCAGCGACTCGGTGACCTCGATCTCGAGGCTGTCGGGCTCCATGTGCGTGGAGGACATCGCGTAGTAGACGGACGGCACGAAATTCGGCTGCCGCAGCTGCCGGCTCGACACGTTGACTGCGACGCGCGGGATCCGTATCCCGTCAGCCTTCCAGCGTCCGTGCTGTGCGCAAGCCTCCCGCAGCACCCAGGCGCCGAGCTGCTCGATCAGGCCGGTCTCCTCGGCCAGTTCAATGAATGTGCTCGGCGCCAGCAGCCCGCGCGTCGGATTGCGCCAGCGCAGCAGCGCCTCGGCGCCGCAGATGCGGCCGGTCGCCAGTTCGAACTGGGGCTGGTAGTAGAGCTCGAACTGGTTGTTCTCGATCGCCTGGCGCAGTTCGCGATCGAGCGTCACGCGGCGATTCATCTCGACATTCATCGTCTGCTCGAAGAACGCATAGCGACCGCGGCCGTTCTCCTTCGCGCGATACATCGCGGTGTCCGCCTTCTTCACCAGCTCGGCGCCGGCCGTGCCGTCGTCCGGGTAGATGGCGATGCCGACGCTCGCGCCCGCGTACACGCTGTGGCCCTCGACGTCGAACGGCTTCGACATCGTCTTGACCAGCTTGCGAGCGACATAGGCCACGTCCTTGGCCGAGTTGATGCCGTTCAGGATCACGGTGAACTCGTCGCCGCCATGCCGACCGACCTGATCGCATTCGCGCACGCTCGAGCGGATGCGTTCGGAGGCGCGCTTCAGCAACGTGTCGCCCGCCGCATGGCCGAGCGTGTCGTTGGTTTCCTTGAAGCGGTCCAGATCGATGAACAGCACCGCGGCGCGGCTGCCGGTGGCCTGCGCCTGCAGCAACTCCTGGTCGAGAATCGTCAGCAGGTGCTGCCGGTTCGGCAGTCCCGTCAGCGCATCGAGATGTGCCATCACGTGCAGGCGCCGGTCGCGCTCCGCGGTCGAGAGAGCCACGGCGAGGCGATCCGAGATGTCGCGGATCAGCGCGCGCCGCTGCGGCGACAGCGCAATCGGCTCCGCATGCCCGAGAACGATCAGCCCCCACGCGCGCCGGTTGCGCACGATCGGATGCACCATGTACGTCGCAGCGATCGCCCGGCGAAGCGCGGGCAGGTAGCCGTTGGGGAGAATCGGATGCGCGTCCCAGTCCCACACCGCTGCCGGCCCCGCAAAATTCTTCGGATCGGGATTCCAGGCAATCGCCGTGCTCGGCGCCAGTTCCGTGCCCGCCGCGTTGAACGAATAGATCAGCAACTGTCCGGGGCTGCCGGGCTCGGCCACGCCCAGGCTCACCAGGTCGGCGCCTGTGATGTCCTTCAGCGCATCGAGAGCAAGCTTGCCGGCCTTGCCGATGTCCGGCGACATCAGGATCGTCTTGTCGATCTCGGAAAACGTCTGCATCGTTCGGAAGTGCAGCCCGAGCCGCTCCGCCATCAGATTGAAGGCCTGCGCGACGCGCCCGAATTCGTCCTGCGTCGACGCATTGATCCGCACCGAGAAATCGCGCTCGGCGATGCCCAGCGCGCCGAGCAGGAACCGTTCCAGCGGCACCAGGGTGCGGCGCATCTGGCTCAGGCTGAGAATCAGGGCCAGAAACACCGCAACCGTCGCCGCCACGAACAGATCAATCCCAAACGACTGACCTTCCGGCGGCACGGATTGCGACGAGCGCACGGCGGTGACGCCCCAGTCATTGCTCTCGAACGCATCCTGCATTGGCAGGGCGACGGTGAGCGCCCGGCCTTCCTGCTTTAGTCGCTCCAGTTCGGTCGCAGATAGATCGAGGCCGGGCTTCCGGCAGTACGGCGCAGCGCCACCGCCGGCTGACACGCAGAAAGTGATGGGGCCTGCATCCTGATCCGGACGTTCCCACAGCAGCCGCGGGTCGACGACTGCGATTGTCGCGACGCGTCCGCCGCTGGCCGTGGAGCGGCGTGCGATCAGAAGAGTGGCCGAGGTCGGCGTGGAGTCGAAGCGCAGCGTCGGTCGCGTCGCGCCGACGTCGGCCGCCAGCCTGCGCAGGATTGCGGTCTCCGGCAGCGGCCCGCGCGCGCGCAGTATGCGACCGTCTCGATCGAGCAGCGCGACGGCGCTGACCTCGCGACCGATCTCGCCGGGTGCGGGCCAGCGATCCGTCGCGTCGACGCCCGGTTTGCGATCGAACGCCTTCAACTCCGCATTGATTCGTCCCAGGCGCTCCAGCGTCAGCGCGCCGAAGTCGTGCGCGGCACGCGCCATCTCGGCGTTGTCGGTTTCCGGCGCTGGCTTGCTCATCCGCGGCAGGAAGGACAGGCCCAGGATTGCAGCCGGAACCAACGCCGCCAGCAGGAACAACGCGAACAGCCTGCGCCCGACCGTGCTGTGCAGGAACAGCACTTTCAGGTTGGACGCGCGCTGTCCCTGATTCGGCGCACCTGGTGCCGCCGTCGTTTCCCGCTGCATCGTCGGTGGCAGAGCGGGCGCGTGCTCTCGGGCCCGCTCCGCCCGCTGGTTGGCGAAGTAAAGCCCAGCCTAGCCGCGCGCTGTCAGTGGGGGAAGGCAGCGGCTCTGCAGTTCGTCGGCATGACCGGGCCGTCCCTCAGACGGGCTTCATCCATCCAGATGAGGCCCGGCGCGCCGATCCTGTGGCAGGGGGAAGCGTTGACTGATGATCGGCTGCCGCGGTCCTCTCAACCGATGATCATGACCCGCGCGGCAGCGCTGGAGGCGATCGGCGTGCGAGTCCGAGCGCGGCGCGCAGCGAGCCGAGCAGGCCGGCCGATCTCGCCTCCTCGACGGATTCGGTTGAGTGCGCCTCTTCGTCAGCGGGTTTCCTTTCGTGTCCCGCCCCACGCGGCCGCGTGCTGCCCACCAAGCCCAGCGCCGCACAGGCGTTGACGAAGTTGCAGGCCGTCTCCAGGCGAACGCCGGCGCGCTCCGCGAGTTGGCCGACTGTCAGGGGTTCGGCCTTCAGCAACGACGCCATGCGCACGTCCGATCGATAGTGTGGCAGGCGGCTGAAGTCGGGAAACTTCCGCAGGCGATAGGGCTTGCTCACATGCAGTTCGGGACGCAGGTCGCCGTTGGTTCCGGTGAGCCAGAAGATCCAGTCGAGCTTCAGCAGCGGTTCGAAGTTGCGCTTGCGGCTTGCCAGCGCTTCGCGTTCCTGGTCGCGAAGGTTGACCAGCTTCACCGGTTCGTTCCTGCGCATCAGGTCGGCCAGCTCGGTGAGCGTCAGCCGCGACGTGAAGCCGCGCTGCGGCAGCACCGAGAAGATCTTGATGTCGCGCACGCTCAGCACCGTTACCGCGTTCAGTTCGTCCTGCAGCACCCAGCGCACCGCGGTGCGCATCGACGTGTGTATGCCGCTATCGGTTTCCGACGCGTCCGATCCCAGTCCCGCCGGCAGCATCGTCGTTGCGCTCATGCCGCTGCGGCGCCGCTCCAGTTCCGCCTGCGCCTTGTGCAGCACTTCGATCGTGCGCGCGCTGTTCAACGGCCGGTGAATCACGCAGAAGGCGTTTGGCGGCGGATCTCCCGAGTCGTCGAAGACGATGTACAGCGCCGAGTTGCGCGACGCCCCGGTTCGATTCAGTTCGCCGAGGGCGCCGGCCTCGAGGATCACGACGTCGCTCGTCCTGGCATCGCCGATTGCCCAGCGGTTGCCGAGCATCGGCAGCAGGAGCCGCAACATCGAGCGCGCCGCTGCTTCTGACGATGCGGTGACGCCGTGGAATGCAACCGTGAAGTCGGTCATGGCATTTGCCTCCCGATCATGCAACGCTCAGCGGCGCGCCCGCCTGCTGGGCAGGACCTGCGTCCGAATCACCGGCAGCGCGCGCCGGCACCGTCTGCGGTTTGCTTTCGTTGCGCGCTGTGCCGCTCATGCGGCGGCGCGTCTCCTGGATCACGGCGTCCACTCCGCCGGACTCGGCGCGCCGCGCGAGCACCGCGAGCCGTTCGGCCGGCAGCGGCGGGCTGAGCAGGTAGCCCTGCACCTTTTCGCAGCCGGCCTGGCGCAGGAACGCCAGCTGTTCGACGGTCTCCACACCCTCGGCAACGACTTCCTTGCGCAGCGTGTGCGCCATGTTGATGATCGCCGCCGCGATCGCCGCGGCGTCCTTGTCGGTTGCGATATCGGTGACGAACGACTTGTCGAGCTTCAGGATCGATGCCGGCAGCGTCTTCAGGTAGGTGAACGACGAATAGCCGGTACCGAAGTCGTCGATCGCCACCCGCGCGCCGGCGCGCTCCAGCGCGCGCAACGCGGAGATCGCCGTTTCTCCGCCGTCGAGGATCAACGACTCCGTGACCTCGACCTCCAGGCTGTTTGGTGCCATCTTGGTGGCGACCATCGTGTAGTCGACCGTCGGCACGAATTCCTTCTGGCGCAGTTGCCGCGCCGAGACGTTGACCGACACGCGCGGGATGTCCACGCCCTCCGCGCGCCAGCGACCGTGCTGCTGGCAGGCTTCGCGCATCGCCCACAGCCCGAGCCTCTCGATCAGCCCGGTGTCTTCGGCCAGTTCGATGAAGTGACCCGGCGTCAGCAGTCCTCGATGCGGATGCCGCCAGCGCAGCAGCGCCTCGGCGCTGCACACGCGCCCCGTGCGCAGGTCGACCTGCGGCTGGTAGAACAGCACGAACTCGTTGCGTTCGAGCGCCTGTCGCAGCTCGCGGTCGAGCGTCACGCGGCGGTTCATCTCGACGTTCATGCTCTGCTTGAAGAAGGCGAAGCGGCCGCGGCCCTCTTCCTTGGCCTGGTACATCGCCGTGTCGGCCTTCTTCAGCAGGTCGGCCGCGTCGCGACCGTCGTCGGGAAAGATGGAGATGCCGACGCTGGCGCCCGCATAAACGTTGTGCCCCTCGACCTCGAATGGCTTGGCCAGCTCCTTGACCAGCTTTTGCGCCACGGTCGCCGCATCTGCCGGCGCGCTGATATCGCGCAGCACCACGACGAACTCGTCACCGCCTTGACGCCCGACCTGATCGGCATCGCGCACGCTGTCGCGGATCCGTTCTGCGGTCCGCTTCAGCAGCGTGTCGCCGGCCGCGTGACCGAGCGTGTCGTTGGTCTCCTTGAACCGGTCGAGGTCGATGAACAGCACGCCGACCCGCTTCTTCCTGTCGCCGGCCTCCGCCAATTCGTGATCGAGAATGCTCAGCAGCCGCTGCCGATTCGGCAGTCCGGTCAGGCCGTCCAGGTGCGCCAGCTCGTGCAGGCGTCGGTCGCGCTCGGCTGTCGCCAGCGAAACCGCCAGGCGATCGGCGATGTCTCGGATCAGCGCCCGCCGATGGCTCGCAAGCTCGCGCGGCTCGTGCTGGCCCAGCACCATCAACCCCCATATGCGCTGGTTGCGTGCGATCGGCTGCACGAAGTACTGCATCCCGTCGCCCGCCCTGATCGCCTGCAGGTAGCCATTGGGCAGCGGCGGCCTGTCCGTCCACGTGCCGCTGGTCTTGCGATCGGCGAAGATCCTCGGATCGGGATTCCAGGCAATCTCGCGCGCGGGCGCCAGTTCGTTGTCGTCCCCGCAGATGTAGATGCGCAGCTGCGACGGACTGCCCGGCTCCGTCACGCCCAGGCTGACATATTCGGCGCTGGTGATCTGCTTCAGCGTGTCGATCGCCAGCTTGACGATCTTGCCGGTGTCGGGCGAGGTGAGAATCGTCTTGTCGATCTCGGAGAACGTGTGCAGGGCGTGGAAGTGCACGCCCAGTCGCTCCGCCATCGCGTTGAATGCCGATGCCACGCGGCCGAATTCGTCGCGTGTCCCGACCTTGATTCGGAACGAGAAGTTCCGCTCGGCGATGCTGCGCGCGCCCGCAAGCAGGTGCTCCAGCGGCACCAGGATGCTGCGCAGCTGGCGCAGGCTGAGCAGCAGCGCAATCAGAACGGCCAGCGTGGCGGCGAGGATGCCCAGCAGGCGGAACGAATGGGACGTCTGCTGGGCGAGCAGCTCGGAGCGGATCGCGGTGACTTCCCACTGCTCGCCTTCGAAAACAGGGTCCAGCCGCAACGCCTGCGACGAGGCGAGCATCGGCTCGTCCTTGCGCGTCCAGCGTACTTCGCGTGCTTCGCCGCCCATGCGTGCGCCGAACAGTGGCGCGTCGAGCGTTGAGGTCGGATCGGTGCAGAAGAGATAGCTGCCTGCCCGGGTGGCCACGCAGAATTCGCTGAACGCGGAAATCGAGGACGGGCCGGCCCACAGAAAGGCAGGATCGACGCTGGCCACGATGACTTCTTCGCGATCCGCGGTAGCGACGCGGCGCGCCACCAGTACCGTCGTCTCCTTGTCATCGCGCAACGTCCTGATGCGCGCCTTGGCGAACCCGGTGGCATCGGCGAGCGGCTGCAGCACCGAGGCCCCCGGCATCCTGCCGTTCGATTCGAGCAACGTGCCGTCGCGTGCGAGTACGGCGACACCCTTCAATTCGCCGCCGATGCTCCTACCGTACGCAGATCGCGCGAGCGTCTGCTCGGTCTCGCGCGATTCCGCGCTGCGCAGCATCGCGTCGACGCGAGACAGGCGTTCCAGCACGAGGGAGCCATAAGACCGCACGGCCTGCGAAATCTCGGCATCCTGCGATGTCTTCAGCACGTCGCCGACCCGCACGAACAGCGCCAGGCCCATCACGCAAGCCGGGAACAGTGCCGCGACGAGGAACATCGCGACGAGACGGCGGCCGACCTGACTGTCGATGAACAACAGCTTCAGGTACCCGATGCCCGCGCTCTTCTTTTCCTTCCGATCCGCCCGAGGGATCTTCATCCCGACTCCCATGTATTACGCACGACATAGCCGTACGTGCGGTTGCGTATTAGTGAGGGCTAGCCTAACGGGGAGCGCGCGACGCGACTACAGTCATTCGTCGTAACCCATCAGGCTGAATGCGCCGCTGCTCGGAACGGCCTCATCCATCCGGACGATGAAGTCGCGGCTCGTCGGCGCGCGACGGGATCAGTTCGGCGTGAACCGGAAGACTTCGGGCGAGTCCGGATCGACGTGCACGCGGATCCAGCGGATCCATGGACTGCCGAACGTCTGCACGCGGATCAGGTTCGCGACCGCAGCGGTCTCGCCCGGCCGCGCGAAGGGCCGATCGATGACCAGCTGGTGGAAGTCGCCGTGCGCGAGCACGACCGGCCGCCCGAATGCGGACGCGCGCTCGTGCAGGCGGCGCAGCAGCGGCTCGAACGGGCGCCGCGACGGATCGTTCGGAGCCAGATCGAAGCGCGGGTTCGCCTGCATCAGCAGAAACACGCCGGCGGCGTCGATGGCGCGCGCACGCTCGAACGCATGATCGATCCAGCTCAGTGCGGCGGCGGTGCGGCGCCGGACTTCGCCGACGCGGTCGGCGCGCGGCCGGCGCACCGTGTCGGATGGGTCGAGACCCGACCAGGGCTCCATGTCGTTGTCGCTGCCCACCATGTTCAGCGTGGCGAACACGACACGCGCGCGCACGAAAAGCGCGTTCTCGACGAACTCGCCGAACCCGGCCGTCGCGCTCTGCGGCTCGACGCTGAACGGCTGCTGCCCGCTCGTGCGCCGCGGATCGGCGAAGAAGAGCGAACGAAGAAACGCCAGCCGCTCGAGCGGGTTGAACCGACCCGCGGCGCGGCGATGGCAGTCGGTCCACTCGTTGTCGCCGGGCGTGTAGACGAGCGCGGTGCGGATGCGCTGCAGCTGCTCGTAGCGCTCGCGCAGCAGTTCGTCCGTGCACGGTTCGCCGGCTCCCTTGATGTCGCCCACGTGCATCACGAACTGAATCGACGGATCGGCGTTGATCGCGTCGAGCAGCGCGTCGAACGCGTGCACCTCGGGCGCGTAATACGGCATGTCGCCGAGCAACGCGAACGACAGCCCGCCGCGCCGCTCGCCGGCTGGCGGCGTTGCGCATGCGCTGACCGCCACGGCGAGGAGCGCGGCGAGCGCTGCACGCAGCGCGAAGATCAACCTTGAACTCATCGGGGTCAGCAGCGGCGCGGTCGAGCGCGGACGGTCCGATTATCGACTTGAAATCCGCGTTCACGCGCCCAACTGCGCCGCATGGGTGATCGTCCGGCGTTCATCGGCGCGGGTGACGAACTTGCCTCGGCGCCGGCCCCGCCGCAGGCCGATGCGGCGCTGCTCGACGCCTATTCGCGCACGATCGTCGGCGTGGTGGAGCGCGTCGGCCCGGCGGTCGGCTTCGTCTCCGTGCGCAAGAGCGCCGAGGGCCGTTCCGGGCGGGCGCAGCACGGCACCGGCTCGGGCTTCGCGTTCACCCCGGACGGCTACCTGCTGACCAACAGCCACGTCGTGCACGGTGCAAGCGGGATCCGGGTCGCGTTCGCCGAGGGCCGCGAATTCGACGCCGACCTGATCGGCGACGATCCCGGCACGGACCTCGCCGTGATCCGCGTCGGCGCCGGCGACCTTCCCGTCGCAACGCTCGGCCAGTCGCGCGCGCTGCGCGTCGGCCAGATCGCCGTGGCGATCGGCAATCCGCTCGGATTCCAGAACACCGTGACCGCGGGCGTGATCTCCGCGCTCGGGCGAACGCTGCGCGCGCAGAGCGGTCGTCTGATGGACGACGTGATCCAGACCGATACCGCGTTGAATCCCGGCAACTCCGGCGGACCGTTGTGCAATTCAGCCGGCGAAGTCGTCGGCGTGAACACCGCGATCATCCCGGGCGCGCAGGCGATCTGCTTTGCAACCGGGATCGATACCGCGCGCTGGGTCGTCGCACAGCTGTTCGCACACGGGCGGGTGCGGCGCGCGTACGTCGGCGTTGCCGGTGCGACGCTGCCGCTGCCGCGGGTGCTGCAGCGCGCGCTCGGACTGGAGCAGACGAGCGCCGTCCGCGTGCTGGAGGTGCAGCGCGACAGCCCGGCGCGCGCCGCCGGGCTGGAAGAAGGCGACCTCGTCGTCGGCCTTGACGGGACGAAGGTCGCAGGCATCGATGAACTGCAGCGGCTGCTCGATGCGTCGCGCATCGGCAGGCTGTGCGTGCTGCGCGTCGTGCGGCGCAACCGCCTGCTGCATCTGACCGTGACGCCGCGCGACGGCGGCGCGTGAGAGGCTGCGCTTACACTCGCCGCGTCCGGTTCCGCCTTCGCCGCCTGCAATGATCGTCAATCATCAGTTTCGCCTTGCCGCGCGCCCGGTCGGCCTGCCGAAGCGCAGCGACTGGAATTTCACCGAGGAGCCGGTGCGCGATCCCGGCGAGAACGAGGTGCTGGTCAAGGTGCTGTACGTCTCGCTCGATCCGGCGATGCGCGGCTGGATGAGTGAGGGCCGGTCGTACATCGCACCGGTGGCGATCGGCGACGTGATGCGCGCAGGCGCGGCGGGGCGCGTCGTCGCATCGAAACACCCGCAGTTCGCGGTCGGCGACCATGTGACCGGCGGGTTGGGCGTGCAGGAATACGCGCTCTCCGACGGCAAGGGGCTGATCAAGGTCGACACGCGCGTGGCGCCGCTGCCCGTGTTCCTGGGTACGCTCGGCATGCCGGGAATGACCGCGTACTTCGGGCTGCTCGACATCGGGCAGCCGAAGGAAGGCGAGACGGTCGTCGTCTCCGGCGCGGCGGGTGCGGTCGGAAGCGTCGTCGGACAGATTGCGAAGATCAAGGGCTGCCGAGCGGTCGGCATCGCCGGCGGCGCGGACAAATGCCGCTGGATCGTCGACGACCTGGGCTTCGATGCGGCGATCGACTACCGGCACGAGAACGTCGTGGCCGCACTGAAGAGGCATTGCCCCAATGGCGTCGACGTGTACTTCGACAACGTCGGCGGCGAGATTCTCGACGCGGTGCTCGCGCGGCTGGCGCGCCACGCGCGCGTCGTCATCTGCGGCGCGATTTCCCAGTACAACAACACCGCCCCGGTGAAGGGGCCGAGCAACTACCTGTCGCTGCTCGTCAATCGCGCGACGATGCGCGGCATGGTGGTGTTCGACTACGCCGACCGCTATCACCTCGCGGCGCGGGAGATGGCCGCCTGGATGGCGCAGGGGAAACTCAACGCGCGCGTCGACGTCGCCGACGGCCTTGCCAGTTTTCCGGAGGCGCTGCTCAAGCTGTTCCGCGGCGAAAACACCGGCAAGCTGGTGCTGAAGATCGCCGACGACGCCTGAGCGCGGCGCACCGCCGCGTCCTATTCGCGATCCCCCCTCCGCAACGGCGGCAGCCCACGCTGCCGCCGTCGTGTTTCCGGCGGTTGTTTGCTTATGACGAATCGGTCCGACGGTGCCCGTCCGGCGTGCCCACAATGCACGGACGACAAACGTACGACGCGAGGCGAACATGACGCTCCTGGCCGACACCGTTGCAGAACAGTCCGATGCGACGCTCGCGACGCCGGATGAGATCTTCGACCTCGCCGCCGTGCGGCGGCTCGAATTCGATCTCGAATATGCCGGCGCGGTGACGCCACCCGAGGCGTGGCAGCTGCTGCAGCAAGGCGCGGCGACGATGATCGACGTTCGCACCGCGCCCGAGTTCAAGTTCGTGGGCCGCGTGCCGGGCTCGATCAACATCGAGTGGCGCGGCTTCGATCTGCTGCCGCGCGCCGCCTTCATCCAGTCGCTGGCCGAAGTCGCGCGCCGCGATGCGCCGCTGCTTTTCATCTGCCGCAGCGCGGTGCGCTCGGACGATGCGGGGCTGGCTGCCGCCGAAGCGGGGTTTGCCCGCGTCTATAACGTACTGGAAGGCTTTGAGGGGCAGATCGATGCCCGTCAACAGCGGGGACACATCAACGGCTGGCGCCGCACCGGTCTGCCCTGGATCCAGGATTGACGCGCCGCTGCGCATGGCGCGCGCGGGCGGCGAAACCGTCTCCCCGCTCAAGTAAGCTCGCCGGCATTGCGTCGGGCCGCGGCGTCGTCCGCGAAACGCCGACGCGATGGAGTGGCCATGCGGGCATTCATCCTGGCGCTGTGTCTGTTTCCGGTCCTGTCTGCGCACGCGCAGCGCGCGCCGGGCGCGCCGACGCCGGACGCGGTGCAGGCGCAGATCGCGCGCCTGCAGATCGACATTGCGAAGAACGACGAGGCGCGGCGGCGGATCGACGCCGAGCTGCGGGATCTAGAGCGCCGGGCCAGTGAACTGCACCTGCAGCAGCAGCTGCTGCAGAACGAGTCCGTGCGCCTGCAATCCGAGCTGCTGCTGTTGCGGCAGCAGGCGCGCTAGAAGACATGTGCGGCCGCTACGACCTGTCCGACAACCCCGCCGCCATCAAGGCGAAGTTCTCGGTGCCCGGCGTGCCTGATTTCGCCGCGAATCCGGATGTGCGTCCAACCGAAACCAATCCGATCGTGCGGCTCGGCCGCGACGGTGCGCGCGAATGCGTGCTGGCGCGCTGGGGGCTGGTGCCTGGCTGGGCCAAGGAGCTGAAGTTCGGCAGTCGCTGCATCAACGCGCGTGCCGAAACCATCGACAGCGCGCCATCATTTCGCGCGGCCTACCGGCAGCGCCGCTGCCTGGTGCCGGTCAACGCTTTCTACGAATGGAGCGGTCCCGCGGGTCACAAGATCAAGTGGCGCATCGGGCTGCAGGACGAGCCGCTGTTTGCGCTGGCGGGGCTGTGGGAATGGTGGCGCGATCCGCAAAGCGGCGCCGGCGTGGAGACCTACACGGTGATCACCACCGACGCCAACGCTGCGCTGGCGCCGATCCACAACCGGATGCCGGTCATCATTCCCCAGGACCGATACGCGACGTGGCTCGATCCGGGGCAGGACGCGCGCGCATTGCTTGGGCCCTACGCCTCCGATGCGATGCGGCTGCAGCGGGCCTGAGCGGCCCGCCGTCGCCGTCAGTGGAACAGGGAGGCGGACGAGCGACGCTCGAGCCGGCGGATCCGCTCTTCGAGATCGACGATATCGACTGCCTGCGACAGGTATTCCTCGACTTCGTTGCGATGCGCGCGCTCGGCCGCGTTCTCGAACCAGCTCGCGAGCTTGGGAAAGAATCCGCGCAGGACTTCGCCGCGCCGCTGCTCCAGCCGGGGCGCTGCCTCGCCAGCGCGGCTGGCGCCGGAGGCCGTGGACTTCGCCTGGCCTTGGCGGGCGCGCGTGGGCGACAGCTCGGCCGCCGTGCCGAGCTTGAACGTTGAAACCGTGCTTCCCATGAAACCCTCCTTCTGCGGGATGCAAACGCTTTGATTGCTGCATTGCACGATACAACGATTATCGGGGCGGAATCGGCAAATAAAATCGTCCGTTCAGATATTTATCAACGGATTCAACGGTGTCGATGGAGGTTCACTTATCGCATTGCAAAAATTCGAGCGAAGCCTCCACTTCACGCACTACTTCAGGCCGAGGGCCTCGCGCGAGATCGCGTCGAGCAGCGCGTCGACCTCGTGGAGCACGGACCTGGATGCGGCCGAGCCGTCCGGACGCCAGGGGCGCCGGTACGACACGTGGACCTGATCCGGGTGCTGCGCGGTCGCATACACGACGATCGAAAACGGGCACATCGCCACGTTGGCCGGGTCGGCCTCCATCATCTTGCGCGACAGCGAGGCGCTGCAGAACACGAATGCCTGCGCGTCCGCATACAGCTTGCGATCCGAACCAACCGCTTTGCCGGTGCGCTCCAGCATCCGGTTGATCTGTGCGTGGTAATCGACGACCAGCCCCCGCGCCTCGATCGCCGACTTCAGGTCGTCGCGAACGTCGTCGAACTTCGCCGGCTTCGAGTACGTGACCACCGGATTGGTATCGGCCGCCGACGCAATCCCGGCGGTTGCCGCAAGCGCCAGGCAGGCAAAGGCGCGCAATATCTTCATATCGGTCTCCCTGGATGGGCCGCACCGGGCCGGGGCGGCGGACAGCGCGGAGGATATGCGACGAATAAGCCGCAACGTCGTACGGGTTGATTGTCGCCTCATCGGCCTAAGCTGCCGAGAACCCACAAGAGAGAGGAGACCCCATGTTCGGTCCTATCACCATCCCCTTCGGCGCCAAGCTGCTTTTCAACACCATCAAGCTCAAACCCGGCGTGACCTACGACGACGTCGAACTCGCGCTGGCCGAGATGTGCAACGTCGTCAAGGAAACCTACGGCGGCGACAAGGGCGGATTCATCGCCGGGCAGGTCTTCCGCAGCTCCGGGTTCGTCTCCGAGGAGGGCTCGCTCGGCAGCGCGCGCGACACGGATCACGACCTGGTGATCGCGACCTACTGGCGCTCCTTCGATGAGCACGAGCGCTCGCACGCCGATCAGGTGTTCCGGCAGAAGTTCGGTGCGCTGGCGCAGATGTGCACCGACACCAAGGAACTCGGCTACGAAATGATGTGGCAGGGCGCGCCGGAGCCGAAGAACGAATCGGAGCCGCTGCAGGCGACTGGCTAGCGAGCCTTCGCCTGGAGCTGCTCCGGATCCCAACCCCCGCCGAGCGCCTTGTAGAGATCCACGATCGCGGCCTGCCGGTCGCGCAGTGCGGTCAGCCGCGCGCGCTCTGCATCGAGCAGATTGCGCTGGGCGTCGAGCACTTCGATATAGCTGGAATAGCCGCCGCGATAGCGCTTCTCGGCGAGCTTCAGCGCATCGCCGAGGCTGGCGCGCCGCTGCTCCTGTGCGGTGAACGCCTCGCGCGCGCTGCTGTGCGCGGCCAGCGCGTCGTGCACGTCGCGAAACGCTGCCTGCACCGCCTGCTGATAGGCGATCAGCGCCTGCTCGCGCCGCGCGGTCGCCGCATCCACCTGGGCGCCAATGCGCTGCGCGCCGATGATCGGCTGCAGCAGTCCGGCACCGATCGACCAGACGCGTGCGGGCGCAGTCAGCAGATCCGACAGCTCCGCGCTTTCACCGCCGAACGACGCCGTCAGCGTCAGCGACGGGTAGTACTGCGCGCGCGCCTCGTCGATGCGCGCGTCGGCGGCTGCGAGCTGCGCTTCCGCCTGCTGGATGTCCGGGCGGCGCGCGAGCAGGTCGGACGGCAGCCCGGGCGGGACTTCGAGCGCCACGGCGGCGTCGATGTCCGCGCCGCGCGCGATCGCTGGCATGTACACCGCCTTCGGGCTGCGGCCCGTCAGCACGGCGAGCGCCGCTTCGCTCTGCGCGACCGCGCGTTCGGCGGCGGGGATCACGGCGGCCACCGCCGCGCGCTCCGCCTGCGCGAGCTTCAGGTCGTAGTCGCTTGCCACGCCGGCGTCGAAGCGCTGCTTCTGCAGCCGCACGTTCTCGTCGCGGGTCTTCAGCGTTTCCTTCGCCAGTGCCAGCTCGGCGTCGTTGGCGCGCAGCGTGAAATACGCGGTCGCCACCGCGCCGACCAGGGCGATCCGCACCGTCTCGGCGGCGTAGCGTGTCGCCAGCAGGCTGGCCTGCGCCGCGTCGCGGCCGCGCGCGTACTTGCCCCACACGTCGACCTCGTACGACGCGTTCAGTCCCGCGCTGTACGAGGTCGTCGTATGCGGGCCGGGAAACTGCTGCGCGGTTGCTTCGCTGGCCCGGTTGCGGTTGGCGCCGAGCTGCGCATCGAGCGACGGATACAGCGCCGAGCGCGCCAGCCGCAGGTTGGCCCGCGCCTCGTCGATGCGCGCGATCGCCGCGCGCAGATCGAGATTGCGCGCGAGCGCTTCGTCGATCAGCGCGGCAAGCTGCGCATCGTTGAAGCGGGTCCAGAAACGATCGATTCCCGCAGGGGCCGCGCTGCTCGCCTCGGGCAATTCCAGCGCCGGACGCGCAGGCGGCACGGAGGCGCAGGCCGCAAGCAGCGCAGCCACGAGGGCGCATGCGGCATGGCGGATCAGGGCCCTAGTCATCGCCCGCTCCCCGCGCCGACGAATGCGCGGCGATGTCGCGGATGCGCCGCGCATGCATCGCCGCCGCGCGGCCTTCGCCGACCGCAACTTCATCGCGCAGTTCCTGCCTGGTGCGCGGCTCGGCGAGCTTGCGCGTGGTGATGAACCTGAAGAAGAACGGCACGAAGAAGATCGCGAGGAACGTCGCGGCCAGCATCCCGCCCATTACGCCGGTGCCGGCGGAGATGCGCGCGCCGGCGCCGGCGCCATGCGCGAACGCGAGCGGCACCACGCCGAGGATGAACGCGAGCGACGTCATGATGATCGGGCGGAATCGCAGCCGGGCGGCCTCGATCGCGGCGGCCGACACCGAAAAGCCCTCGCTCATCTTCTGCGACGCGAACTCGACGATCAGGATCGCGTTCTTCGCCGCCAGTCCCAGCAGCGTGACCAGGCCGATCTGGAAATAGACGTCGTTGGTCAGCCCGCGCAGCCATACCGCGGCGAGCGCGCCGAAGGTGCCGAACGGCAGCGCCATCAGCACCGACAGCGGCAGCGACCAGCGCTCGTATTGCGCGGCGAGGATCAGGAACACCATGACCACCGCCAGCCCGAGCGCGAGCGCGGAGGTCCCGCTGGACTTCTTCTCCTGGTACGACACGCCGCCCCAGTCGAAGCTGAAGTCGGGCGGCAGCA
>JBLMYK010000215.1:0-2845 GCA_050258235.1 Gemmatimonadota bacterium | reverse complement strand
AGACGCTCGAGGTGCGCTTCGCGCGCATGTGCGGCAACGCGCAGGCGCTGGCGCAGCGCCATGCCGAGCACCGCAAGGTCGACGCGGTCAGCTACCCGGGCCTGCCGTCGCATCCGGCGCATGCGCTGGCGAAGGCGCAGATGGCGAGCTTCGGCGCGCTGATCGGCGTCACGCTCGCGGACAAGGGCGCCGCCGAGCGCTTCATCGACGCGTGTGGATTCATTCGTTCGGCAACCAGTTTCGGCGGCGTGCACACCAGCGCAGAACGCCGCGCGCGCTGGGGCGACCAGGTCGCCGAAGGATTCATCCGCCTGTCGGTCGGCTGCGAGCCGACCGAGGTGTTGTGGGCGGAGATCGAGCGCGCGCTGAGCGACGTCTGAACGTTGATCTCTCGCTCGCGGTAACGCCGCAGTAACGCCCCCGATCGCACATTCCTGCCACGCCGAGCCCGTGGGGGATCGGCGGTCAACCAAGCGGGGGTGGCAATGAACTCGATGCAGGCAACGCGCGCCACGCACGTCGGCGCAGTACTCAAGCATTCCGCAGTATCGGCCGCACTGTTGCTGGCGCTCGCCGGCTGCGGCGGGACGATGCCGACGATGGGCGGCTCCAAGGGGACCGTGACCGGTGCTGCGGGCGGCTCGTCAGCCGAAGGCCAGAACACGCAGCTGACGCGCTGCGACGAAACGCTCGGAACGCTCGCGGTCGAGGAAGATCAGGCGGCGCCGTGGTATGTCCAATTGCGCCGCTACAACCTGCCCTCGACCGTGCCCGTACTGCGGCTGATGATCCAGCAGTCGAACTGCTTCGTGATCGTCGAGCGCAGCGCTTCCGGAATGGCGATGATGACCCAGGAGCGCGCGCTGCAGCAGTCGGGCGAGATGCGCGGCGGCAGCAACTTCGGCAAGGGCCAGATGGTGGCGGCCGACTATTCGATGCGGCCGAGCATCCAGTTCGCGCAGAAGGGCACCGGCGGCGTCGGCGGCGCGCTCGGCGGACTCGGCTTCCTCGGCGCTGCGGTCGGCGCGGTGGCGGGCGGGCTGAAGTCGAACGAGGCTGCCACCACGCTGCTGCTGATCGACAACCGTTCCGGCGTGCAGATCTCCGCCGCCGAGGGCAGCGCGAAGAACTATGACTTCAACGTCGCCGGGGGTCTCTTCGGCGGCGGACTCGGCGCGGGGGCCGGCGCGTACACGAGCACGCCGGAGGGCAAGATCATCACCGCCGCCTTCGCGGACTCGTACAACCAGATGGTCTCGGCGCTGAAGAGCTACAAGGCGCAGACCGTGCGCGGTGGGCTGGGCACCGGCGGACGGCTCGGCGTGGACGGCGGAACGACGCCGGCGTCGAAGGAACTCAACCAGCCGGCGAAGAAGTGAGGCGCGACCGCGCATAGATGCGTGTCTGCCGCGGCGCCGCCGGTCCCCCGCAAGCAGCGAACCGGCGGCGCCGCGGACAGGCCGCGCATTTGATGCGGAGCGCGCCTCGGTGCCCGCGACCGATGCTTTGCCGCCAATTCATTGCGCCGGTTCGCCGACTCCGAGACACTTCTCGCACACGGCGCCTGCCGTCAATCGATGACGCTCCACCGCCACCGTCTCTGCGTATGATCCGATCCACCCTCGCGTCGAGTCTCGCGCCCGCGAGCGCGTGCGGCGGCTGGGGCGGGTTGCGGAGAAGCCGATGACCCGAGCGGCATCAATCCGATCCAAGGACAAGTTGCGGGCCGCGCCGTCGGTCGCTGCGCGGGTGCGCCTGCAATTGCTGAACACGCCCCGTCTGCTGCTCGCGACCGGCGGCGTTTACGTCCTCGAACGAAAGGAAGCTGCGCTGCTCGCCCTGCTGGCGACCGAAGGATCAGCACCGCGCACCAGGGCCGCCGCGCTGCTGTGGGCGGACATCGACGAAAATCGCGCCCGCAATAATCTGCGCCAGCGCTTGTTCCGCCTGCGCAGGGCTGCCACCAGCGACGTCGTGCGTGCCGGCCCGGTGCTGTCGCTGGCTGAATCGGTCGCGCACGATCTGGATGCGCTCGCACCGAGGCTGGCTGCGGATCCCGATGCGGCGACCGGCGAGCTGCTGGGCAAACTCGATTACGGCGACTGCGCCGAATTGCTCGACTGGGTCGAAGCGGCGCGGGAAAAGTGGCGGCAGGCGCGCCGCGCTGCGCTCGCCGAGGTCGATTCGCGGCTGGAGGCCGAGGGTCATGTCGGGCGGTCGCTGCGGTATGCGCAGAGGCTGGTCGGCGACGATCCTTCGCTCGAACACGCGCATCGACGTGTGATGCGATTGCACTACCTGCGCGGCGATCGTGCCGCGGCCCTCGCGGCGTATGAACGTTGCTGTGAAGCGCTGCGCGAGCATGTCGGCGCGCGCCCGGGCAAGGAAACGCTCGAGCTGGCGCGCTTGATCGAGGACAGCGGGACGCTGGCCACCAGTGCGACCCCGTTAGCGCCGAGACCTGTGGCGGTGCTGCGACCGCCGCGGCTCGTCGGCCGCGAAGTCGAATGGGCGCAGCTCGAGCGCGCGTGGGACGCGCGGCGCATCGTGATCGCCAGCGGAGAGCCGGGCATCGGCAAGACACGGCTGTTGACCGACTTCGCTTCCACTCGGCGCAGTGTGATCGCCGTCGGTGCGAGGCCGGGCGATGCGCGCGTGCCGTACGCGCTGCTCGCGCGTTGGCTGCGTGCGTGCGTAGCGCAGTTCGCGCCGCCGGCCGAGACCTGGGTCATCGGCGAATTGGCGCGTATTGCACCGGAGCTCGGTGCGGTTGCCGATGGCAAGGCGGACCCGCTGCGGCTGCGCCAGGCCATGCTGAGCGCGCTCGCCGCCTGGACGTCCGCCG
>JBLMYK010000214.1:0-22198 GCA_050258235.1 Gemmatimonadota bacterium | reverse complement strand
CGCCGTCGAGGAGCTCGAAGTCGCCGACGACCTCTTTGGCCGCGAACGGCTTGAATTCGAGTTCGCCGCCGGTCTTCTCCTTGATCGTGCCGCACCAGTTCTTGAACGTCTGCAGGCCCACACCGGCCGGCCAGGACGTCTGCACCTTCCAGGTCGTTCCGGCGGCAGCAGCCGTGCGGATGAACGGCCCCGGGGCGGTGGCGGCGACACCCACCGCAGCGGCGGCGGCCGTCTTGAACAGCCTGCGACGGGCCGGTTGCGACGCCGTCACATCAGACGGTTCTTTGCTTTGCACGCCAGACGTCTCCAGATCGGGCGCAAAGCGCTCCTTCGTATTTTCCATCACTGGTTCTCCCTCAAAGTGAGTGGATCTGCCCGGATCGTCGATCGGTCCGGCCCCGACCGTTGCGATCGGCAGCACGAATCTTGCGCGAACCCTGCGGCTGCTGCAAGTCTGGTGGCCCGTAAGGGGCAACAGCGTTGCGTCCGGCGCTGCTCACACCGATGCCCTGGACCGCAAAGTCGCGTACGCTCGGCCCGCATCTCGAGCAAGGGCCCTCGAGCCGGACGAGACGCCTGCGCTCGAACCTGCGGTGATCTGGCCTCGCCGCGATTTGCGGCCCACGACTCGACTACAGCGAAGCGCGGTCCCGAATTTTCTGTGCCTGTTTCTCCTCTATAGCGCCGCCTTCAGCGCGCCGATCATCCATTCGATGAAGGTCCTCGTGCGGGACGGCAAAAGTCGTGCGCTCGGGTACGTGACGCTGACGGGCCACGGCTCCACTTCGTATTCCACCAGCACGACGCGCAGGCGCCTCGCCGCGATCAGCGGTGCCGCCTGGTATGAAAGGCATCTCCCAAAACCCAGGCCGGCCGCGCAGGCCTCCAGCATCGGTGCAGCCAAGTTGCATTCGAGCGGACCTTGCACGGAGACGGTGAACGCTCGGCCGGCCTCCCGGAACGCCCAGTGGCTGCCGTCGGTGGCGTTGAAGCACAGGCAGGGCAGCTTCGCCAGCTCGCGCGGATGCGCTGGCGTGCCGAGCCGCCGCAGCAACGAAGGGCTCGCAACCACGACACGACGGATGCGCCCGACGCTGCGCGCGACCACGCTCGAATCCTGCAGGTGCCCGATGCGTATGCCGACGTCGAGTCCTTCCTCGACCAGGTTGACGACCCGGTCCAGCAGCACGAGGTTGACGCGCATCTTCGGGAAGCGCTGCAGGAAGCGCGTGACCGCGGGCGCAACGTGATACTGGCCGAAAAGCACCGGCGCCGTGACGTTCAGGATTCCGCTCGGCTCGCCTTGCCCAGCGCCCAGCACGCGGTCCGCCTCGTCGAGGTCGGCCAGGATGCGCCGTGCGCGCTCCAGGTACTGTCGGCCGTCCTCTGTCAGCGACAGCCGCCGCGTCGTGCGGTTCATCAGGCGAACTCCCAGCTCGGCCTCGAGCGCCGCCAGCGTACGCACCACCGCGGGCAGCGAGGATTCGAGCGCATCGGCGGCGCGCGTGAGGCTGCCGCGGTCGACGATGGCGACGAAGGTGCGCAAGGCCCTGAACTTGTCCATCAGCGGATGATTGCTGCGGAAACTGGAGCAGTCAAATCCTCCGGGAGGGCTTTATTCCACTGTCGCGCGGGCCAAGAATGGCGACCTCATCGTTGCGAGGTCCTCATGCCGATCAAGCTTTACCGCCATGCCCTGTCGGGCCACTGCCACCGCGTCGAGCTCTTTCTGCACCTGCTCGAGTTGCCGTTCGACCCGATCGACGTCGATCTCGGGCGCGGCGAACACAAGACCGCCGGATTTCTCGCGCTGAATGCCTTCGGCCAGGTGCCGGTCCTGGTCGACGATGGCACGGTGATCGCCGACTCCAATGCGATCCTCACCTACCTGGCGCTGCGCTACGCGGGCGAGTCGTGGCTGCCGCGCGATCCGGTCGGTGCAGCGCGCGTACAGCGCTGGCTGTCCGTCGCGGCGGGGCCCCTCGCGTTCGGCGTGGCGACCGCGCGCGTGATCGAGCTCTTCAAGCGGCCGCTCGATCCGAAAGACTCGATCGAGCGCGCGCACGGGCTGCTGCGCGTGATGGAGCAAGCGCTTTCCGCCGCCGGCAACGAATTCATCGCGGCGGCGCAGCCCACCATTGCCGACCTCGCGTTGTACAGCTACACCGCGCACGCGCCGGAGGGAAACGTCTCGCTCGACGCGTATCCCGCCGTGCGCGCCTGGCTGCAGCGGGTCGAGGCGCTGCCCGGATTCGTGCCGATGCCCGCAAGCCGTGTCGGTCTGGCGGCTTGAGTCGATCCGATGTCGAACCCAACCGACGGTTCAGTCGCGGCGTCGCCGTTCCATGCCGGCGAGCTGGCGGTGCAGACGCGCGCGGGATCGCGCGAACGCATGGCACAGGTCGGTCCGCGCGTGATCCGCAACGTGCTGCCGCAACAGCATCGCGAGTTTTTCGCCCTGCTGCCATTCATCGCGCTCGGCGCGGCAGACGACACGGGCCAGCCGTGGGCAACGCTGCTCGCGGGGGCCGCGGCCGGATTCGTGACATCGCCTGACGACACGCACCTGCGCGTCGAGGCGCTGCCACCCGACGGCGACCCGATGCGGCCGTTGATACGCGACGGTGCGCCGCTGGCGCTGCTCGGCATCGAATTGCCGACGCGACGGCGCAATCGCGCCAACGGCCGCGTCGTCGACGCGGGCAAGGCCGGCTTTGGCCTGCGCGTCATGCAGAGCTTCGGCAACTGCCCGAAGTACATCCAGCGGCGCGAACTGCAGCATCGTGCAGGCCCGCCCCCGGAGGCAGTGCGGCGAACGCACCGGCTGGATGCGACCGCCGCGGCGTTGATCCACGCCGCAGATACGTTCTTCATCGCGACCCATGCCGCGGGTGACGCACCGAGCGCCGGCAGCGATGTCTCGCATCGCGGTGGCCGTCCCGGCTTCACGCGCGCAAGCGACGACGGCCGTACGCTGACGTGGCCGGATTATCCGGGGAACACGTACTTCAACACCCTGGGCAATCTTGCCGTCGAGCCGCGTACCGGCCTCGTGTTTCCCGACTTCGCCAACGGCGATCTTCTGCACGTTGCGGGCCGTGCGGAAATCATCTGGGACGGGCCTGCGCTGGCGCACTTCGCCGGCGCCGAGAGGCTGGTGCGGCTGCACATCGATCAGGTGCTTTACCGCCCCGAAGCGCTGCCGCTGCGCTGGAGGCTCGTCGAGCCGTCGCCGGAGCTTCAGCGGCTCGGGAAGTAGCGCTGCTGCGCTTGTCGACGCGCCGCGCCCGGCTGCATCACGGCTCGCGATCGGCCGGCTGATGCGCCAGCGCGGTCGCGCCCCCCGCAGGGACGCGGCGGCGGAGCCAGCGCTTCTCCAACGCATCGAGGTACGAGTAGATCACCGGCACCACCACGAGCGTCAGCAGCGTCGAGGTGATCACGCCGCCGATGATCGCGCGGCCCATCGGCGCCTGCTGCTCCGCCCCTTCGCCCAGTCCGATCGCGAGCGGCAGCATGCCGAAGATCATCGCCGCGGTCGTCATCAGGATCGGGCGCAGCCGCGTCTGCCCGGCGGCGAGCAAGGCGTCGAGCCGGTTCATGCCCTTGCGCTGTCCCTGGTTGGCGAAGTCGACCAGCAGGATCGCGTTCTTAGTCACCAGGCCCATCAGGAACACGATTCCGATCATCGAGAAGATGTTCAGGGTCGTGTTCGTCACCAGCAGCGCCAGCATCACGCCGACGATCGAAAGCGGCAGCGACGCCATGATCGCCACCGGCTGGATGAAGCTGCCGAACTGCGACGCCAGCACGATGTAGATGAAGATCACCGCCAGCGCCAGCGCACCGGCGATCGCGGCGCTGACTTCCTGCTGATCCCTGATCTGCCCGCCGACGTCGAAGCGCAGCCCGGGCGGCAGCTGGTACGACTTCACCAGTTCCTGCACTTCCTTGCCCGCGTCACCCGCGGGCCGACCCTCGACGTTGGCGAACAGCGCCACGCGCCGCTGCAGGTCCTGGCGGCGGATGTTGTCGGGGTTGAAGGTGCGCTCGATGGTCGCGATCGCGCGCAGCGGCACCACCTCCGGAGCGCCGTCGGCCATCTGGCGTCCGGTGGCGATGTTCAGGTTGGCGATGTCGTCGGCGACGGTGCGGTCCACGCGCGGCAGCTGCGTGATCACCTCGTAGTTCTGCCCGTCGGGCGCGAGCCAGTAGCCGGAGTTCTCCCCGCCCACCAGCGCGCGCAGCGTGGCGCCGAGCTGCGCATGCGTGATGCCGTACTCAGCGGCGAGCTCGGGTTTAAGGCGAACCGCAAGCGCGGGCGTGCCCTCCTTGATCGACACGTCGATATCGGTGACGCCGCGGATCTGCGCGACCTTGTTCCTGAAGTCCGCCATCACGCGCCTCATCTCGGCATCATTGTTGCCGAGCAGCGCCACGTAGATCGCGCCCTGGAAGCCGACCGTGAGCTGCACGCCGGGAATGCCGGCCACGCGCTTGCGGATCGCCTCCTCGATCTGCTTTTGCGAGCGCTTGCGATCGCTGCGGGGGACCAGCTTCAGGTTGATGCGGCCGTTGTTGCGCGCGCCCTCGGTGCCGATGCTGGTGTCGATCGATTCGATCTCGGGAAAGTCACGCAGCACCGCTTCGACGCGCCTGACCTGCTGGTCCGCATATTCGAGGCTGGAGCCGACCGGCATCGTCAGCCCGACGCTCGTGAAGCTCTGGTCGGCCTCCGGCATCAGCTCGCCGCCCACGAGAGCCGCAATCGGCAGGCTGAGGAGGAAACTCGCAGTCGCGATCGCCAGCGTGGTCTTGCGGCGTTCGAGCGCCGCGCGCAGCAGCCGGTCGTAGATCCGGTGCCACGATTCGACCCAGCGGTCGAAGCGGCGCAGCAGCGGGCCGACCAGCCGCAGGTCCTTCGCCCCGTGCGGCGGGTCGCGCCATACGGCGGACAGCATCGGATCGAGCGTGAAGCTGACGAACAGCGACACCAGCACCGCGACCACGACCGTCATGCCGAACGGATAGAAGAACTTGCCGACGATGCCGCTCATGAAGGCGATCGGCACGAACACCGCGACGATCGAGAACGTGGTCGCCAGCACCGCGAGCCCGATCTCGTCGGTGCCTTCGCGCGCCGCGGTGTAGTGGTCCTTGCCCATCTGGATGTGGCGCACGATGTTCTCGCGCACCACGATCGCGTCGTCGATCAGCAGGCCGATGCACAGCGACAGCGCCATCAGCGTCATGTAGTTCAGCGTGAAGCCGAGCGCATAGATGGCGATGCAGGTCGCGATCACCGCGATCGGCAGCGTCAACCCGGTGATCACCGTGCTGCGCCACGAGCCGAGGAAGAGGAACACGATCAGCACCGTCAGCGCCGCTCCCTCGACGATCGTCGTCTTCACGTTGTTGACGGAGTGCTCGACGAAATCCGCCATCGCCCACATGAACTTCAGTTCGACGCCCGACGGCAGCTGCTTGCGGATGTCCTGCGCGGCGTCCTTCAGCTGCTGGCCGACCTTGACGATGTTGGCGTCCTGCGCCTTGAACACCCACACGCCGATCGCGGGCTGGCCGTCGATGCGTGTCAGCGACTGGCGCTCGGCCTCGCCGTCGACGACGCTGGCAACCTGCGACAGCAGGATCGGCACGCCGTTCTTGCGCGCGACGATGATGCCGTTGAAGTCGACCGGCGAAGTGAGGCGGCCATCGACGCGCACGATCGACTCGGACGTGCGATTCGAGATCGTTCCCACCGGCACGCTGACGTTGGCGTTGCGCAGCGCCTGCACCACCTGATCGACCGTCAGGCCATACGCGGTCAGCTTCGCAGGGTCGACGCGCGCCTGGATCTGGCGCGTCACGGTGCCGCCGAGGTCCACGCGGCCCACGCCGTTGATGCGCTCGAAGCCCTTCTGCACGATCTGCTCGGCGATCAGCGTCAGCTCGCGCTGGCTGCGATCCTTGCCCAGCAGCGCGAAGGAGGCGACCGGCTGGTCGTTCTCGGTCTCCGCGCGCGTCACGATCGGATCCTTGGCATCGCGCGGGAAGCCGGCGCGGATCTGCGCCAGCTTGTCGCGCACTTCCTGCATCCCGCGCGTGACGTCGACGTCGAGGCGGAATTCGACCCAGGTCAGCGACCGTCCCTCGTCGGAGCGCGACAGGATCCGCTTGACGCCGGCCACCGTGTTGACCGCGTTCTCCACCGGCTTGGCCAGATCGTTCTCGACCTGCTCGGGCGACGCGCCCGGATAGTTGTTCCAGATCATCACCCCGGGTGGGCTGACATCGGGCATCGGCTCGACACCCAGCCGCATGTAGGAGAACAGGCCCAGCACGGTGAGCGCCACCATCACCATGGTGGCGAACACCGGGTGGTTGATCGAAACGCGGGTCATCCACATGGCACGATCTCGCCGGTCCGATCAGTTCGATGCCGGTGCGCGCGGCGCATCCTTGTCGGCGACCTTCGCATCCACCGACCCGGTGACCACGCGTGCCGCGAGTCCGTCGCGAAGGTTGTCGAACTTGGTCGCCAGCACGCGGTCGGTCGGCGCCACGCCGCCGACGATCTCCACCTGCTGCGCGCGCTCGTCGCGCCTGCCGAGTTCGACCGCGCGTCGCATGAGCTTGCCGTCGGCAAGGATCCACACGCTCGGCTGGCCCGTGTCGCTGCGGATCGCCGACAGCGGCAGCGCCGGCACCTCGCGGTCCGCGCCGACGTGCATGTGCACGCGCGCAAACATGCCGGCACGCAACAGCCAGTCCTGGTCCGTGCGTTCATTCGGCAGCCGGACGTATACGTGGATCGTGCGCGATCCTGCTTCCGCGGCCGGATTGATGCGGTCAACGCGGCCCGTGAAGTTGCGCCCCGCCAGACCTTCGATTTCGATGTCGACCTGGGCCCCATGCGCGATCTGCGCGACATCCGACACCGGTGCCTGCGCCTGCACCTCGAGCTCGGACAGGTCGACGATCGTCAGCAGCGCGGCGTCGAAGGCCACCTTTTCTCCCGGCTGCACCAGCCGCCTGGCAACCTGGCCGGCGATCGGCGCGCGCACCACCGCATCGGCGAGCTGCAGCTGCGTCTGCTCCAGCTGGGCTCGTGCCGCGTCGACCGCGGCGTCCTGTGCCCGCAGCGCAGCGTCGGCGGTGTCCATCGCGTTCTGGGAAATGAAGTTCTGCCTAATAAGCTGTGCATTGGCCTCGTGCGTGCGCTGCGACTGCACCAGCTGGGCGCGCGCGGACTCGAGCGTCGCCATCTTTTCCGCAAGCTGCGCGCGCAGCTGCGAAGTATCGAATTCCGCCACGATCTGCCCGGCGCCGACCCGGTCGCCTTCCCGCACCAGCACGCGCTTGACTTCCGCCGACAGCTTGGAACGTACGGTCGCCTGCGAAACCGCCTGCACATTGCCGGGGAATGACAGCTCCACTTCGAGCTTGCGCGGCGCAAGCTGCACCAGATCGCGTGCGGTGAACTCGAGCGGCGGAGTTTCCTTCTTCGCCGACTGCTCGGATTTTGCCGCCCTGACCGCGACCGCGGCCGCGCCGCCGCCTGCCACCAGGAGCGCCAGGCCGATCAGCAGCCACTTCCTTTGCTTGTTCATCGAACCCCCTTCAGGGGTCGGCCGACCCGCACGCGCGGGTGCCCGACCTTCGAGTGGGCGCGATTATCGGCGGGCCGTCAGGCGCCGCCTGCGCTTTGCGACGAACTGCGAATTGTTGCGACGAGTTGCATTCGCAGCGGATGGAATCCGCTGCGAATGTTGGGTCAGTCTTCGAGCTTCAGATCCTGGACCTTGCGCGTGATCGTGTTGCGACCCACGCCGAGCCTGGTTGCGGCCTCGATCCGGCGCCCGTGAGTCAGCCTGAGCGCCGTGCCGATCACGGTCGACTCGAACTCCCGCACGAGCGCATCCATGACCCCAGTCTGCTGTGACCGCAGTCGCCGCTCGACTTCGGCTCCCAGCAGCACCACCCAGTCTGGACTGCCGGGCGCGGCGGCGACGACCGACGCGACGCCGGCCGGCGCTGCGTCGGGCGCAGACGCCGCGGCCTCCGCGGGCGCAGCGACGCGAGCCACGGGTTCCTGCCGCACCTCGAGCGGCAGGTCTTCGACCTTGACCACCTGCGCCGGCGCCAGCACCGTCAGCCAGTGGCACAGGTTCTCGAGCTGGCGGACATTGCCGGGGAAGTCGAGCTGGGCGATGAACTTCAACGCTTCGCCGGAAAGGCGCTTCGGTTCGACACCAAGCTCGCGCGCGCTCTTGGCGAGGAAGTGCCGCGCAAGAAGGGGAATGTCTTCCCTGCGCTCGCGCAGCGGCGGCAGCCGCAGCCGGATCACGTTCAGACGGTGATACAGATCCTCGCGGAAGGTGCCCTGGCGAACGCGCTCTTCGAGGTTCTGGTGCGTGGCCGCGATCACGCGCACGTCGGCCTTGATCGGTTGATGGCCGCCGACGCGGTAGTAGAAACCGTCGGACAGCACGCGCAGCAGCCGGGTCTGCAGTTCCGCCGGCATGTCGCCGATCTCGTCCAGGAACAGGGTTCCGCCTTCGGCCTGCTCGAACCGGCCGCGCCGCATCGCCTGCGCGCCGGTGAATGCGCCGCGCTCGTGCCCGAACAGTTCGCTCTCGAGCAGATCGCGCGGTATTGCCGCCATGTTCAGCGCGATGAACGGGGCGTTCTTGCGTGCGCTGTGGTTGTGCAGCGCGCGCGCGACGACCTCCTTGCCGCTGCCCGACTCGCCGGTGATCAGCACGGTGACGTTCGACTGCGACAGGCGCCCGATCGCGCGGAAGACCTCCTGCATCGCCGGCGCCTGGCCGAGGATCTCCGGCGTTTCGCCCGGCGTCTCGTCGCCGTGCTCCTCGCGCAGGCTCTCGTCGACCGCGCGCCGGATCAGCTCGACCGCCTTGTCCACATCGAACGGCTTGGGCAGGTATTCGAACGCGCCGCTCTGAAACGCCGACACCGCGCTTTCGAGATCGGAAAACGCCGTCATGATGATCACCGGCAGCGCCGGGTGCTTGCGCTTGACCGAGCGCAGCAGCTCGATACCGTTGATGCCCGGCATGCGGATGTCCGAGACCAGCACCTGCGGGCTGTCGTGCTCGAGCTCGGACAGCACTTCCTGCCCGCCGCCGAACGAGCGGCACGGGATGTTCTCTCGACCGAGCGCCTTCTCCAGCACCCAGCGAATCGAACGGTCATCGTCGACGATCCAGATTGGTTTCATCACAGCGGCAAAAGTATTCGGAAATCGGTGCGTCCCGGACGCGACTCGAACTCGATCATTCCCTCGTTCTGCTGCACGAACGACTGCGCCAGTGTCAGGCCCAGTCCGCTGCCGCCCTCGCGGCCGGAAACGAGCGGAAAGAAGATGCGCTCGCGCAGTTCGTCGGGAACTCCCGGTCCGTTGTCGATCACATGCAAATCGAGTGCCAGCCGGCAGTGCCGGCGCGCAATCGTCACGTGGCGGGCGATCCGCGTGCGCAGGATGATCTGCGCCGAGTTGTCGGCGATCCGCGCGCCGAGCGCCTCGGCCGCATTGCGCACGATGTTCAGCAGCGCCTGGATCAGTTGCTCCTTGTCGCCGCGGCAGTCGGGCACCGAGGCGTCGTAGTCGCGCACCAGCTCCAGGCCGCGCGGAAACTCGGCCAGGATCACCGCGCGCACGCGCTCGCAGACCTCGTGCACGTTGAACTCGGCGACCACGCGCGGCGTGCGGTGCGGCGCCAGCAACCGGTCGACCAGCCCCTGCAGGCGGTCCGCCTCGCTGATGATCACGCGCGTGTACTCGCGCTGGTCCGTCGACGCGAGTTCGGCCTCCAGCAGCTGTGCAGCACCGCGGATGCCGCCCAGCGGGTTCTTGATCTCGTGCGCGAGATTGCGCAGCAGCTGCCGGTTGGCTTCGGTCTGGTCGAGCCGCGTCTCTTCCCGGCTCACCCGCAGCTGCTGCTCGATCTCGGCCAGCTCCAGCAGCAGCGGTGTGTCCTCCGCGTACAGCGCGGTCGCGGTCGCCTGCACCGGCAGCGGATCGTGCTGGACCCGCCGCAGTTCGATCAGCTGGCGCTGCTGGCCGAGGTCGTTGGCGCGCGCCTGTGCCAGAAGGCGGTCGACCGCGGCTTCGTCGACGAACAGCCGCGCCGCGGCCTGGCCGACGAGATTCTTGCGCGACACCTCGAACAGCTGCTCCGCCGCATGGTTGGCGAAGACCACGCGCGCGCGGTCGTCGAAGATCAGCACCGCGGTCGACAGCAGGTCGAGGCCCTGGTAGCGGCCGGCGAGCCGCGCTTCGGCGAAGTCCGGGTCGAACGCAGTCATCGGATCGGCCCGACAGGAAGGCAGTGCGCTGCGGCGGACCCGCAGCCAGGCAAGCGGGCTACTGCCGCTGCAACAGGGAGATTTCGCGCTTCAGCGACGTGACGTTGGATTCGCTGCGCTGAATTTCGGCCTGCAGACGCTGCACGCGGTCCTGATAGCGCGCGTAGTTGCGCTCGTCGCCGCGCCGCTCCGGCTCGCCATTGTTGTATTCGGCGCGCAGCCGGGAAAGCTTGTCCTCCTCCGACTTCAGCTCGTCTTCCAGCACGCGCTTGCGGTCGCTGTCGCGGGCGCGCTGTGTCTCGCTGTCGACGCGCGGAAAGTTCGTCGGGCGCGCATCGGCGCTGTTCTGGGCCGGTTTCGCCGCCGCGCGCGGCGCCGGCAGCGTGAGGATCGGCTGCACGTCGAGCTTCTTGCAGCCCTTGCTGTTGCCGGTGTTCTGATAGGTCTTGCGCCCCTGGTCGTCGACGCACAGGAAGATGTCCTGCGTCGCACCGGCACGCGGAAGAGTCCCCAGCAGGGCCGTGGCCAGCAGCAGTCCGATGGAATTCAGCCTGATCATGTTCGCGTAGCGCGCAAAGACCCCGCGCAGTGTACGCCGGGTGCAGCGGCAAGGGCAGGGTCGCCGCGCTCACCCTGACGGTCGAGGCATCGAACCCCGGATGACACATCATCGGCATTTCGGATGATCGGCTCGAAGACAAAGGGGCGGTGCCCCGCCCCTTTGCTCGTCGATATATCGCGAGGAGCGCAAGCGATCACGACCCGTAGTACATGTCGAATTCGACCGGGTGCGTCGTCATGCGGAAGCGCGTGACCTCCTCCATCTTCAGCGCGATGTAGGCGTCGATCATGTCGTTGCTGAATACGCCGCCGCGGGTCAGGAACTCGCGGTCGCGGTCGAGATGGTCGAGCGCCTCGTCGAGCGACGCGCAGGGGTGCGGAACCTTGGCGGCCTCTTCCGGCTCGAGGTCGTACAGGTTCTTGTCCATCGGCTCGCCGGGATGAATCTTGTTCTGCACGCCATCGAGTCCGGCCAGCAGCATGGCCGAGAACGCAAGATACGGATTCGCGGTCGGGTCGGGGAAGCGCACCTCGACGCGCCGGCCCTTGGGATTCGACACGTACGGGATGCGGCATGACGCCGACCGGTTGCGCGCCGAGTACGCGAGGTTGATCGGCGCCTCGAAGCCGGGCACGAGCCGCTTGTAGCTGTTGGTGCCGGGGTTGGTGAAGGCGTTCAGCGCCTTGGCATGCTTGATGATGCCGCCGATGTAGTACAGCGCGAAGTCCGACAGCCCGGCGTAGCCGTTGCCTGCGAACAGGTTGACGCCATCCTTCCACACCGACTGGTGCACGTGCATGCCGGAGCCGTTGTCGCCGACGACGGGCTTGGGCATGAAGGTGGCCGTCTTGCCGTAGCTGGCGGCGACGTTCCACACGGTGTACTTCAGGATCTGCAGCCAGTCGGCACGCTTGACCAGGGTCTCGAACTTGGTGCCGATCTCGCACTGGCCCGGCGCCGCGACCTCGTGGTGATGCACCTCGACCTCCACACCCTGCTGCTCGAGCAGCAGGCACATCTCGGAGCGGATGTCCTGCAGCGAATCGGTCGGCGGCACCGGGAAGTACCCGCCCTTGACCGCCGGCCGATGTGCCAGGTTGCCGGCCTCGTAATCGATTCCGGTCGACCATGGCGCCTCTTCCGACTTGATCCTGACGGAGCAGCCCGACATGTCGACGTTCCACGTGACGGAGTCGAAGATGAAGAACTCGGGCTCGGGGCCGAAGTAGGCGGTGTCACCGAGGCCGGTCGACTTCAGGTACGCCTCCGCACGCCGCGCCAGCGATCGCGGGTCGCGCTCGTAGCCCTTGCCGGTCGACGGTTCGATCACATCGCACGACAGGATCAGCGTGTTCTCCTCGCGGAACGGGTCCATGCGCGCCGAGCCCGGATCGGGCATCAGCAGCATGTCCGAAGCCTCGATGCCCTTCCAGCCGGCGATCGAGGAGCCGTCGAACGCGTGCCCGTGCTCGAACTTGCTGTCGTCGAACGACTTCATCGGGACGGAAACGTGCTGCTCCTTGCCCTTGAAATCGGTGAAGCGCAGATCAACGAATTTCACTTCGTTGTCGGTGATCATTTTCATGACGTCTTTGGCGCTCGCCATGGAGTGTTCTCCTTCGTTTAAGAGGCGGGTTCGTGAATTCGGCCGGGTCGGCGGATCTATCCGCGCTGTGGTATCCAGCGCGTCACAGCAATCCCTAGCAGGAACCGTGCCGCGCCGCGCCATCAGGTTGCGTGGCCGCACCCGCCCTGTGCATCAGGGGTTTAGCCGCGTTCACGGCCGGTCCGGTTCTGCCCTCGTTCTGGAGCAAGATGCACGACACGAGGGCATTATGCACTCGTCTGGTGCCGAATGCGCCTAAATGGGTCCTAACTCGGCGACCGTGCGCCGCGGCAGGAACAAGGATTGCAGGTCGCTGAGAAACCGGCGCCCCAGCGGCGTCGGCCTAATCGATTCGAGGTCGCGCACCACCAGTCCGCGCCGCTCGGCGTTCTGCAGCGCGGGCTCGAGTGCCGACAGCGGCAGTCCCGTCCGCTCCATGAACCAGCGGATCGGAAAACCCGCGCTGAGGCGCAGTGCATTCAGCATGAACTCGAACGGAAGATCCGCGCGCGCCACCTCATGCGCTTCGGCGATGAATGCGCGCCGCGCGGCACCGCGCAGATAGCTCTCCGGCTGTTTGAACCGCGTCTGCCGCACGATCCGGTGCGGGAACGACAGCTTGCTGGCCGCCCCGGCGCCGATCCCTAGGTAGTCGCCGAAGCTCCAGTAATTGAGGTTGTGCCGGCAGGTTCTGCCGGGACGCGCATACGCCGATACTTCGTAGTGCGAGTAGCCGGCGCGCTGCGTCCGCTCTTCGATCCATTCGTGCATCTCCGCGGCCGCGTCCTCGTCCGGCAGCGGCGGCGGGTACTTGGCGAACGCCGTGTTCGGCTCGAGCGTGAGCTGGTACAGCGACAGGTGCGGCGGCTCGATCCGCAGCGCAGCCTCGACATCCTGCCGCATCTGCTCCAGCGTCTGCGCCGGCAGCGCGTACATCAGATCCAGATTGAAGTTCTCGAAGCTCCGCTGCGCGATCTCGATCGCCGCGCGCGCCTGGGCGCCGTCGTGGACGCGGCCGAGCGACTTCAACATCGCGTCATCGAACGACTGGATCCCGATCGACAGGCGTGTGATGCCGGCGGCCCGGAAGGACGCGAACTTGGCCGCCTCGAAGGTGCCGGGATTCGCTTCCAGCGTGACCTCGCAGTCCGGCTCCAGCGGCAGCAGCGCGCGCACGTCGGATAACAGCCGGTCGATCGCGCGCGCCGACAGCACGCTCGGCGTGCCGCCGCCGATGAAGACGCTGACGACGTGCCGGCCCCAGATCAGCGGCAGCGCGGACTCCAGGTCGGCGCGCAGCGCTTCGACATACTCCGCCTCCGGGATCGCGGCCACACCGCCCGCGCGCTCGTGCGAGTTGAAATCGCAATACGGGCACTTGCGCAGGCACCACGGCACGTGCACGTAAAGCGACAGCGGCGGCAACGTCGGCAACTGCAGCGTTCCGGGCCGCAGGTAGTGCGCTGCATCGGCGTCGAGCGACGCCGCATCCGGCGCCACGCCGACCGGCGGAATCTTCACCACGTCCACGCGCGCGCCAGCTTGCGCGCCATGTCGCTCATCGCAAGCCCGCGATGGCTGATGCGATTCTTGTGTTCGGTCTCGAGCTCGGCGGCCGTCTTGCCGAGTTCGGGCAGCAGGAAGTGCGGGTCGTAGCCGAAGCCGTTGGCACCGCGTGCCTGCGCAACGATTTCGCCTTGCCAGCGTGCGTCGGCAATCAGCGGCTCCGGGTCGTCGCGCGAGCGCAAGGCAACCAGCACGCAGGTGTAGTGACCGCGCCGGTCGTTGCATGACGCCAGGCGGCGGATCAGCTCGGCATTGTTGGCCGCGTCGCTGCCGCCGTCGCCCGCGAACCGCGCGGAGCGCACGCCAGGGGCGCCGCCGAGCGCGACACAGCACAGGCCGGAATCGTCGGCCAGCGCCGGCAACCCGGTATGCGCACTGGCGTGCCGTGCCTTGGCCAGGGCGTTCTCGACGAAGGTCTGGTGCGGCTCCTCGGCGGCGCTCACCCCAAGCTCGCGCTGCGCGACGATCTCGATACCGAGCGGCGCCAGCAGCGCGCGGAACTCGCGCAGCTTGCCGGGGTTGTCCGACGCCAGTACCAGCCTGCGCATGGCGCCGAGGTCAGGCGATGCCGAGCGCGGCGCGCTGGCGATCGACCAGCGCTGCGATTCCGGCGCGCGCGAGCCGCAGCATCTGCTCCATCTGGACCTGCGTGAAGGGCGCACCCTCGGCGGTGCCCTGCACTTCGACAAACGCGCCGTCGCCGGTCATCACGACGTTCATGTCGGTTTCGCAGCTCGAATCCTCGGCATAGTCGAGATCGAGCAGTGCGACTCCTTCGTGCAGACCGACCGACACCGCGGCCACGAAACTCGCCACCGGGATCTCCGCGATCATCCGCCGCCCCTGCATCCAGCGCAGCGCGTCGTAGACAGCCACGAAGGCACCGGTGATCGATGCGGTGCGTGTGCCACCGTCAGCCTGCAGCACGTCGCAGTCGACCTGGATCGTCCGTTCCCCGAGCCGCGCGAGGTCGACCACCGCGCGCAGGCTGCGCCCGATCAGGCGCTGGATCTCGAGCGTGCGCCCGCTCTGCTTGCCGCGCGCCGCCTCGCGTTCGGTGCGCGTGTGCGTCGAGCGCGGCAGCATGCCGTACTCGGCCGTCAGCCAGCCCTGCCCCTTGCCCTTGAGAAACGACGGCACCTTCTCTTCGACCGACGCGGTGCAGACCACGCGCGTGCCGCCGAACTCGACCAGCACCGAGCCCTCGGCGTGCGCCGTATAGCCGCGCGTGATGGCGATCGGGCGCAACTCGTCCGGCTTTCGCCCACCTGCACGCAGAGTCATTTTCCTGGGACGAGCCGGGCGGACCGCTTGATCGCGCGCTGGATCTCGGCCACCGCGTCGTCGATCTGGTTGTCGGTCAGCTCCTCGTCGCCTCCGGCGTCCGAATGGCGGGGAATCTGGACCGTCGAGGCAACCGAGCCCTCGGGAATCAGCAGCGTCGATACCGGGGCCTCGGTCGGCGGAATCATGTCGATCGATTCCGAACCGGCCCACGTCATCGCGATCGCAGTGCAGTTGTCCGAGTCGTCACCGGCCTTTGCGAGCGCGACCTCCATCAGCTCGGGCACCGCACGCATCAGGGTCAGGCTGGCAAACGCCTCGCCGATCTGGCGATCGGTCAGGCCGCCCCACAGACCGTCGGTACAGAGGAGCAGCGTGTCGCCGCTGTGCAGTACCGCGGGCCGGGTGATCTCGACCGTGGGAGCGATGTATGCACCGATGCAGTTGAAGATGCGATTCCGCTCGGGGTGATCCTTGGCGTCCTCGGGACGGATCAGTCCCGACGAAACGAGGTGGTGCACCCGCGAGTGGTCGAGCGTGCGCGCAATGATGTTGCCTCCGCGCAGCAGATACAGGCGCGAGTCGCCCACGTGTGCCCAGATCGCCATGCCGTTCTGCACGACGCAGGCGACCACGGTGGTGCGCGGCGCTTCCGGCAGGCTGTTCTCGGCGCGATAGCGATGCAGTTCGCGATGGGCCGCGAGCACGCTCTCCTCGAAGTAACGCGCGGGGTCCGGCAGCACGGGCTTTGCATCGCGCTGGAAGATCGACGCCATCGTCTGCAGCGTCATCTGCGCCGCAACCTCGCCGCGTGCGTGCCCGCCCATGCCGTCGGCAACCACGAGCAGGATCGAATCGCGCGTGTACAGATACCCCATCCGGTCCTGGTTGGAGCGGCGGCCGCCCTTGCGGCTTTCCTGGTAGACGGAGAAGCGCATCGCGGGCGTGCCTTCAGAACCAGGTGATGTTGTGCTCGCGCATGAACTTCGTCACGCGCTCGCGCACGTGGCGCAGGCGCGCGCCGGTGCGCTCGATCAGCGAGAACTCGGGCCGCTCGGGCACGTTGTTGACCAGTTCCTTCTGCACCGCGTAGACGGTCTGCGGCCGCTCGAGCGAGTTCAGGCGCAGGCAGCGTTCCACCATCGACAGCATCTGCGACGAATAAAGCCCGCGGAACGCCCGCAGGACCTGCAGCATCTTGTCTTCCTTCAGCCGCGAGTCGGATTCCTGCGGCGGCATGCCGGCCATGCACGCATAGATGCAGGCGCCGATGCTGTAGACGTCCGTCCACGGTCCGAGCTCGGCGTCGCGCTTGTACAGCTCCGGCGCTGCGAAGCCCGGCGTGTACATCGGATAGGTCTTGCTGATATCGCGCTGCAGGGTCTGCCGCGCGGCGCCGAAGTCGAGCAGGATCGGCGTGCCGTCCATGCGCAGGTAGATGTTGGCCGGCTTGACGTCCAGGTGCAGCAGCCGGTTGGAGTGCACCTCGCGCAGCCCGTTCATCACCTGCGTGAACACGCGGCGGATGAAGCGCTCGGACAACACGTCCTTCTGCTCCTTGCTGCGGTTGCGCAGCACGTGCTCCTGCAGCGAGCGCCCGGACTCGTAATGCATCACCATGTACACCGTCTCGTTGGCGCGGAAGAAGTTCAGCACGCGCACGATGTTCGGGTGATAGATCGATGCCAGCGCGCGGCCCTCCTCGAAGAAACACTTCAGGCCGATGCGGTAGGTGTTAAGGTTTTCCGCAGCGACATAGGGCGCCAGTTCGCCGGCCTTCCTCTGCGCCAGCGCCGCCGGCATGTACTCCTTGATGGCAACGGAGTTCCCGTGTTCGTCGGTGGCCAGATAGACGATCGAGAAGCCGCCGCTGGATATCTTCTTTACAATGCGATATCCACCGACCTCGATACCTTCGGGAAGAGCTGCGTTGTTCTGCGCCGCCATGGAGGAAGAGAGTGTGCGCCGCCGGTTGCGGCGCCCTGGTTCTGCGTCACGAGCGCGGAAGGCACTCGGAAACTGGGGCGGGATTCTAACGAATGGGCCCTGCGCCCGCGCATCAGCCACTCGGATATGAACGCATGGCCGCCGTAGCCAGCATGACCGGATTCGCAGCCGCAAGCGTGCCCAGCCCGCTGGGCACGCTGACCGCCGAACTGAGATCCGTCAACGCCCGGTTCCTCGACCTCACGCTGCGGGTCGCCGACGAACTGCGGCAGTTCGAGGGCGCTGCGCGCGAGACCCTCAGCGCGCGGATTGCGCGCGGCAAGGTCGAGTGCCGCATCAGCGTGCAGCGGCAGGGAGGCGGCGAGGCGCCGCGGGTGAACGCCGAAGCCTTGCAGCGCCTGGCTCATCTGGCGCGCGAGATATCGATCCGCATCCCGGAAGCCACACCCCTGTCGGTCGCCGATGCGCTGGCGTGGCCCGGCATCGTCGAGGCCCCCGGCCTCGATCCCGACGCCCTGCGCGCGGCCCTTCTGGCGCTGCTGGGCAAGGCGCTCGACGAGTTCGAGGCGAGCCGCCGGCGCGAGGGCGAGTCGCTGAGCGGCGGGCTGCTCGAGCGCTGCGGCGCGATCGAGGCGATCGTCGCCGAGTTGCGCGGCCGGGCGCCGGACATGCTGGCCGCGATCGAGCGCAAGCTGATCGAACGCCTGAACCAGTCCCTGACGCCGACCCTGACCGGCAGCGGTGCGGTCTCGCGCGAAGAACTGGTCGAGCGCATCCGCCAGGAAGTCACGCTGTACGGGCTGCGCGCCGACGTCGACGAGGAGCTGAACCGGCTCGCCACGCACGTGACTGAGGTGAGGCGCGTGCTGGCGGCGGGCGGCGCCGTCGGCCGCCGGCTCGATTTCCTGATGCAGGAGCTGAACCGCGAGGCCAACACGCTCGGCTCCAAGGCGACCGCGATCGAGCTGACGCAGTCGGCGATCGAGCTGAAGCTGCTGATCGAGCAGATGCGCGAGCAGATCCAGAACCTGGAATGACCATGGCCCGGAACCCGGAAACCGGCGAAGCGCAGCCTGGCAGCATCTTCCTCGTCGTCGCCCCGTCCGGCGCTGGCAAGTCGACGCTGGTGAATGCACTGCTCGCCCAGGATCCGGAGATCCGGCTGTCGATCTCTTTCACGACGCGCCCGTCGCGGCCGGGCGAGCAGGATGGCCGCGAGTATCACTTCGTTTCGATCGACGAGTTCAAGGCACGCCGCGCGCGCGGCGAATTCCTCGAAAGCGCGGAGGTCCACGGCAACTTCTATGCGACTTCGCGCGTGTGGATCGACGAGCAGGTACGAGCCGGCCACGACGTGCTGCTCGAAATCGACTGGCAGGGAGCGCGCCAGGTCAAGCAGCACTATCCCCACGCAGTCGGCATCTTCATCCTGCCGCCTTCCATCGATGCGCTCGAGGCGCGGCTGCGCAAGCGCGGACAGGATCCGGCGCAGGTGATCGCCCGCCGGCTGCTCGCGGCCGGCAGCGAAATCGCGCATGCACACGAATTCGACTACGTGATCATCAACGAGGACTTCGAACTGGCGGTGACGCAGTTGAAGGCGATCGTGGCCGCGGCGCGCCTGCGCTATCCGAGCCAGGCCGCGCGGCATCGCGACCTGTTCGCTCAGCTCGGCATACGCGTCGAGTAAACTTCGAGTCGTTCAACGCAAGGATTCACGCCATGGCCCGCATCACCGTCGAAGACTGCCTGAAGCACATCCCGAACCGTTTCCAGCTCGCGCTGTGCGCCGCGTACCGTGCGCGCCAGCTGACGCAGGGGCACGCACCGAAGATCGACACCAAGGACAAGCCGTCGGTGGCTGCACTGCGCGAGATCGCCTCCGGGCGTGTCGGCATCGAGATGCTGCGCAAGGTACCCTCCTGACGCAGCGCCTGCCGCGGAGGCGCGCACGCGCCGACCTCGGCTGACGAGCGCGTCCAGGCTTGTGATTGCGCCGCCTCCGCCCTCACGCTACCGTAGCGTCGAGGATCGAACATGGCGGCATCCAACCCTCCCTCCCAAGGCACGCCGGACCTGACCGCTCCGACCCCGCCGGCGGGGTTCGCGCGGCGCGCGGCCGAGGCCCTGCGCAAGGCGGTGCGGCGGTCCGCCGAGCCGCCGGCGCCGGAAGCGCCGGGTGTGATCAGCTTCGCGCAGCTGACCGACCACCTGAAGAAGTACCTGTCGAGCGGCGACATCCAGCGCATCAAGGAAGCGTTCCGCTTCTCCGATGCCGCACACCTGGGCCAGTTCCGCAAGAGCGGCCTGCCCTACATCACGCACCCGATCGCGGTCGCCGAGATCCTGGCCGAGTGGAAGCTCGATGCCGCCGCGATCCAGGCCGCGCTGCTGCACGACGTGCTGGAAGACTCCGGCGTCACGAAGCAGGAACTGGTCGAACGCTTCGGCGCCGTGGTGGCCGACCTGGTCGACGGCGTCTCCAAGCTGGACCGGCTGCGATTCGATTCGACCGAGGAGCAACAGGCGGAGAGCTTCCGCAAGATGCTGCTGGCGATGGCGCGCGACGTGCGCGTGATCCTGATCAAGCTCGCCGACCGGTTGCACAACGTGCGCACGCTCGATGCGATGGAGCGCGCCAAGCAGCGCCGCATCGCGCAGGAGACGCTCGACATCTACGCGCCGATCGCGCACCGGCTCGGGCTGAACGCGATCTACCGCGAACTGCAGGAAGGCAGCTTCGCCCACCTGCACCCGCTGCGCTTCCAGGTGCTGCAGAAGGCGGTACTGGCGGCGCGCGGCAACCGCCGCGAAGTGCTCGGCAAGATCCTCGAGGCGGTGCGACGGACGCTCGCCGAGCACAAGATCAAGGCCGAGGTCTACGGCCGCGAAAAGACCATCTATGGCATATACCGCAAGATGGTCGAGAAGAACCTGTCCTTTTCCGAGGTGCTCGACATCTACGGGTTTCGCATCGTTGTCCACACGCGCCAGGACTGCTACCTGACGCTGGGCGCGCTGCATGCGCTGTATCGCCCGGTGCCGGGGCGCTTCAAGGATTACATCGCGATCCCGAAGGTCAACGGCTACCAGTCGGTGCACACCACGCTGATCGGCCCGTACGGCACTCCGATCGAGTTCCAGGTCCGCACGCGCGAGATGAACAACGTGGCCGAATCGGGCGTGGCGGCGCACTGGCTGTACAAGACCGACGACACGTCGTTGTCGGATCTGCAGTCGCGCACGCACCAGTGGCTGCAGTCGCTGCTCGACATTCATCAGCAGAGCGTCGATTCGGCCGAGCTGATGGAGAACATCAAGGTCGATCTGTTCCCGGACAAGGTCTACGTGTTCACCCCGAAAGGCAAGATCGTCAGCCTGCCGCGCGGCGCCACGCCGGTGGACTTCGCCTACAGCATCCACACCGACATCGGCAACAAGTGCGTGGCCGCGCGCATCAACAGCGAGATCGAGCCGCTGCGCACCGAACTGCGCAACGGCGACCTGATCGAGGTGATCACCGGACCGGTCGCTCGACCCAATCCGGGCTGGCTTGCTTTCGTGCGCACCGGCAAGGCCCGCGCCGAGATCCGTCACTTCCTGCGCACGATGAAGCGCGAGGAGTCGGTGGAACTTGGCGAGCGGCTGCTGACCCAGGCGGTACGGCAGCTGGATTTCTCGCTCGTCGACATTCCTCCGGCCCGCTGGGAAGCCCTGATCCGCGACGCGCAAGCGCGCGACCGCGACGAGATCCTGGCCGACATCGGGCTCGGCCGGCGGCTCGCCGCCGTGGTCGCACGCCAGCTGATGATGGGCATCGCCTCCGCGCCGGCTGCGGGCGACGCGGTCACGGAACGCTCGCGAGCGGCCTTTACGGCCTCGGCGCCGGTGACGATCCGCGGCACGGAAGGAATGGCGTTGCAGATGGCGAGCTGCTGCTGCCCGATTCCGGGCGACTCCATCGTGGGTCACATGCGGCGCGACCAGGGCCTCGCGGTTCACCAGAGCGACTGCGCGAACGCGCGCCGGGCGCGCCGGGCGGATCCCGAACGCTGGATCGAACTGCAGTGGGCCGAGGACATGGCCGGCCTGTTCGCGGTCAACATCGATGTCAGCGCCGCCAACCAGCGCGGCGTGCTGGGACGGATCGCGATCGCGATCTCGGAGGCCGATTCGAACATCCTGAACGTCCACCTCGAGGACGAGGGCGGCGAGCAGGCGCTGATCCATTTCAAGGTGCAGGTGCGCAACCGCAAGCACCTGGCGCGGCTGATTCGCGCGCTGCGGCGGATCAAGGAAGTCTCGCGGGTGGTGCGGGTTCGTACGACCGCGCGCGCAAGCGGCCAGGAGTCCGCCGAGGATGGCGAGGCTCAACCGGCGTAGCGGACTTCGAGTATCTCGAGCGTTTCGACCCCGGCCGGCGTGCGCAGCTGCACGGCGTCGCCTTCGCGTGACTTGAGCAGCGCACGCGCGACCGGCGAGATCCAGCTCACATGACCACGCGCCGGATCGACCTCGTCGATGCCGACGATCGTGATCTCCTGCTCGTCGCCGTCGGCGGTCGCGTAGCGCACGGTGGCGCCGAAGAAGACCTGGTCGGTCGCGGGTCGCGCCGCCGGATCGACGATCTCGGCGATGTCGAGGCGCCTGGTGAGAAAACGGATGCGCCGATCGATCTCGCGCAGCCGCTTCTTGCCATAGATGTAGTCGCCGTTTTCGGAGCGGTCGCCGTTCGACGCCGCCCAGGACACGGTTCGCACCACTTCGGGCCGCTCGACGTTCAGCAGCTGAACCAGCTCGTCCTTCAGGCGCCTGTAGCCCGCGGGAGTGATGTAGTTCTTCGAGCCGGCGGGAATCGGCGGCGCCTCGACCTCGTCGTCGTCCGCAGCCTCGGATTCCCT
>JBLMYK010000213.1:0-5415 GCA_050258235.1 Gemmatimonadota bacterium | reverse complement strand
GGTCACGATCACCGAGCGCGACGAGGCGCACGGCCTGGTCGCGCAGCGCGACTTCGGCGGCACCAAGAAATGGCGCACCTGCTACGTGTCGGACGGCACCGGCCACGCGATGCTGCAGGCGGTTGGCGACCAGGCGATCGGCAATGGAGTCACGGTGCACGAGCGCGTCGAGGCGCTCGCGCTGATCCACGACGACGGCCGCTGCTACGGCGCCGTGGTGCGGAATCTGATCACCGGCGAACTCGCCGCGTACGTGGCGAAGGCCACCGCGATCGCGACCGGCGGTGCGGGGCGCCTGTACCGGGTCACCACCAACGCGGTGATCAACGAGGGCATCGGCCACGCGATCGCGCTCGAGACCGGGGTGGCCGCGCTCGGCAACATGGAGGCAGTGCAGTTTCACCCGACCGGCATCTTTCCGGCGGGCATCCTGGTGACCGAGGGCTGTCGCGGCGACGGCGGGCTGCTGAAGGATGTCGACGGCCACCGCTTCATGCCCGACTATGAGCCGGAGAAGAAGGAACTGGCGTCGCGCGACGTGGTGAGCCGGCGCATGGAAGAGCACATCGCCAAGGGCAAGGGCGTGAAATCGCGCTTCGGCGAACACGTGTGGCTCGACATCACGCTGCTCGGCGAGCGCCACATCAAGCAGAACCTGCGCGAGGTCTTCGACATCTGCCACTACTTTCTCGGCGTCGACCCGACCAAGGACCTGATCGCCGTGCGTCCCGCGCAGCACTACACGATGGGCGGCGTGCGCACCGATCACACCGGCCAGAGCCGCACGCTGAAGGGGCTGTTCGCCGCGGGCGAAGCTGCATGCTGGGACATGCACGGCTTCAACCAGCTGGGCGGCAACTCGGTCGCGGAAACCGTCGTTGCCGGAATGATCGTCGGCGAATTCATCGCCGACTTCTGCGACCGCGAAGACCTGAACATTCCGCTCGGACTGGTGCGGGAGTTCGTCGGGCGCGAGCAGGCGAAGCTCGACGCGCTGCTGAACGGCCGGG
Organism: Gemmatimonadota bacterium; assembly: GCA_050258235.1. Lineage (GTDB taxonomy): Bacteria > Pseudomonadota > Gammaproteobacteria > Burkholderiales > Burkholderiaceae_F > JAKOQB01. The sequence goes on along the minus strand of JBLMYK010000213.1, from coordinate 4,405 downwards.
GCACCGAGAGCGCCGCGGCGCTGAAGGCGGAGATGCAGACGCTGATGACGGACAAGGTCGGCATCTTCCGCACCGGCGAGAAGCTCACCCAGGCCGTGGAAACGCTGCAGCAGCTGCTCGCCCGCAGCCGCAACATCGGCATTCCGTACAAGTCGGTCGGCGCCAACCCCGAACTCGTGACCGCGTACCGCACGCAGCGGATGCTCAAGCTCGCGCTGACGATCGCCTATGGCGCGCTGATGCGCACCGAGAGCCGCGGCGCGCATTTCCGCAACGACTTCCCGCGCCGTAACGACGAGCAGTGGCTAAAGCGCACGCTGGCCACCTGGAAGAACGACAGCGACACTCTGCCGACACTCGATTACGAGCCGCTCGACGTGATGAAGATGGAGCTGCCGCCGGGCTGGCGCGGCTACGGCGCGAAGGACTACGTCGACCATCCGGACACCGCCGCACGGCTGGCGCAGGTCGAAGCGCTGAAAAAGAAACACGCGGAGGACCGCTTCGCGCTGCAGGCCGCGCTGCTGCCGTTCGGGCACCTGCTGCCTCAGAGGCTGCAGGGCCGCAACGAGCGCATCGACGAGCTGATCGCCGCGGGCCAGGCCCAGGCCGGCTTCGTGCTTGAAAGTGAATGAACCCATGAGCGCTGTCACCACCGGCCAGAAGATCCGCCTGCACATCCTGCGCTACAACCCGCAGAAGAAGGGCGATGAACCGCGCGTGCAGACGTACGAGGTCGAAGAGGCCGACGGCATGACGCTGTTCATTGCGCTCAACGAGATCCGCGACAAGCAGGACCCGTCGCTGTCGTTCGACTTCGTCTGCCGCGCCGGCATCTGCGGCAGCTGCGGAATGATGATCAACGGCCGCCCGGGGCTCGCCTGCCGCACGCTGACCAAGAACGTCGGCCCCGACATCCACCTGGCACCGCTGCCGGTGTTCGAACTGATCGCCGACCTGTCGGTGAATACCGGCAAGTGGATGCGCGCGATGAGCGAGCGTCTCGAGACCTGGGTGCACATGAAGCAGCAGGAGGTCGACCTCACGCGCATCGAGCAGAAGATGGATCCGGAGCTGGCGGAGAAGATCTACGAGCTCGATCGCTGCATCGAATGCGGCTGCTGCGTGGCCGGCTGCGGCACCGCGCGGATGCGCGAGGACTTCGTCGGCGCGGTCGGACTGAACAAGATCGCGCGCTTCCGCCTCGATCCGCGCGACACGCGCGCCGATGCCGATTACTACGAGCTGGTCGGCGACGACAACGGCGTCTTTGGCTGCATGTCGCTGCTCGCCTGCCACGACGTGTGCCCGAAGGAACTGCCGCTGCAGACGCAGATCGCGTTCGTGCGGCGGAAGATGGTGTCGCAGGGACTGAAGTAACGCACCCGGCGCGCACCACAGCGATGCGCGTGCACTGATCCCGCCCGCAGCGCGGCCACCGCAGGCCGCAGAACGACTCGCGCCGCGCCGCCGGCGCGAGTTCGTTTTCGGGGCTCACCGTCCGCGAACTTGACCCGCCGCACCTGATCGCGGCGACGGCTGATCAGAATTCAAACTGGTTCGTCGATCAGGAAATCCCGTCGACACAGGTTTGTCTCTTCATTCACTCCCAATCGGAGTCACTATGGCCAATGCGCTCACCACAAGTGGCGCGCCCGCCGCCGGTGCCCCGCCCGCCCAGAAGGTGGAACACGGGTTCAGCTGGAAAGCCCTGGCGCCGGTGCTCGTCGCCGTCGCAATTGCACTCACCCCCGCGCCGGAAGGACTCGCGCAGCACGCGTGGTACTTCTTCGCGATCTTTGCCGGCGTGATCGTCGGGTTGATGCTGGAGCCACTGCCCGGCGCGGCCATCGGCCTGATCGGCGTCGTGCTCGTGACCCTGCTGGCTCCCTACGTGCTGTTCGGCCCGGCCGAACTCGCCAAGCCCGGCTTCAAGGCCGCCAACGCGTCTCTGACCTGGGCGCTGTCCGGCTTCGCGAACACCACCGTGTGGCTGATCTTCGCCGCGTTCATGTTCGCGCTCGGCTATGAAAGGACCGGGCTGGGCCGCCGCATCGCGCTCGGTCTCGTCAAGCGGATGGGCCGCCGCACGTTGACGCTCGGCTACGCGGTCACGATCGCGGACCTGCTGCTGGCGCCTTTCACGCCGTCCAACACCGCGCGCAGCGCCGGCACGGTGTTCCCGGTGATCCGCAACCTGCCGGCGCTGTACGACAGCCAGCCGAACGATCCGTCGGCGCGGCGCATCGGGGGATATCTGATGTGGGTGGCGATCGCCGCCACGTCGATCACCAGTTCGATGTTCGTCACTGCGCTCGCACCGAACCTGCTCGCGATCGAGATGGTGAACAAGACCGCCAGGATCGCGATCAGCTGGACCGACTGGTTCGTCGCGTTTGCGCCGGTCGGAATCGCGCTGCTGCTGGTGGTGCCGCTTGCCGTGTATTTCGTCTATCCGCCTCAGGTGAAGATTGGTGACGAGGTGCCGAACTGGGCCGGCGCCGAGCTGGCCAAGCTCGGCCGCCCGACGACGCGCGAGATCGAACTCGCGGTGCTGGTGCTGCTGGCGCTGACGCTTTGGATCTTCGGCGGCAACTACGTCAATGCGACCACGGTGGCGATGGCGGTGATCGCGCTGATGGTGATCCTGCGCGTGGTGAGCTGGGACGACATCCTGGCCAACAAGCAGGCGTGGAACACGCTGCTGTGGTTCGGCACCCTGGTCGCGCTGGCCGACGGGCTCGCGCGGGTCGGTTTCGTCAAGTGGTTCGCCGATGCGATCGGCGCGCACATGGCCGGCTTCTCGCCGATCACGGCGATGCTGCTTCTGGTGGCGGTGTTCTTCTTCACCCACTACCTGTTCGCCAGCATCACCGCGCACGTCACCGCAATGCTGCCGGTGATGCTCGCCGTCGGCATGGCCGTTCCCGGACTGGATGTCCGCACGTTTGCCCTGCTGCTGATGTTCACGCTCGGCATCATGGGCATCCTCACGCCGTACGCGACCGGCCCGAGCCCCGTGTACTACGGCAGCGGTTACATTCCCGGCAAGGACTACTGGCGCCTGGGCGCGATCTTCGGCGTGCTGTACATCGCCGCGCTGCTCGCGATCGGCGCGCCCTGGCTGCTCGTGTAGCGTGGATTCGCCAGCGAGGCGGGGCGCCTGCGGGCGCCCCGCGTGCGATGCGCTGCAGCGCGGGTCGGCGTTTTCCCCGACTCGCGCGCGATCGCGCCTTCATCACCGCTTAAGGTTGGATTTCTAAGTTGTCGTCCAGATCGCCGTTGGGGCGATGCAATCGAAAGGACGACCGATGAAGCCACGACATTTTTTCGCCGCAGTGCTTGCGCTGCTGCTTGTTTCTGCCGCCGGTGCCGCGCCGTCCGCCGACGACTGCCAGGCGGCACCGCGCGAGCAGTGGAAGCCCGAAGCCGAAGCGCGTGGGGCAACGGAAGCGCTCGGATACAGGGTGGCCCGCATCGCAGCGCGCGACGGCTGCTACGAAGTCACGACCGCGCACAAGGGCGGCAAGCGCTTTTCGCTGAAGTTCGATCCGACCGACATGCGGCTGGTCAGCCGCTATACGATCAAGGATGCGATCGAGCGCAGCGACGGACGAGAACTGGCCGTCCGCTGAGGTCCGGATTACGCTTGCGGCATGGTCGCAGGCAGTCCGGCCCGCCGTTCCGTCGAATTCTTCGATCGCCAGTTCGAGCAGCAGGCGCGCGCCGGTGCGTTCGACCTGAATCCGTTCGAGCTGCTTGCGCTCGAATTCGCGCGCGGCGATCTGCTCGACTTCGGCTGCGGTCTCGGCAATCTCGCCGTTGCCGCCGCGCGGCGCGGATGCCGCGTGGTCGCGCTCGATGCCAGCCTGCACGGGATCCACAGCCTGCGCCGGCGAGCCGCCGAGGAAGTGCTGCCGATCGACGCGCAACTCGCCGACGCGATCGCGTACGAGCCGGGCCAGCAGTTCGACACCATCGTCTGCATCGGCCTGCTGATGTTCCTCGACTGCGACACCGCGGAAGCGCTGCTGCGTCGACTGCAGGCGGCACTGCGGCCGGGCGGAGCGATGATCGTCAACGTGCTCACGCGCGGCACCACGTTCATGGACATGTTCGACCCGGACGAGTACTGCCTGTTCGAGCCGGGGCGGCTGAACGAGCTGTTCTCCGGCTGGGAGATCGTCCGCTGCGACGACGCCTCGTTTCCGGCACCGCACGAGACGGTCAAGGTGTTTCGCACGCTGGTGGCGCGCAGGCCCGTCGGCGTTTGACCATGAGCGAGGTGATTCTCCACAGCACGATCACCTGTCCGCACTGCGGGGCGGCGCACGCCGAGCGCATGCCGGAGGATGCCTGCCAGTTCTTCTACGAATGCCCCGGCTGTCACGCCCTGCTGCGGCCG
>JBLMYK010000212.1:0-3692 GCA_050258235.1 Gemmatimonadota bacterium | reverse complement strand
AAGTTGGCCGCGTAGTAGATGAAGCGCCCTTCCTGGCGCGAAGTCACGAGCCCCGCGTGCGCGAGCTCCTTCAGATGAAAGCTGAGCGTGGCCGGCGAAGTCTTCACGGCGGCGGCGATCTCTCCTGCCGCCATGCCGCTTGGCCCCTGCTGCACCAGCAGGCGATACACGGCCAGCCTCGTTTCCTGCGCCAGCGCGGCAAGCGCGGCGACGGCATCCCGGGTCTTCATCGTCAGCGGACGCAGCACGACGACGCGCAGCATCCGCTCGTCTCGCTTCGGGAAGCGGCGGTCGCCGCCATCTCGGCGCCGGCCGGCTTCGTTGCGCGCACGAACGCGCTGACGAACTTGCCGTCGACCTGCACGGCCAGCGCATCGGCGTCGGCGCCCCGTCCGGCGAGGAAACCGCGCGCGTCCTCGACGTCGTAAACGCGCGTGACTTCGATCTGCGGATTCTCGAATCCGGCCGCTTTCAGTTTCGAAACGTACTCGTCGTCCGACAGCGCGCCAGCCACGCAGCCGGCCCACAGCTCCATGTTCCTGCGGATCGCGGCCGGAATTTCGCCGCGCACGACGACATCGGACACCGCGAAGCGGCCGCCGGGCTTCAGCACGCGGAAGGCCTCGCGCAGCACGCGGTCCTTGTCGCCCGACAGGTTGATCACGCAGTTCGAGATGATCACGTCGACCGAATTCGCTGGCAGCGGGATGTTCTCGATCTCGCCCTTCAGGAAGTGCACGTTGGCGAGCCCGCTCTTGCGCTTGTTCTCTTCCGCCAGCGCGAGCATCTGATCGGTCATGTCCAGCCCGTATGCCACGCCCGTCGGTCCGACCCGCCGGGCCGACAGCAGCACGTCGATGCCGCCGCCGGAACCGAGATCGAGCACGGTCTCGCCGGGTTTCAGCTCAGCCAGAGCGGTGGGGTTGCCGCAGCCGAGCGAGGCGAGCAGCGCCTTCTCGGGCAGCGTGCCGGCCTGATCGGCGTCGTACAGATCCGACGTGATCGGATCCTTGCCGCCGCTGTCGCGACTGTTGCCGCAGCAGCCGGTCCCGCGTCCCTGCGAGACGCGTTGCGCCGCCGCTCCGTAGCGTTCGCGCACGGCGTCCTTCACGTTTGTCGGTGCATTCATCGTCGCTCCTTGAAGTTCCATTGATTCCATGATTCAACGATAATCAAAACGATCGCAGGAGTCAAGCCGATTTCGGGTAGTCGGCAAATCCGGGGGAGGGAAAGCGCGGCGGCGCCGGGCGCGCCGCCGCGGGGAGGGGCTGCGCGTCAGTCGCCGCGCGGGCCGTTGTGGCAGTTGTAGCAGCCGACCTGCGTGCCGGCCGCCAGCGTCACGGTTCGTCCGTCGTCGACGGAGAACGTCTTTGCCACCTTGATCGTCGACAGCGGACTGCCGCGGAAGGCGTTGAGGAACTTGCCCGTCGAATCGCGCGAGTCGTGACAGTACTGGCAGGAGGTCAGTCCCACCGACTGGATCAGGTCATGGTGCTGCGTGACCCACGATTGCCCGATCGTGTGCATGCCGTGCGGTCCGCCGTTGGCGGTCGTCGGAACCGTCTTGTGGCACACCGTGCATTCCTGCAGCGCGCCCGCATAGCCCTGCAGCGCCTTCGATTGCAGGATGTCGTTGTCGTGCGAGCTGGTCCAGGTGTTGTTCGCCGACGAATACTCGGCGTGCGTTGAGCCGTGGCAGGCCTCGCACTGGTTCTTGCCGTGTCCGGTGCTGAATCGATACAGCGAGAAGCCGGTCGCCGGTGTGTTCGGGTTGGTCGCGAAGCGCGCATCGCTGACCTGGCGCACCGCGCCGGTGGTGACGTCGGTCACCGCGGCGATCTCACGCAGGCCGTCGTGGTGGCAGGCCTGGCAGTTGGGCTCCTGCAGCCAGCCCACGCGTGTCTTCTGGCCGACCGCGCCCATGTTGCCGTGGCAGCTCTGGCAGTCGAGATTGGGCACCTCGCTCATCGCGCCGCGCAGGCACTTGGTGACCGCGCCCGGGTGGCACAGGTAGCACGAATCGCGGTTGCTGATCGAGTCGAGCGCGACTCCCTTCGTGGGATCGATCACCGTGCTGTGCTTGGCGTGCATCGCTGCTGTGAGCGCCGAGACAGTGACCGACGCGCCGTTGACGTTCAGCGTGAAGCCCGGCGAATTCAGCGCGTTGGAGCCGTGGCAGGACGAGCACAGCGCCGGGGTGCCGTTGATCGCACGGTCGTAGAGCCCGGTCGGCGCATTACCCAGTTTCGCGAGCGCCGCTTGGTAGACGGGGTCGCTAACGTGCTTGTCGTCGTGCAGACGCAGGATGTTCTTCTTCCACTGCTTCTCCGGATCGCTTTCGATCAACTCCCAGCCGCGGAGCGGCGGTTGCGCCGCGGCGGACGCGTTGGTCGCATGGCAGGCCTTGCAGGTCATCTCGTCGGACACCGGCAGCACGGTCTGCGTCGACGCGAGCTGCTTGCCCGTCGAATCGCGTGCGACAACCTTGACCATCGGGTAGAAATTCTTGTTGCCGGCGTCGTCGTACGGCGTGATCGGCAGCCCCTCGGCCTCGTACCAGCCGCGCGTCGAATTGAACTTCATCGGCGCCGGCTTCGTGCTCGGCGTCGGGTTGCTCGTTGCGGGGTCGTACAGGTTCAGGCCGTAGTTCGGTTTCGGCGCCGCGCCGTACAGCGACTTCACGTAGGTCCAGAAGTTCGTCTTGGTCGACGAGATCGTGTTGATCGAGCCCGACGGATCGGCCATCGCCTGGTAGGTGAGCGTGACGCCCGAGGTCACCTGCTTGCCGGTCGACGCGTTGATCACGTGCGCGTGCAGGTTGTTGTACGGCGGCAGGATCGACATGATCGAGTAGTCCTTGCCGTCGACGCAGTGCATGCCGAGGTCGTTCCACGCCACGACGGTGAACGCGCTGCTGGTGGTCGCCCCGGTCCGGGTCGAGCTCGAGTCGGACGTGATCCGGGTGCTTTGCGCATAACGCGTGTTCGTCGTGGTCGATGTGGTGGTCGACGGCTGTGTGTCGCTTGACTGCACCGTGGCAGTTCCGAACAGCGGATGCCACCACGACGAATCCGCGAACGCCGCGGTACACGCGACGGCCGCGCCGACGATCGCGGCGGCGGCGATGCGCCTGCGTCTTGACGCAGGCGCGCGAGCTTGCTTGTTCCTCATCATCATGCTCCTTGGCGCAAGGGTTGTTCGAACTTCTTCGCGCGTGGCAGCCGCTGCTGCGCGCCACCCGCGCGTCCAATGTCGCGGCGATGATGTGGCACGAATTTGCGTGCGATCAAAATGAAAAGGTCATCCTGATCGACGACGCGAAGTTGCGCGTGACCTGCGCAAGGCATTCAGCGCTTGCTGGGTGACAGACATCACAGACGCGCGCGCAGACGCAGCGTCCACTCACATGAAAAATGTCGCGCGTGCGTCGAGTGGATTAGCGCGTAGCCGCAACGCGTCTATGTGGCACCGTGTGTGGACAGCCCGGCGATGATCGCGGTCAGAAGGGCTGTCACGAGCCCGACGATGCGTCCCGACAGAAGAAGACCGCGCGCGGCTCTAACGCAGCGCCGGCATCGAGAACGCCAACGTCATCGGCAATGCGCGCCGATTTCGTGGCCTGCAGGCTTTCGGCGCCCGACGACGCTCGCTCAACGGTCCTTGATGATGTACGGCGTAAGGCTGCTGTCGAG
>JBLMYK010000211.1:0-2516 GCA_050258235.1 Gemmatimonadota bacterium | reverse complement strand
CGGCTGTCTTTTCTGGCAGCTCCGTGAATTATTCGATCAGCGCAGGCGCGAACGGAGCGCGCATCGTGAGCGGTGGCAGCGACGGGTCCGACACCCTGGTGGGCATCGAGCGGATTCAGTTCTCGAACGTGATCCAGGCGACCGACACCAGCCCCGGCGGCAACACCTATGCGGCCTATGCGATGTTCAATGCGGGATTCAATCGCGCGCCGACGACCAATGAGCTGAGCCTGTGGACTTCGACGCTCGACCGGTTCGGCGGAAACACGGCCGATCTGGCGCAGACGATGATCGATTACTACGCGCCTGGCGTATCGAATGAGGATCTGGTGGCGTACCTGTGGAGCACGATCGTCGGCGGCACGATTCCCGCCAACGCGCTGGCCACTTACACGGGGTTGGTGGCCAACGGCACTTTCACCCAAGCTTCCCTGCTCGATTACGTGTCGAAGTTGAGCCTGAACACGGACGAAATCGTGCAGATCGTGGGAACGACCTTGAACCTCGACCCCGGCTACTTCCCGGCGCCCGGCCCGTAACAACCGCGAATACGTGCGGGTCTTTCCCAACTCGCTCGTATCGGTTGCGCAGCGATCTGTGCTTCCGCGCTTATGATCTTCGCCCAGTCCGCCGGCGCGCGTGCCAATCCGCGCCTGCGGCTGCTGCTGCGATTTGCGGAAGGGCCGATGAGCGAAGCGGCGTCGCTACCGTCGAGCACAGGGGCGATCGCGAAAGCGGTTGCGGTGCGCCTGCAGGTGCTGCATGCGGCGCGACTAACGCTGGCCAGCCGCTCGGTGCGCCCATGAGCACGCGCGTGTTGCACCGGCCGCGTGCGCGCAAGCCGGCGCGCGACGATGCGAAACAGACGGCTGCCCCGCGCCTCGTGCTGCTTGGCACGGTGACCCTCGTTTCTCCGGCTGGTGCGCTGCCGCTTTCGCGCAAGGACGCGGCGCTGCTTGCCGTCCTCGCAATTGACGGGCCGACGGCCAGTGCGCAGCTTGCCGCGCTGCTTTGGCCGGACGTGGACGAGAAGGCGGCCGCCAACAGCCTGCGCCAGCGGATTCACCGGCTGCGGCGCGCGGCGGGCCATACCTTGGTCGACACGTCGGTCACGCTATCGCTGCACGCCGAGGTCACGACCGACCTGTCCGCCGCGCTGGATGCGATTGCACAGGACGCCGCAGCGTCGGCAGGCGACCTGCTCGGTGGACTTTCCTTCGACGACCTGCCGGAGTTCGACGAGTGGGCACAAGCGGCACGCGACCGGTGGCACGCACAACGCGCGGATGCGATTGCCGCAGCGGCATCGCGCTGCGAGCAGGCGGGTGAACTGGCGCGTGCGCTCGCTTATGCGCAGCGGCTGCTCGCCGAGCAGCCGCAGGCGGAGCATGCGCATCGCCGCCTGATGCGGTTGCATTATTTGCGCGGCGATCGCGCAGCCGCGCTCGCCGCATTCGAGCGTTGCCGCGACTGGCTGAAGCGTGAGCTCGGAGCGTCGCCCGGGCGCGAGACCCTCGAGCTGGCGCAGTTGATCGAGCGCAGCGGCGCACTCGTGTCCGCCGCGACTTCGCCGGTTGCGAAGCCGGTTGCGATGCTGCGGCCGCCGCGACTGGTCGGCCGCGAGGAGGAGTGGGCGCAACTTGGCCGCGCATGGGAAGGAGGCCGCGTGGTGCTGATCAGCGGCGAACCAGGCATCGGCAAGACGCGGCTCGTCGGCGACTTCGCGGCAGAACGGCCGGGCGCGATCGTGGTCGGCGCACGCCCGGGGGACGCGCGCGTTCCTTATGCGCTGCTGGCTCGCTGGGTGCGCAGCTGTGTGCGCGAATTCGGAGCGCCGGCCGATGCCTGGGTGACCGGCGAACTCGCGCACATCGCTCCGGAGCTCGGCGTTCCGGTCGAAGCGAAGGTGGATCCGCTGCGGATGCGCCAGGCCATGCTGGCCGGGCTCGCAGCGTGGTCGACCGGCGGTCTGACGGCGGTGGCGATCGACGACCTGCAATTCAGCGACGAGGCGACGCTGGAGCTGCTGCCTGCGCTGGCCGATGAGTCGCGTGCGACGCTGCGCTGGCTGTTCGCCGTGCGCGGCAACGATGTGCCGGCCTCGATCAGCGCTTGGCTGGATTCGAGCGACCCGGAATCGCTGCTGCGCATTGAACTCGGCCCGTTGACGCTGACGGTAACCGAGGCGCTGCTGCGTTCGCTCGCGCTCGCGCAACTCGACGTGACCGCGTGGGCGACACCGTTGTACCGGCACACCGGCGGCAACCCGATGTTCATGCTGGAAACGCTGCTGGCGATCGCAGCCGGTGCCCCGCTGCCTGCCGGTCCAAGCCGGCTCCCGGTGCCCGCCAACATCGGGATGTTGATCGAAAAGCGCCTCTCGCAGCTGTCGCCCGGGGCGCTGAAGCTGGCGCGCGTCGCCGCGCTGGCCGGGTCCGACTTCAGCGCGGACCTGGCGGCGGACGTCCTCGCCGTGCACGCGCTCGATCTTGCCGAGCCCTGGCGCGAGCTCGAGG
>JBLMYK010000210.1:0-32702 GCA_050258235.1 Gemmatimonadota bacterium | reverse complement strand
CGCGCCGCGCGATTTCATCACCTTCGAGTACGTGATGCTCGACGGCGTGAACGACGCGGACTCCTGCGCGCATGAGCTGGTGCGCCTCGTTGCCGACGTGCCGTGCAAGTTCAATCTGATTCCGTTCAATCCCTTTCCCGGCTCCGGACTGTCGCGCTCGGCACCGGAGCGGATGCGCGCGTTTGCCCAGATCCTGATTGACGCCGGCATCGTGGTGACGACGCGGAAGACGCGTGGTGACGATATCGATGCCGCGTGCGGCCAGCTGGCTGGCGAGGTGAAGGACCGCACGCGGTTGCGGGAGCGGCAGGCAAGGGAAGTGCCGATCGTGGTGTCGAGCTGAGCGAGGCCGCATGAGACTGGCGACGGCAATCCTGGGTTTGGCGGCCGGTGTGTGGCTGGCCGCCGCCTGCACGACCACGACCACCGTCAATGGGGTGCCGGTGCCGGAGGCCAGTGCGTCCCCACCGCAGCCCGAAGCCAGTCCGCGTCGGCGCGCAGAGATCCGCCTGCAGTTGGCGGCGGGCTATTACCAGAAAGGTCAGCTGTCGGTCGCGCTCGACGAGGTCCGGCGCGCGTTGTCCATCGACCCGAACTACGCGCCCGGCCACTCGATGCTGGGCCTCATCTATCTCGACCTCGGCAATCGACGGGATGCCGATGCAAGCTATGCACAGGCTCTGCGCCTGGAGCCCGACAATCCCGAGATCCAGAACAATCATGGGTGGTACCTGTGCCAGACGGGCCGCGAACGCGAATCGCTGCAATTCTTCGAGCGCGCGGCGTCCAATCGCCTCTATCGCACGCCGGCACTGGCGATGCAGAACGCCGGGCTGTGCATGCTGCGAATCAAGGATACCCAGGCGGCCGAGTCTTTCCTGCGTCGTTCGTTCGAGCTGGACGCATCGAATCCCATCGTGAAGTATCAGCTTGCACGGCTGTATCTGGCGAACCACCAGGTCGATCGCGCCGGCTTCTATTACGGTCTGCTCGAGAAGGGGCCGAACGAGCCGGCGCCCGTGCTGTGGCTCGGGATCAGGATCGCGCACGCGAAGGCGGATGCGCGCCGGGAGCGGCAGCTGGCCGATGAACTGCGGCGTCGCTTCCCGGACTCGCCGGAAGCGGCCGCGCTGGCGCGTGGTGCCTACGATGAATGACGGCGTGCCGATTCCGGCGAACGAAGGCGCGGCCAGGCCAGACGCCGCCGTGCCGTCCTTCGGCACGCAGCTGGCCGAAGCGCGCAAGGCGATGTCGCTCTCGGTGACGGATATTGCAGCCAGGCTGCGCATCAATCCGAAGCAGGTCAGTGCAATCGAGGGCGAGAACTTCGCCGCGCTGCCGGGCCCCGCGTATCTGCGCGGTTTCGTGCGCAACTATGCCAAGGAGGTGCGGCTCGACGCTGCACCCCTGATCGAAGCGCTGAATCGGCGACTCGAGCCCGCGGTGAGCGAAGATGCCCCGGCGCGCGGTCCCTCGCCGCTGGTGCGTGCGGCCGAGCGTGAGCGGATCTCGCGCACGCTGGTGATCGTCGGTGCCGTCGTCGCGTTGATCGTGTTCGCCGTGGCTGGTTGGATCAGCACGAGGCCGGCGCGCCAGGTCGACGCGACGGCGACGTCCGGCAAAGCCTCCGCGGCGCCGCCGATGGCGACGGCAGGCGGGACAACAACGGGCGTTGATTCCGCGCCGCCGGCGGCGGCGGTTCCAGCGAGCGCGCCGACGCCGGGCGAGAATGCCGCGCCGATCGGGGCCGCGAATGCGTCGGGTGCAGCGGGAGCTGCCGCAGCAACGCCCGGCGCCGAGCCGGGCGCGCTGCGATTCGGTTTTCGCGGCGTGTCCTGGGTCGAAGTGACCCAGCAGGACGGGACCGTATTGCTGTCGCAGAGCAATCCGGCGGATACCGAGCAGATCGTGCGCGGCGAGCCGCCGTTCAAGATCGTCATTGGCAATGCCTCGGTGGTAACGCTCGAGTACGGCGGCAAATCAATCGACCTGCAGCCCGTCACGAGCGCCGGCAACGTCGCGCGCCTGACTTTGCCGTAGCCGAAGCAAGCATGAATCAACCAATCGAAAGCTGGGACTGTCTGCCGACGCACGCGGCGCCGGCCACGCGGCGCACGACGCGGCTCGTGCGGGTGCGCTGGGGCGACCATGTCGTGCAGGTGGGCGGACAGCAGCCGGTCGTGGTGCAATCGATGACCAATACGGATACATCGGATCCGGTGGCGACGGCGATCCAGGTCAAGGAGCTGGCGCAGGCGGGTTCGGAAGTGGTCCGGATCACGGTCAACTCGCCGGAAGCGGCATCCGAGGTCGGCGCGCTCCGCGGGCAACTCGACCGCATGGGTGTCGACGTGCCGCTCGTGGGCGACTTCCACTACAACGGCCACAAGCTGCTTGCCGACTATCCTGCCTGCGCGGAGTCGTTGTCGGCGTATCGGATCAATCCGGGCAACGTCGGTCGCGGTGCGAAGCGAGACGACAACTTCGCGCGCATGATCGACATTGCGTGCCGCTTCGGCAAACCGATCCGCATCGGGGTCAACTGGGGCTCGCTCGACCAGGAGCTGCTGGCGCGGATGATGGACGAGAACGCGGCGCGCGAGACGCCGTGGGACGCCGGCGCGGTTCTGCGCGAAGCGCTCGTGCGCTCGGCGATCGACAGCGCCCAGCGCGCGGAGAAACTCGGGCTGGGCGGCGACATGATCGTGCTGTCGGCGAAGGTGAGCGGCGTGCAGGACCTGATCGCGGTCTATCGCGAGCTTTCGCATCGCTGTGACTACCCGCTGCATCTTGGCCTGACCGAGGCCGGCATGGGCAGCAAGGGCATCGTGGCCTCGACCGCCGCACTGGCGGTCCTGCTGCAGGAGGGGATCGGCGACACGATCCGTGTCTCGCTGACACCGGCGCCGGGGGAACCGCGCACGAAGGAAGTGGAAGTCGCGCAGCAGATCTTGCAGACGATGGGGCTACGCGCCTTCACGCCGCAGGTGATCGCGTGCCCCGGCTGCGGCCGCACCACCAGCACGTACTTCCAGGAGCTGGCGGAAAAGATCCAGAACTATCTGCGTGCCCAGATGGCCGGTTGGCGCCAGCGCTATCCGGGCGTGGAGTCGATGAACGTCGCCGTGATGGGTTGCGTCGTCAACGGGCCAGGCGAGAGCAAGCACGCGAACATCGGAATTTCGCTGCCGGGGACCGGCGAGCAGCCGGTCGCACCGGTCTTCGTCGATGGCGTGCGCACCGTCACCTTGAAGGGAGACTCGATCGCGGAGGAGTTCCAGGCGATCGTCGCCGACTACGTGCAGCGCAGGTACGCGCGAGTCGAGAGCTAGACGATGGGCAAGAGGCTTTCCGGCGTGCGTGGCATGAACGACATGCTCCCGGCGGACGCTCCGCTGTGGGAGTGGTTCGAGGCGCGCGTGGCCGACTGGCTGCGTAGCTACGGCTATCAGCAGATCCGCACCCCGATCGTCGAGTACACGGAGCTGTTCGTGAAGGGCATCGGCGAGGTCACCGACATCGTCGAGAAGGAGATGTATTCCTTCGAGGACAAGCTGAACGGCGAGCAACTTACGCTGCGGCCGGAGTTCACCGCCGGCGTGGTCCGCGCCGCGATCGAGCACAACCTGACCTACGACGCGCCGCGTCGCGTGTGGTCGATGGGCCCGGTATTCCGCCACGAGCGCCCGCAACGCGGCCGATACCGCCAGTTCCATCAGGTCAATGTCGAGGCGCTTGGCTTTGCTGGCCCCGACATCGATGCCGAGATGCTGCTGATGCTGGCGCGGCTTTGGAAGATTCTCGGCATCGAGCGCGTGCGGCTCGAGCTAAATTGCCTGGGCCAGGCCGACGAGCGCGCGCGGCACCGCGCCGACCTGATCACCTATCTGTCAGGCTACGAATCGCGGCTTGACGAAGACGCCAAACGGCGGCTGCACACGAATCCGCTGCGCATTCTCGACACGAAGAACCCGGCGCTGGCGGAGGTCGTCGCCGGCGCGCCACGCATCACCGAGTACCTGGGCGCTTCCTCGCGCGCGCACTTCGACGGACTGCAGGCACTGCTGGCGTCCGCCGGCATTGCTTTCACCGTCAATCCGCGCATGGTGCGGGGCCTCGACTACTACAACCTCACGGTGTTCGAATGGATCACCGATGCGCTCGGCGCGCAGGGCACCTTGTGCGGCGGCGGCCGGTACGACCCGCTGATCGAGCGGATGGGCGGCAAACCGACGCCGGGGATCGGCTTCGGGATGGGGATCGAACGCGTGATCGAGCTGCTGCGCGAGTCGGGCCGTGTTCCGTCGGCCCCGGTGTGCGATGTTTACGTGCTGCACCAGGGTGGCGCCACGCAGATACCGGCCCTGCGGGCGGCGGAACTGTTGCGCGACGCAGGTCTGGACGTGATCCTGCACGCGGGCGAGGGCGGACTGAAGTCGCAGATGCGAAAGGCCGATGCCAGCGGTGCGGAATTCGCGGTGATCGTCGGCGAGGCGGAGGCAGCCCAGGAGGCGGTGGCTGTCAAGGCGCTGCGCGCGCGCAGCGCGGACGCGCCGTTTGCAACTCAGAATGTACTGCCGCTGGCGCAGATCGGTGACGCGCTGGTGGCCGCGATGGAACAGATTTCAGACTGAAGGCATAGCCATGGCATACGACCTGCAGGAACAGGAACAACTGGACTCGATGAAGGCCTGGTGGGAGAAGTACGGCAACTTCATCCTCACGACAGCGACCGTGATCCTGCTGGCGGTCGCGGCGTTCAACGGCTGGCGCTGGTACGAGCGGCGCGAAGCGCAGCAGGCGGCGGGCGTCTACGACCAGTTGCTGAAGGCTCTCGATGGGAAGGATGCGAACCGACAGAAAGAACTCGCCGGAACCATCATCGAAAGATATGCGGGGACGGTGTACGCGCCGATGGCGGCGCTGCAGATGGCAACCGTCTACCACGACACCGGCGATTCGGCGGCGGCGCGCGCGCAGTTGCAGTGGGTGATCGACAAATCCGGACACCAGGAGTACGCGCTGATCGCGCGGGTGCGGCTGGCGGGGGTGCTGCTCGACGAGAAGTCCTACGATGAGGCGCTGAAGGTGCTGTCCGGCGAGGTGCCGCGCTCGCATCTGACCGAGTTCGCCGATCGACGCGGCGACGTCCTCGTGGCGCAGAAGAAGTTTGATGAGGCGCGCGCTGCCTACAAGGAGGCTTTGGCGGCGGCGGATCCCCAGAATCCCCTGCGCAATCTGATCCAGCTGAAGCTCGACTCGCTTCCGGCGGCGTCATGAGGCGAGCCGCAGCGTCGCTGGCGAATTCCGCGGCCGCACTGCTGGCCTTGGCGACCGTCGTTGCCGGCTGCGCGTCGAGCAATCCGCCGCCGAAGCCGACGCCCCTCAGCGATATCAAGGGCAGCCTCGACGTGCGCGTGACGTGGCGCACATCGGTCGGCAGCGGACGCGGGACGTTCCTCCAGCCGGCGGTGGCGGAAAACGCGATCTATGCCGCGAACGCCGACGGCGGTCTGGTGCGGGTGGATCCGCAAACGGGCGGCGTCGTGTGGCGCGCATCCGTCGACGGGCCGATTGCCGCGGGCGTGGGCAGCGATGGCTTCACCGTCGTGGTTGCGACCCCGCGGGGGGAAGTGATCGCCTTTGGCGCGGACGGAAAAAGTCTGTGGCGTGCGCAGGCGACCAGCGACGTGATCTCGCCGCCGCTGGTGGGACGGGGCCTGGTGATTGTCCGTTCGACCGACCACCGGATCAGCGCGTACGAGGCGGAGTCGGGAAAGCGGCGCTGGACGTATCTTCGGCAGACGCCGCCACTGACGCTCCGCACGTCGAACGAGATGGTGTTCTCGGGGGACAACGTGCTGGTCGGATTTCCCGGCGGCCGCCTGGTGGCGCTTGCCCTGAGCAACGGTGCGGCACGCTGGGAAGCCGTGGTTTCCGAGCCGAAAGGCACGACCGAAGTCGAACGGCTCGGCGATGTGGTCGGTCCGGTCGCAGCCGACGCGCGCGACGCGTGCGCGGCATCGTTCCAGGGCCGCGTCATGTGCGCCAATCCGGCCAACGGGAACCTGCGCTGGGCGCGTGAGCTTTCCGCGCGTACCGGCGTGGCATTGGGGGAGCGCGCGCTGTACGCGGTGGACAGCGGATCGAACTTGCAGGCCTTCGCCCGCGATGGGGCCAGCCTGTGGCGAAATATCAAGCTGGCTTACCGGGATCTGACCGCTCCACTGGCGCTCCGCGATGGCGCGGTGGTGGGCGACTTGGCCGGCTACGTCCATTTCCTGGGCAACGACGGCGAATTTGTCGCCCGCATGCAGATCGACTCGAGTCCCGTCGTCGCGCGCCCGCAGCGCTGGGCCGACGGCGTGATCGTCCTGACGCAGGACGGCACGCTTGCCCTGCTGACGCCTCAGCGCTGAGGAACGAGCCGCTCCCATGATGAAGCCGGTCGTTGCGCTGGTCGGACGGCCGAACGTAGGCAAGTCGACCCTGTTCAACCGCCTGACTCGTACGCGCGACGCGCTGGTGGCGGACTTCCCCGGGCTGACCCGGGACCGGCATTACGGAGACGGTCGCGTCGGAGCGGTTCCGTATGTGGTGATCGACACCGGCGGATTCGAGCCGCAGGGTGCAGCCGGCATTACCCGCGAAATGGCGCAGCAGGCCGAACTGGCGATCGCGGAGTGCGACGTCGTCATCTTCGTCGTCGATGGCCGCGAGGGATTGACGGCGCAGGATCGGCGAATCGCGCAGCGTCTGCGCGAGACCGGACGCCACATCGTGCTGGCGGTCAACAAGATGGAAGGACTGGCGGCCGAGGCGGCTGCCGAGTTTCACGAGCTCGGACTGGGTGAGCCGCAGGCCATCTCGGCCGCCCATGGGGAGGGCGTGGCCGCGCTGATCGAGGTCGCGCTCGCAGGGTTCGTTCACGAGGAGGCCCTTGCGCCCATAGCCGCCGACGAAAAGCGCATTCGTGTTGCGATCGTCGGGCGGCCCAACGTCGGCAAGTCGACCCTGATCAATGCCCTGCTTGGCGAGAATCGCCTGATCGCGTTCGATCAACCCGGGACGACGCGCGATGCGATCGAGGTCGAGTTCGACTTTGGCGGCCAGCAGTTTCTCCTTGTCGATACGGCCGGACTGCGTCGGAAGGGCAAGGTGTTCGAGACGATCGAGAAGTTTTCCGTCGTCAAGACCCTGCAATCGATCGAGCAGTGCAACGTCGCGGTGCTGCTGCTCGACGGCGCGACAGAAATCGCCGACCAGGACGCGCACATTGCCGGCTACATCCTCGAGAAGGGCCGCGCGCTGGTGATCGCCGTCAACAAATGGGACGGCCTCGACGAGTACCAGCGCACCCGGATCAAGCGCGAGGTCGAGCGCAAACTGCACTTCCTGCGCTGGGCGCGCGTGCACTACATTTCGGCGCTGCAAGGTACCGGTCTGGCCGCCGTGATGCGCTCGGTCGCGAGCGCGCACCACGCGGCCTTTTCCAAGCTGCCGACTCCCAGGCTGACGCGGGCCCTGCACGCAGCCGTGGAGCGTCAGATGCCGCCTCGCGCCGGGGCATCGCGCCCGAAGATGCGCTATGCGCACCAGGGCGGCCAGAATCCGCCGACGATCGTGATCCACGGCAGCGGGTTGAACCGTGTCGCCGACACCTACCGGCGCTACCTCGAGGGGTGGTTTCGCGAGACATTCGATTTGCACGGGACGCCGCTACGCATCGAGTTCCGCTCCAGCACGAACCCCTACGCCGCGTAAGGCCTACGCTGGGGCCGACCGTTCGAGCGGGCAGATCGGGCTCGCGCCGCCGCGCGGTAGCGCCAGCGGACCTTTTCCGATAGATTGAATTTTGGCGCGAGGCGCCCATCTAAGTGGTACGTATGCAAAGGGCGCCCGCCGTTTTCGAGGCGCCCCGTAAATAGAAGAACCAACGGAGTGCAAATGAGCAACAAAGGGCAACTTCTACAAGACCCGTTCCTGAATGCGCTACGCAAGGAGCACGTTCCCGTGTCGATCTATCTGGTCAACGGCATCAAGCTGCAGGGCCAGATCGAATCCTTCGACCAGTACGTGGTTCTGTTGCGCAACACCGTGACTCAGATGGTGTACAAGCACGCCATTTCGACGGTCGTGCCGGCGCGCCCGGTCAATCTCGGTACGGAGACGGGCTCCTGACCGTCTTCCAGATCGATTCGGGCCGGGCTGATCACAGCAACCGCGCCCTGCTTGTCAGTGTCTGCATTGGACGCCGCGCCGCAGGCTCGCACGGTGCGCGGGAGGCGCTCGATGAACTGCTTCAGCTGGCGTCGTCGGCGGGATTCGAAGTCGGGGACAAGTTGTCCGTGCGCCGCGAACGACCCGATCCGCAGCACTACATCGGCAGCGGCAAGGTGGCTGAACTGCAGCGCTTGGCAGAGCTGGCGGACGCCGGGGTCGTCATCTTCGATGTGGCGTTGTCGCCCGGGCAGCAGCGCAACCTCGAGCGTGCGCTCGGCCGCTGGGTTCTCGATCGCACGGACCTGATCCTCGAGATCTTCGGGCAGCGTGCGAAGAGCCGCGAGGGCAAGCTGCAGGTCGAGCTGGCCCAACTCGAACACCTGTCGACTCGCCTCGTGCGAGGATGGACGCACCTGGAGCGCCAGCGCGGCGGACTGGGCAAGACCGGCGGTCCGGGAGAGAAGCAGATCGAGCTGGACCGGCGCATGATCGGTGTCCGCGTGCGTCAGCTGCGCGAGCGCCTGAAGACGCTGCAGCGGCAGCGTCGCACTCAACGCCGTGCCCGCGCACGCGGCGAAGTCTTCTCGGTGTCGCTGGTCGGCTACACCAATGCCGGCAAGTCGACCCTTTTCAATGCCCTGACGCGCGCTTCGGTCTACGTTGCCGACCAGTTGTTTGCGACGCTCGACACGACTTCGCGTCGCTGCTTCGTGGCCGATGACCTGGAAGTGGTGCTGTCGGACACGGTCGGCTTCATTCGCGGTCTGCCGCATCAGCTGGTCGAGGCTTTCAAGTCGACTCTGGAGGAATCCGTCGAGGCGGACCTCCTGCTGCACGTCGTGGACGCTGCCGCGCCTCAGCACGATGAGCAGCTGGCGCAGGTGCAGTCCGTACTCGAGCAAATCGGCGCTGCGGAGGTGCCGCAACTGGTCGTGTACAACAAGATCGACGCCGCAGAGCGCCCGCCATCGATCGAACGCGACCCCTATGGTAGGATTGCCTCGGTCTCTGTCAGTGCCATGACGGGCGCGGGGCTGGATTTCTTGCGTGCGGCGATCGCCGAATATGCGCGGGGCTCACAGGCTGGCGCGTCACTCTCCGACTTCGAATCCGCGGCGGCATCATCGCCCTGATTGGTGGCGCTTGGTCGGAGTAGAAGAAACTTTCATGTTCCAGGTACCGGGCATTGCGATGTCGCTCAACGACCCGCAGTGGGGCCGCGGCGGCGGCACCGAAAACAACAAGGGCAGCAACGAGGATCCGCGGCGACCTAGCAAGCCGGGCGGGTCCGAGGGGCCGCCGGACCTGGACGAACTCTGGCGCGACTTCAATCGTCGGCTGAATAGCCTGTTTGGCAAGCGCGGCGGCCGCGGCAACGGCGGCAACGGCGGTGACGGCGGCCGTGGCGGCGGGTTCCGGCCGGACGCCAAGGGCGCGGGCATCGGCGCGCTGGCGATCGTTGCTGCGTTGTTCGTCGTCTGGATGGGCAGCGGCTTCTACATCGTGCAGGAGGGCCAGGTCGCCGTGGTCACCACGTTCGGCCGTTACACGGAGAGCACGACCGCCGGTTTCCGCTGGAATGCGCCGTGGCCGATCCAATCACACGAGATTGTCGATGTGCTCAAGTTGCAGACGGTCGAGATCGGCGGCCGCGGTCGTGCGGACCGGCTGAAAGAGTCGCTGATGCTGACTGATGATGAGAACATCGTCGATATTCACTTCACCGTCCAGTACCGGATCAAAGAAGGCCCGACCGGGGCGCGCGACTACCTGTACAGCAGCCGCAATCCGACCGAAGCGGTGATGCAGACGGCCGAATCGGCGATGCGCGAGGTAGTCGGCCGCAAGAAGATGGACAGCGTGCTGTACGAGTCGCGCCAGGAAATCGCCGATCAGGTGCGCGCGCGAATGCAGGAGATGCTGGACCGCTATGGCACCGGAATCCTGGTGTCGGCGGTCGCGATACAGAATGCGCAGCCGCCGGAACAGGTGCAGGCCGCGTTCGACGACGCGGTCAAGGCTTCGCAGGACCGCGAGCGGCAGATCAACGAGGGGCAGGCGTATGCAAACGACGTCGTGCCCAAGGCGCGCGGCATGGCGGCGCGGCTGGCGCAGGAGGCCGAGGGCTATCGGACCCGGGTCACGGACACGGCGCAGGGCGACGCGGCGCGCTTCCGTCAAGTATTGGTCGAGTACAACAAGGCGCCCGCTGTGACGCGCGAGCGCATGTATCTGGAAACCATGCAGCAGGTGTTCAGCAACGTGACGAAGGTGATGGTCGACTCGAAGGGCAGCAACCAGTTCCTGAGCCTGCCGCTCGACCGCCTGCTGCAGCAGGCGGCGAGCGAGTCGGCGACGGGGCCGCGGGTCGTCACGCCGGCCGCGCCCGAGCCGGCGCCGCCGGCCGCCAACGAGGCGCGCAGCCGCGACAGTCAGCGCGCGCGCGAGCGCGAAACGCGGTAGGGCGAAGATGAACCGGATCATCGGCACCCTGGTCGGAATTGTCGTCGCGGCGGTTCTGCTGCGCTCGTGCATGTTCATCGTCGATCAACGCCAGTTCGCGATCCTGTTCGCGTTCGGGCAGATCAAGGACGTGATTTCCGACCCCGGCCTGCATTTCAAGCTGCCGCCGCCGTTCCAGAACGTGGTCTATCTGGACAAGCGCATCCTGACGATCGACACGCCGCAGACGGACCGGGTGCAAACGTCGGAGAAGAAGAACCTGCTGGTCGATTCGTTCGTCAAGTGGCGCATCGCCGACCCGCGCCGCTACTGGGTCAGCTTCGGCGGCAGCGAGCGCGCCGCCCAGGAGCGCATCTCGACCCTGGTACGGGATGCGATGAACCAGGCGATCAACAAGCGCACCGTCAATGACGTGACTTCGGTCGAGCGCGACAAGGCAATGGATGAGATCCGCGTGGCGGTGCAGGATCGGGTCAAGGACGTCGGAGTCGAGATTGTCGACGTGCGGCTGAAGCGCGTGGATTTCGTGCCGGAGATCAGCGAGTCGGTGTTCCGCCGCATGGAAGCCGAGCGCAAGCGCGTGGCCAACGAGCAACGCTCGATCGGCGCGGCGGAGAGCGAGAAGGTGCGCGCCGACGCGGATCGCCAGCGCGAGGTGCTGCTGGCCGAGGCGTACCGAGATGCGCAGCGCATCAAGGGGGAGGGCGATGCGAAGGCCAGCGCGATCTACGCACAGGCATTCGGACAGAATCCCGAATTCTTCGCCTTCTACCGCAGCCTCGAGGCCTATCGCTCTACCTTCCGCAATCGCACCGATGTGATGGTGATCGATCCGTCGTCGGAGTTCTTCAAGTACCTGAAGAATCCGGACGCGGGCCGCCCCACACGCTGATGCTGACGACCTTCGGCCTCGCGCTGGCGCTGATGCTGGTGATCGAAGGGCTTCTGCCGCTGCTCGCGCCGGCGATATGGCGCGACACCTTTCGGCGTGTGATGGAACTGAAAGACGGGCAGATCCGGTTCTTCGGCCTTGTTTCGATCGTCGTTGGGCTCTGCCTCTACTGGTTGATGAGCTGAGCCATGCAACGCACGACTATGCGGCGCGAGCGCTGTGCAGCGGGACGCTGATGGCGCGCTGGCTTCTTCCCGAGGGGATCTCCGATGTGCTGCCGCAGGAGGCGCGCCGTCTTGAGCAGATGCGGCGCACGCTCCTGGACCTGTTCGCGCACTGGGGCTACGAACTGGTGATCCCGCCGCTGATCGAATATGTGGACTCGCTGCTGACCGGCGCGGGTGCCGATCTCGATCTGCGCACGTTCAAGCTGATCGACCAGATGTCGGGCCGCATGATGGGCCTGCGCGCCGATACGACGCCGCAGGTCGCGCGGATCGACGCTCACATCCTGAATCGGTCCGGTGTGGTCCGGCTCTGTTACGCGTCGCACGTCCTGCACGCTCGTCCACTCCATCCGCTGGCCCCGCGCGAGCCGTTCCAGGTGGGGGCAGAGCTTTACGGGCACGCGGGATTGTCCGCCGACACCGAGGTTCTGCGACTGGCCGCCCAGGCCTTGGCGGCGATCGGCGTATCTGGCGCCCGGTTTGATCTCGGTCACACCGGAGTTCTGCGCGCGCTGCTGGCTGGGGACGCGGTGGCGGCCGCACGAACCGACGACATCGTGGTCGCACTCAGCAGCAAGGACGGTGCCGCGCTCGATACGGCGAGCGAGGGTCTGTCTGCCGCCGCGCAGCGCGGACTGCGGGCGCTGCTGCGACTGCATGGCAGCGTCGAAGTGCTTGGACAGGCGCGGCGCGATCTGCCGGCGTTGCCGGAAATCTCCACAGCGCTGGATGAGTTGGAGGAGCTGGCAGGCCAGGCGGGCGTCGACGGACTCTGCGTTGATCTGGCCGACCTGCATGGCTATCGGTATCACACCGGCGTGACATTCGCCGCCTACCTGCCGGGCCTGCCCGGTCCGCTGGCGCGCGGAGGCCGGTACGACGACATCGGGCGAGCCTTCGGACGCGCCCGGCCGGCCACGGGATTCTCGATTTTTCTGCGCGACTTGACGCGGAGCGAAACGAACGGGACAAGCCGCGCGATACTCGCACCGCCGATCACGGACGCATCGCTGGCAGCTTTCATCACTTCGCTGCGCGATGCCGGGCAGACTGTCGTGCAGCAGCTCGCCGACGGCGATGTACCGGCAAGCCATCGTTTCGACCACGAGATCCGGCAGGTGGTCGGGACGTGGCAGGTCGTGCCGCGCGGCACTTGAGGAATACACACGGAATCCGTCATGGCGAAAAATGTGGTCATCGTCGGCACCCAATGGGGCGACGAAGGCAAGGGAAAGATCGTTGACTGGCTGACTGAGCAGTCGCAGGGGGTCGTCCGCTTCCAGGGCGGCCACAATGCCGGGCACACGCTGGTCATCCAGGGCCGCAAGACAATCCTGCGACTGATCCCGTCGGGGATCCTGCGGCCGGACGTGGCCTGCTACATCGGCAACGGCGTCGTGCTGTCGCCGCAGGCGCTGCTGGCGGAGATCGACGAACTGTCTGCCGCCGGGGTCGCCTGCGTGCCGCGACTGGCGATCAGCGGCAACTGCCCGTTGATCCTCGACTACCACATTGCCCTCGACAAGGCGCGCGAGGAACGGAAGGGCGCCGGCAAGATCGGCACCACGGGACGCGGCATCGGTCCCGCATACGAAGACAAGGTGGGGCGGCGCGCGGTGCGCGCGCAGGATCTCTTCGATGCGGCCCGTTTCGCGGAGCGGGTGCGCGAGGCGCTCGACTATCACAACTTCGTGCTGACCCGCTACCTCGGCGCCGAAGCCGTGGACGCGGACGGCGTGATTGACCGGACCCTGCAGCTGGGCGAACGGCTGAAGCCAATGCTGACCGACGTGTCGTATCGACTCAACAAGGCGATGAACGATGGGCACCGGCTCCTGTTCGAGGGCGCGCAGGGCACGCTGCTCGACGTCGATCATGGCACCTATCCTTTCGTCACTTCCAGCAACACGGTCGCGGGTGCCGCGGCCGCGGGTGCGGGCGTCGCGCCGCAAAAGCTGCACTATGTGCTCGGCATCACGAAGGCCTACGCGACGCGGGTCGGTTCCGGTCCGTTTCCGACAGAACTTCTGGATGCGACGGGCGAGCAGCTGCGGACGAAGGGCAACGAGTTCGGATCGGTCACCGGGCGGCCGCGCCGCTGCGGGTGGTTTGACGCCGCCGCGCTGCGGCGCGCGGTGCAGATCAACGGCTTGACCGGGTTGTGCATCACCAAGCTCGACGTGCTCGACGGACTGCCGACCGTGCGGCTCTGCACCGGATATCGCTCCGACGGATCGGTCACCGACATCCTGCCGTATGGTGCCGACGAGGTGTCGCGCTGCGAGCCGGTGTATGAGGAATTTCCCGGCTGGTCGCAGACGACGCATGGCGTGCGCGACTGGGCCGGGCTGCCCTCCAACGCGCAGCGTTATCTCGAGCGACTGAGCGAAGTCACCGGCGTGGCCATCGACCTGATCTCCACCGGTGCCGATCGCGAACAGACGATCGTGCTGCGGCAGCCGTTCAACAACTGAGTGCGGCGCGCCGGCCTCGATGGATCACCTGCATGTCGGCTGGGACGAGTACCACCGCCTGATCGAGCGTCTGGCACTGCAGATTTACGAGTCCGGCTACAAGTTCGACGCGATCCTCTGTCTGGCCCGGGGTGGATTGCGCGTCGGCGACGTTCTGTCGCGGATCTTCGATCGCCCACTGGCAATCCTCGCTACGAGCTCGTATCGCGCGGCTGCCGGAACCCAGCAGGGACGACTCGACATCGCCGAATACATCACGATGACCAGCGGCCGACTGGAAGGCAAGGTGCTGCTGATCGACGATCTCGTCGACTCCGGTGTCACTCTGCAGCGGGTGACCGAGCACCTTCGCCGGCGGTATGCCGCGGTCACGGATGTGCGCACCGCCGTGCTTTGGCACAAGGCGGTGTCGGCGTTCAAGCCCGATTATTGCGTAGAGTTCTTGCCGACCAGCCCGTGGATACACCAGCCGTTCGAGGAGTACGACGCGCTGCGTCCCAACCAGCTGGCGGCGCGACTGCGAAGTGCGTGAATGACAACCACCAGCGGACGAGGTCACACGCGCGCTGACCCTTGGCGCGGCTTTGCATGCGGCGCCGTTCGAGTCCTCGCGCGCAGCACGCAGGTACTGCGCTTCCCGGCCACCGAAACAAAAGGCCGGCTGCTGCCGGCCTTTATCGTGGTGCCCAGGAGAGGACTCGAACCTCCACACCTCGCGGCGCTAGTACCTGAAACTAGTGCGTCTACCAATTCCGCCACCTGGGCACGGTGCGAGGCGCGAATTGTAAGGGGCGTCCCCCGCATGTCAAATTGCGGGCACTGACGACGTTCGCGGTCCGTCGTGATCAAAACAACCTGAAAGTCAGAGATTGACAGTCACGCAACACCCGGTCGATCGCGACACCATCGTCGCGGCTCTGAGCCACGCGCGCGCGCCGCTGACGCCGGAAGAACTCGCGCAGCGGCTGAAGGTCAGCGATCCGCAGCTGGCTCAGTTTGAAGACGAACTGGCGGAGCTGGAGCGCTCGGGACGCATCGTCCGCAATCGCGCCGGACTGCTGCTGCTGTCCGCGCGCGCACACCTGATTTCGGGGCAGGTGCTGGGGCACCGCGAGGGCTTCGGCTTCCTGATTCGCGACGACGGCGGACCGAATCTGGTGCTGCCCGAGCACGAGATGAGCAAGGTGCTGCACGGCGACCGCGTTCTCGCGCGCGTCAGCGGACAGGATCGTCGTGGTCGGACCGAAGGCGAAATCGTCGAGGTCATCGAACACCGGACGAATCGGCTCGTCGGCCGGCTGCTCAATGAGCGCGGCGTCACCATCGTGGTGCCGGAAGACCAGCGTATCCAGCACGACATCCTCGTCCCGTCGGGGGCGACCCTGTCGGCACAGCACGGGCAAGTGGTCGTGGTCGAGATCGTGCAGCAGCCGCAACGCCACGTGCAGCCGGTCGGCCGCGTGATCGAAGTGCTTGGCGCAATCGACGATCCGGGCATGGAGATCGAGATCGCGGTGCGCAAGTTCGCCGTTCCGCACGAGTTTCCGCCCGCTGTCCTCGCGGAGGCCGAGGCGCTTCCCAACCGTGTCCAGGACGATGATCTTGCCGGCCGCGTTGACCTGCGCGACATCCCGCTCGTCACCATCGACGGCGAGGACGCTCGCGACTTCGACGATGCGGTCTACTGCGAACCGATGGGGGCGCGGCGCAACAAGTGGCGGCTCGTCGTTGCGATCGCCGATGTCAGCCACTACGTGCGGGCCGGCGGCGCGCTTGATGCCGAGGCGCAGAACCGCTCGACGTCGGTCTACTTCCCGCGCCGCGTGATCCCGATGCTTCCGGAGAAGCTCTCCAACGGGTTGTGCTCGCTGAATCCGCGCGTCGACCGCCTCGTGCTGGTGGCGGACATGGTGATCACCGGCAAAGGGGAGATCAGCGCCTACCAGTTCTATCCGGCCGTGATGCACTCGCACGCGCGTCTGACATACACCGAGGTGTGGGAGGCACTGTCGGTGCCCAACAGTCCGGCGGCGCAACGGTTGGCGCCGCTGGCCGCGCAGCTCGCCGACCTGTACGACCTTTACCGCGTGCTTGCAAAGGCGCGCGCAGCGCGCGGTGCGATCGACCTGGAGACGATCGAAACCTACATCGTCTGCGACGCGAACGGTCGCATCGAGCGCATCCTGCCGCGCACACGGAATGATGCGCACAAGCTGATCGAGGAGTGCATGCTGGCGGCGAACGTCTGCGCCGCCGACTTCGTCGCGCGCCACGAGCATCCGGCGCTGTTCCGCGTGCACGAAGGACCGACGCCCGACCGCCTGGCCAACGTGCGGGCATTGCTGAAATCGCTCGGACTGCACCTTGAGGGGGGCGACGATCCCCAGCCGTCGGACTACGCGACGCTGATCCGCAAGATTGGCACGCGACCAGATGTGCAGCTGCTGCAGACCGTGCTGCTGCGCTCGATGCAGCAGGCGATCTACAGTCCCCACAACGCCGGTCACTTCGGGCTGGCATTCCGGCGCTACGCGCATTTCACTTCGCCGATCCGCCGCTACCCGGATCTACTCACGCATCGTGGGATCAAGGCGATACTCGGCCACACGGTGTTCGTGCCGCAGCTGTTCGGTGCTGCGGCGGACGACGACGCGCTGCGTGCACGGCGCGAGGGCAAGGGGCGGACAGCCGAAGCGCTGACGCACTGGGAAAAGCTCGGACTGCTGTGCTCGGCCAACGAGCGGCGGGCCGACGACGCATCGCGCGACGTCGAGGCCTGGTTGAAGAGCTACTACATGCGCGAGCGTGTCGGCGAGACCTTTTCGGGAACCATCAATGCGGTGGTGCCGTTCGGCATCTTCGTGCAGCTGGACGACCTGTTCGTCGAGGGTCTGGTGCACGTGTCCGAGCTCGGGTCCGAATACTTCAGCTTCAACGACGCACTGCACGAGCTTCGCGGCGAGCGGACCGGGCTGCGGTTCCGCCTTGCCGACCGCGTCACGGTTCAGGTCGCGCGCGTCGATCTGGAGGCGCGCCGGATCGATTTTCGCCTGGTGCGCGGCACGGATCGCAAGTCGCTGCAGTCGCTGGCGCATCCGTCGAAGCCGGCGGCGACCCCGCGCAAGGGCGAAAGCGTCGAGGAACGCCAGGCGCGGCATGCGGCGCGGCGGTTGCGCGATATCGACAAGCGCGAGCGCGCTCGCACCGGCAAGAGCGGGGTCGGCGGCTTGCGGGCCGGCAAGTCGCGCCGCCGGGGGCGGTAGCGGATCGGCATGAGCAACAGCCAGCGGACGATTGCCGGGTTTCATGCCGTCACTGCCCGCTTGCGCCAGGCAGCCGACAGCGTCGAGGCGCTGTATGTGGACGCCAGGCGGCACGATCGGCGCATGCAGCAGTTGCTGCAGCGGGCGCAGGCAGCTGGCATCCGGGTGATCGCGGTGGACGTGCAGCGCCTGCGCGGGCTCGCGGGCGACGTGCCGCATCAGGGCGTGGTCGCGATCTGCTGTCCCACGCAGCAGGCGCGCACGCTGGACGACGTACTCTCCGGCGTGCGCAAGGACACGCTGCTCCTGTTGCTGGACGGCGTGACCGATCCGCGCAATCTTGGGGCTTGCCTGCGCACCGCTGACGCCGCCGGCGCCGATGCCGTCATCGTGCCACGCGATCGGTCAGCTGCGATGACGCCGGTCGTCGCGAAGGCTGCGGCGGGCGCCGCCGAGGCAATCCCGCTCGTCGCGGTCACGAACCTGGCGCGGGCCATGGAGGATGTCAGGCAGGCCGGCGTCTGGGTCGCCGGCGCAGCCGGCGACGCAGACCGGTTGATTTACGACCTGGATCTGGTCGGTCCGCTTGCCTGGGCACTGGGCGCAGAGGGGGAAGGTCTGCGTCGCCTGACGCGCGAGCACTGCGACTGGCTGGCGCGCATTCCGATGGCCGGCCACGTAGAAAGCCTGAACGTGTCTGTCGCGGCAGGCGTGTGCCTGTTCGAGACGCGCCGCCAGCGTGCCGTGTCGGCAGGTTCAGACGCGGCTTGAATCCGCCCACTTTCACGCGCACGATTTCCGCATGTTCGTCGCGCTGGGCTCGATCGCATTTCTCGCGCTATTCACCACAATGCCGCTCGCATGGCTGAAGCTCGGCGTGCCGTGGATGCCGCTCGTGATCACGTTCTTCGTGATTCCCCTGCTCGACGCAGCCGTCGGGGCGCGCACGCCGAACCCGTTCATTCGCGTGCACCCTGCGCTGGCGCGATGGATCCCGCGGGCACAGGTGCCGCTGCAGGCGGTGGTGCTGGTCGCAGCCGTTCTGACGGCGCCGTCGCTGTCCTGGAGTGAACTGGTCCTGTTTGCGCTCGCGGTCGGCACGGTGACGGGCGGGGTCGGGATCACGATCGCGCACGAGCTCTGCCATCGCGCCAACGCGCTTGATCGAACGCTGGCCAAGGTGCTTCTGCTCAGTGTCGCCTATGGCCACTTCGTCGTCGAGCATGTTCGCGGTCACCACGTGCGTGTCGCCACGCTCGAGGATCCGGCAACCGCGCCGCGAGGAATGAACGTCTACCGATTTGTCCTGCGATCGGCCTGCGGGAGTTTCGCTCACGCCTGGCAGTTGGAGGCGATGAGGCTGTCTCGCCTGCGGCGGTCCGCCTGGCATGCATCGAACTGGGTCCTGAGCGGTACCGCGATGGCGGCCGGGCTCGCCGTACTGGCGGCCGGAGCGGGAGGGACCAACGGACTCGTGCTCTTCCTTCTGCAGGCAATCTGGGCGGTGATCCTGCTGGAGGTCGTCAACTACATCGAGCACTACGGTCTGGTGCGCCGTCGCGTCGGTGCCCGCTACGAACCAGTCGACGAACGCCATTCGTGGAGCGCCGATTTCACGGTCAGCAACTGGATGCTGTTCAACCTGCAACTGCATTCCGACCATCACGCCCGGATGCAGCAGCCGTACGAGGCGCTGCAGTCCGTGGCCGCTGCGCCAAGGCTGCCCCTGGGCTATCCGGCCCTGGTGCCGGTCGCGTTGCTGCCGGCCCTGTGGTTCTCCTTGATGGATTCGCGGCTGCCACAGGAGGTCGTCGCTTGACGTCGAACGGCATAGTGCGGGCACGCGAGATACTGGCGACGGCGAGGCGCATTGCCGTGCTGACCGGCGCCGGCGTATCGGCAGAAAGCGGGATTCCGACGTTTCGCGACGCGCAGACCGGTCTTTGGGCGAAATTCGATCCGGTGCAGCTCGCCTCGCCGGAGGGGTTTCGCGCCGATCCGGGATTGGTATGGCGCTGGTATGCGGCACGCCGGGCGCGTGTGCGCGAGGTCGAGCCGAATGCAGCGCACCGCGCACTGGCGGCCGCCGCCGCGCGCTTCGAGCAATTCACGCTGATCACGCAGAACGTCGACGGACTGCACGCGCGTGCCGGCAGTCATGACGTGATCGAGTTGCACGGAAACATTCTGCGCAGCAAGTGTTTCGGCGAATGTGGACTGACTTTCGACCGTCCGGAGGAATTGCCGCCGGGGGAACCGCCGCGCTGCCCACGCTGCAGATCTCTGCTGCGCCCCGACGTGGTCTGGTTCGGCGAGATGCTCGATCCGTCCGCGCTCGAGCGTGCAGATGCGGCCGCTGCCGGCGCCGACGCGATGCTCGTCGTCGGCACCTCGGGACTCGTCTATCCCGCGGCCGGCCTGCCGCTCGCCGCTCGGCGTCACGGGGCGCGAGTGCTGATCGTCAATCCGGACGACAGTGAACTGGATTCGATCGCCGAGGTCTGCATCCGTGCGCGGGCCGGCGAGGCGCTGCCGCCGCTGCTGGCGCCGGACTGACGGCGACGGGCGTACACGCTTTGCTTCGCGCATGTGATTGCGGTTAGAATCGCAGACTTTTCAATGCCTTGCCACACTCGAACGACGCTCGGGGTGGCTTTACCCATAAGGAGAGCGAATGCGTCACTACGAAATCTGCTTCATCGTCCACCCGGACCAGAGCGAGCAGGTGCCGGCGATGGTCGAGCGCTACAAGGCGCTGGTCACCGGCCAGGGCGGCAAGGTTCATCGCGTTGAAGACTGGGGCCGCCGCCAGCTCGCCTACCCGATCGAAAAGCTCGTCAAGGCGCACTACGTGTTGCTGAACATCGAGTGCGGCAAGGCCACACTCGATGAACTCGAACACGGCTTTCGCTACAACGATGCCGTACTGCGGCACCTCACGGTCGGTATGAAGAAAGCCGAAATCACCCCGTCGCCGATGATGAGGGTGGTCGAGCGTGAAGAGGCGAAGAAGGCCGCGGCCGAGCAGGCGGCAGCCTAGCGACGCGAACCGGCGAGCGATTGAATCGAGTTCAGCTCATCGCCGCGATCGCCGCTCGCTCTGATCTGCGCTATACGCCGGCCGGCGTCGGGGTACTGGAACTGAGCCTCGCGTATCAGGGCAACGTGGCCGAAGCCGGAGCCGAGCGGACGCTGCAGTTCGAGCTCGACGCGATCGCGATGGGTGAGGTGGCACTGCGTCTGGCACGGATCGACCTGGGTGTGCGACTCAACCTGACGGGATTCCTCGCACCGCGCAGCCGGCGATCACGGCGCTTGGTGCTTCACATCAACGAATTTGGATTGGATCAAGGAGTTTGAGATGGCAACCGGACCAAGCAGGGGCAAGGGAAGGGGAAAGGGCAAGCCGACCGGCCGGCGCGGCCAGCAGCAGAACGCGCTGTTCAAGCGCAAGAAGTTCTGCCGCTTCACCGTCGAGAAGGTCGAGCAGATCGACTACAAGGACATCGAGACGCTGCGGGACTTCATTCTCGACAACGGCAAGATCATGCCGGCACGCCTGACTGGCACCAAAGCGCATTACCAGCGTCAGCTCGATACGGCGATCAAGCGCGCGCGCTTCCTCGCGCTGCTGCCGTATTCGGACAACCATTGAGGCGAGGAGGACGAGATGCAAGTTATCCTGCTCGAAAAGGTCGTCAACCTCGGCGGTCTCGGTGACGTGGTCAAGGTCAAGGAGGGCTACGCGCGCAACTACCTGATCCCGCAGGGCAAGGCAAAGCGTGCCACCGAGGCGGCGATCAAGGACTTCGAAGGGCGGCGCGCAGAACTCGAGAAGGCGCAGGCCGACAAGCTCGCCGCCGCACAGACCGAAGGCGAGCGACTGAACGGACAGAAGATCCAGCTCACCGCCAAGGCGGGAGTGGACGGACGACTGTTCGGGTCGGTCACGAACTTCGACATCGCCGAAGCCCTGAACAAGCAGGGATTCCACGTGGCCAAGGGGCATGTCCGCATGCCGACCGGGCCGCTGAAGACGATCGGCGAACACCATCTGACGGTCGCACTGCACAGCGACGTGCTCGCTGAAATCACCGTGACCGTAGTCGGCGAATCGCAGTGATGCGGTAATGTTCCGCGTTGAGCGTCGGGCGTGACATGCGTCCGACGCCGAATCCTCAACGCCGGACCTCATGAATTCTCCGATCGCGGACCCGCAACTCGCTTCGGTCCGCACGCCGCCGCATTCGATCGAGGCCGAACAGTCGGTCCTTGGCGGACTGCTGCTGGACAACGCGGCATGGGATCGCATCGCCGACATGGTGCGGGCGGAGGACTTCTATCGCCACGACCATCGCCTGATCTTCCAGCACATCAGCCGGTTGATCGATCAGTCGCGGCCGGCCGATGCGGTTACCGTCTTCGAATCGTTGCAGACGGCGGGCAAGGCGGACGACGCGGGCGGCCTCGCCTACCTGAACTCCCTTGCTCAGAACACGCCATCGGCGGCAAACATCCGCCGCTACGGGGAGATCGTGCGCGACCGCGCGGTCCTGCGACGACTGGTGTCGGTTGGCGACGAGATTGCGACCACGGCGCTGAATCCGCAGGGCAAGGAAACCAAGACCATTCTGGACGAAGCCGAATCGAAGGTCTTCCAGATCGCCGAGGAAGGCGCGCGCGGGCGGCAGGGCTTCGTCGAAATGGAACCCCTGCTGACCAAGGTGGTCGAGCGGATCCAGGAACTGTTCGAGCGGGCAAATCCCTCCGATGTGACCGGCGTGCCGACCGGGTTCGCCGACATCGATCGCATGACTTCCGGACTGCAACCGGGAGATCTGATTGTCGTGGCTGGCCGGCCCTCGATGGGTAAGACGGCGTATGCACTGAATATCGCAGAGCACGTCGCCATCAAGCAGGGACTGCCGGTCGCGGTGTTCTCGATGGAAATGGGAGCGGGACAGCTGGCGCTGCGGATGCTCAGCTCGGTTGGCCGCATCAATCAGCAGCGCCTGCGTACGGGCCGCCTGGAGGACGGCGACTGGCCGAAATTGACCGAGGCGATCCGCGAAATGCACGACGCCCAGCTTTTCATCGACGAGACGCCCGCGCTGAACGCGCTCGAGCTGCGTGCGCGCGCGCGGCGACTGGCGCGCACCTGCGGCAAGCTCGGGTTGATCGTGATCGATTACCTGCAGCTGATGTCGGCGGCGAGCACGGGCGAAAACCGCGCAACCGAGATTTCAGAGATATCGCGGTCGCTGAAGGCGCTGGCCAAGGAACTGCAGGTGCCGGTGGTGGCGCTGTCGCAGCTGAATCGCACCGTTGAGCAGCGCACTGACAAGCGCCCGGTGATGTCCGACCTGCGCGAGTCCGGCGCGATCGAGCAGGACGCCGACGTGATCTTCGCGCTTTATCGCGAGGAGTTCTACAACCCCGACACGACCGACAAGGGCGTGGCGGAAGTCCTGATCCTGAAGCAGCGCAATGGGCCAACCGGGCGGGTAAACCTGCGCTTCGCCGGCGAAAATACGCGCTTCGACAATCTGGCCCAGGGTTTCAGCGCCTCGGCATACTGATCAAATTCGCCGTCGCCCGCGACGCGGGGCGCCCCTGCATCCGTCGTTGGGAAAGGAGGCCAGGTCCATTGACGACCGTCCTTTGGGTCATTGCCGTAGGGATGATTGCTGTCGGCGTCATCGGCACGGTGTTGCCGGCCCTGCCGGGTGTGGCGTTCGTCTTCGGCGGCATCTTGCTGGCCGCCTGGGCGGAGAATTTCGCCCGTATTTCAGGCTGGACGGTCGGGGCGCTCGGTGCCCTTGCGCTGATCGGCCTGCTGGTCGACTACCTTGCCGCCGCCCTTTCTGCGCAGCGGGTCGGGGCGAGTCGGCTGGGGATCGTGGGTGCGGCGATCGGGACCCTGGCTGGCGTATTCACCGGATTGATCGGCGTGGTGTTCCTGCCACTGGTCGGCGCCTTCGTGGGAGAGCTGATCGCGCGGAGGGACGCGCTGCGCGCCGGGCGGGTCGGCCTTGCCAGCTGGGTTGGCCTGCTTGCGGCAACGGTGGTCAAGATTGCCATCGTGTTCGTGATGGTCGGCGTCTTCGTTGCCGCGCTGATCCTCTAGATGGCGCGGCAGGCAGGAGGGGTGCTAAAGTTCCACGGTTCCGGGGGCCGTCTCCGGACTTCAGACAGGAGACAAGGATGAGGAAGGCATTGCTTGGAGTCGCAGTTGGCGCGCTGTTCGCGGGGACCGCGGCAGCGCAGGAAGTCGAAGTCAAGATAGGTCATGTCGCACCGCTGTCCGGGCCGCAGGCGCACTACGGCAAGGACAACGAGCGTGGCGCGATCATGGCGATCGAGGATCTGAACGCGAAGCACATGACGATCGGCGGCAAGAAGGTCAAGTTCGTGCTGATCAGTGAAGACGACGCGGCGGATCCAAAGCAGGGCGCGATCGTCGCGCAGAAGCTGGTCGACCAGAAGGTAAATGGCGTCGTCGGACACCTGAATTCGGGCACCACGATTCCGGCCTCGAAGATCTACTTCGATGCCGGCATCCCGCAGATCACGCCGTCGGCGACCAATCCGAAGTACACGCAGCAGGGATTCAAGACCGCGTTCCGCATCCTGGCGAATGACAACGCACTCGGCGCGGCGACGGCCACTTATGCAACGAAGACGCTGAAGGCCAAGAAGGTTGCCGTGATCGACGACCGCACCGCGTACGGGCAAGGTGTGGCGGACATCTTCGAGAAAGTCGCCAAGCAGAACGGCGCCGAGGTCGTGTCGCGCCAGTTCACCAATGACAAGGCGACCGACTTCAACGCGATCCTGACGTCGATCAAGGACAAGAAGCCTGACGTGGTCTTCTACGGTGGCATGGACGCGCAAGCCGGCCCGATGCTTCGGCAGATGAAGCAACTCGGTATGGACGCGGCGTTCATGGGCGGCGACGGCATCTGCACGGTTGAACTGGCGAAACTCGCGGGCGACGCGGCCAACAACAAAGTGTTCTGCGCAGAAGGCGGCTCGTCGCTGGACAAGATGCCGAAGGGCAAGGAATTCAAGCAGCGCTTCGAAGCGAAGTTCAAGGACCAGATCCAGGTCTATGCCCCTTACGTGTATGACGGGGTAACGGCGCTTGCCACCGCGATGCAGAAGTGCAACTCCATCGAGCCCGCCAAGTACCTGCCGTGCCTGGCGAAATTGCAGATGGACGGGGTGACGACCAAGGTCCAGTTCGACCCGACCGGTGAACTGGTGAACGCGGCGACGACGCTTTACAGCTACCCGGGCGGCAAGAAGACGCCGGTGAACTGACGTCCCGTCCCGAAGTTCGCAACAATGGAACGCCCGGCACGCCGGGCGTTCTTATTTCTACAACACGTCGCCGGCATGGTCGGCGAGCCGCGACCGTTCGCCACGCTGCAACGTGACATGTCCCGAGTGCGGCCAGCCCTTGAAGCGGTCGACCACGAAAGTCAGCCCGGAGCTTCCCTCGGTCAGATACGGAGTGTCGATCTGCGCGATGTTGCCGAGGCAGATCACCTTTGTTCCCGGCCCGGCGCGCGTGATCAGCGTCTTCATCTGCTTCGGCGTCAGGTTCTGTGCTTCGTCGATGATCAGGTACTTGCTGATGAAGGTGCGGCCGCGCATGAAGTTGAGCGACTTGATGCGAATGCGGGTGCGGATCAGATCATTGGTCGCGGCGCGGCCCCATTCGCCGGCCGATTCGTCTGACCGGTTCAGCACCTCCAGGTTGTCCTCGAGGGCACCCATCCAGGGTGCCATCTTCTCTTCCTCGGTGCCCGGCAGAAAGCCGATGTCTTCGCCGACCGGCACGGTCGCGCGGGTGACGATGATCTCCGAGAACCGCTTCGTCTCCAGCGTTTGCGCAAGTCCGGCGGCAAGCGCCAGCAGCGTCTTGCCGGTGCCCGCCTGTCCGATCAGCGTCACGAAATCGCATTCGGGGTCCATCAGCAGGTTCAAGGCGAAGCTCTGCTCGCGGTTGCGCGCGGTGATGCCCCACACGGCGTTCTTGGCGTGCTGGTAATCGCGCAGCACGCGCAGCACCGCCGTCTTGCCGCGGATTTCCTTGACCTGCGCGTGAAACGCTGCGCCGTCTTCCAGGAACACGAACTGGTTGACCAGCAGGCTGTCGACGATGGGACCGGTGATCCGGTAGAAGGTGAAACCGCCGTGTTGCCACGACTCCATTCCCTTGCCGTGCTTGTCCCAGAAGTTTGCCGGCAACTGCAGCACGCCGGTGTAGAGGATGTCGGTGTCCTCCAGCACCTTGTCGTTGTAGTAGTCCTCCGCCGGCAGGCCAAGCGCGCGCGCCTTCACCCGCATGTTGATGTCCTTGGACACCAGCACGACGTCGCGTCCGGGGTGGATGTCCTGCAGCGCCTTGACGACCCCGAGAATCTGGTTGTCCGCCTTGCCGGCCGGCCACGTTGCCGGCAGCGGGCCGGCGGCGGCCTGGGTCTGGAAGAACTGGCGGCCGCCGGCGTCCTTGTTACCCAGGGCGTCAAGCGGGATTCCGTCCTCGATTGGTGTCTTGCAGGCCGCGACGAGAGAGTCAAGCGAACGACTGACCTGGCGGGCACTGCGCGCCACTTCGGACATGCCTTTCTTGTGGTTGTCCAGCTCTTCCAGCGTCATCATCGGCAGAAAGACGTCGTGCTCCTCGAAGCGGAACAGGCATGTCGGATCGTGCATCAGCACGTTGGTATCGAGCACGAACAGCCTGCGGTTCGCGGTCGCAACCCGCGGCTTGCGGCCGTTCTTCGGCTTCGCCTCCACCAGCGCCAGGCGTGTGCCGGCGGCGGGCCGATGTTCGGTGACCGGCAGCGCGGGCGCTCGTGCCTCGGTTGCAGCGGGCGGCAGCGGGGCAGATGGCGCGGTCTTGCGCGACGCGTGGGCGGTCGAGGGAATCGAGGTCAGGATGGTGGCAGGCTTGCTCGGCGGCTTCGGGAGAGGCATCAGCGTACGGCGTGGGTCGGCCGTTTGGTTGGAATGGATTACAGGGACTGCACGAAGGCAAGCACTTCGTCGACGTGGCCGGGCACCTTCACGCCTCGCCACTCGCGCCGCAGCCGGCCGTCCGTGTCGATTACGAAGGTGCTGCGCTCAATGCCGCGCACCTGCTTGCCGTACATGTTCTTCATCTTGATCACGCCGAACAGCGTGCACAGCTTCTCGTCCGGATCCGACACCAGCTCGAACGGAAACTGCATCTTCGCCTTGAAGTTCTCATGCGACTTCAGGCTGTCGCGCGAAATGCCGACCACGTCGGCCCCCGCCTTCCTGAATTTCGCGTATGCCGCGCCGAAGTCAGCGCCCTCGGTGGTGCAGCCCGGCGTGTTGTCCTTCGGATAGAAGTACAGCACGAGCGTCTTTCCCCTGACCTCGGAGAGCTTGAACCCTCCGGCGGTTGACGCCGCGGTGAAGTCAGGAACCTTCTTGTCGATCGCGACGGCCATGGCTTTCTCAGGTTTCCTGCAGGAAGACGGCGACGACGCGCCGCCCTTCGCCCATCAGGATGTTGTAGGTGCGGCAGGCCGCGCGGGTATCCATTGCCTCGACGCCGACGTGCGCATCGAGGAGCGGGCGCGTCAGTCGCGGATGTGGAAAGCGCTGCCGGCTCCCGGTTCCGACCAGCACGATCTCGGGGCGCAGTGCAAGAATGAGCTCGAAGTCCTCGACGCGCAGCGCATCGAAGCTTTCGGCGCTCCAAGATTCGACGGGTTGATCGGGCGTGAGGATCAGGTTGCCGCTATGGCGAACCTGGTTCACTTCGACGAAGCCGGGACCGTATGCGGTGACGGTGTTGAGCGAGGTCAGCGCGTCCGCGTGAAGCTTCAATTCGACTCCGGTTCGTGGCCGCCCGCCTGCCTAAAGCGACATGCTGCGAAGCAGCAGCCACATTCGATTCCGGGTAAATTATGCCCAACGGCGCTGATTACACAAGCGCACGGCAAATTGAGGTCATCGGATGGTCGAGTTCCCGCGCATCAAGCGCCTGCCGCCGTACGTGTTCAACATCACCGGCGAGCTGAAGATGGCCGCGCGCCGACGCGGCGAAGACATCATCGACATGAGCATGGGCAATCCGGACGGACCGACGCCCAGGCACATCGTCGACAAGCTGGTCGACGCGGCACAGCGGCCGGACACGCACGGCTATTCGGTGTCGAAGGGAATTCCGCGCCTGCGCCGCGCGATCACCAACTGGTACAAGACGCGCTTCGACGTCGACTTCGATCCGGATTCGGAGGCGATCGTCACGATCGGTTCCAAGGAGGGGCTGGCGCACCTGATGCTCGCCACGCTCGACCGCGGCGACACGGTGCTGGTGCCGAATCCGAGCTATCCGATCCACATCTATGGGGCGATCATCGCCGGCGCCGACATCCGTTCGGTGCGGATGACGCGCGACGTGGACTTCTTCGCCGAGCTCGAGCGCGCGATCCGCGAATCATTCCCGAAGCCGAAGATGATGATCCTCGGCTTCCCGAGCAACCCGACTGCACAGTGCGTCGAGCTCGAGTTCTTCCATCATGTCGTTGCGCTGGCCAGGCAGCACGGCATCTACGTAGTGCACGACCTCGCGTATGCGGACATCACCTTCGACGGCTACAAGGCGCCGTCGATCATGCAGGTGCCGGGCGCGCGCGACGTGGCGGTCGAGTTCTTCACGATGAGCAAGAGCTACAACATGGCCGGCTGGCGCATCGGCTTCATGGTCGGGAACAAGGACCTGGTCAACGCGCTGGCGCGCATCAAGAGCTATCACGACTACGGCACCTTCACGCCGATCCAGGTGGCGTCGATTGCCGCGCTCGAGGGTCCGCAGGACTGCGTCGAGGAGATCCGCCAGCAGTACCAGAAGCGGCGCGACGTGCTGGCAAAGGGGCTGCTCGAAGCAGGGTGGATGGTCGAAGTGCCGCGGGCATCGATGTACATATGGGCCGAGATTCCGGAGCCGTACCGCGCGATGGGTTCGCTCGAGTTCGCCAAGAAGGTGCTGGCTGAGGCGAAGGTCGCCGTGTCACCGGGCATAGGCTTCGGCGACTACGGCGACGATCACGTCCGCTTCGCGCTCATAGAAAACGAGCACCGCACCAGGCAGGCGGTGCGGGGGATCAAGGAGATGTTCCGCCGGGACGGCATGTTGCCGAAGGCGGCCGCGTAATCGAAGACAACCCGAACACCCGCGCGCCGCTTGGCGCGCAGCAGCCATGAAGCCCATCAAAGTCGGCCTGCTCGGCCTGGGAACGGTTGGTCGCGGAACGTTCAACGTCCTGCGGCGCAACCAGCACGAAATCATGCGCCGTGCCGGGCGCGGCATCGAGATCGCGGCGATCGGCGTGCGCGACGTGGCGAAAGCGCGCGAGGCGCTTGGGAACATGGTTCCGATCACGTCGAACCCGGAGGACGTGATCCACCGCGACGACATCGACATCGTGGTGGAACTGATCGGCGGCTACGAACCGGCGCGTACCTACGTGCTCGAAGCGATCGCGCGTGGCAAGCATGTCGTCACCGCCAACAAGGCGCTGCTCGCCCGACACGGCAACGAAATCTTCGAGGCGGCGCGCGCGCAGGGCGTGATGGTCGCGTTCGAGGCGGCCGTCGCCGGCGGCATTCCGATCATCAAGGCGCTGCGCGAGGGGCTGACCGCCAACCGCATCGAGTGGATCGCGGGCATCATCAACGGCACCAGCAACTTCATCCTGTCGGAGATGCGCGCCAAGGGGCTGGCGTTCGACGCGGTGCTGAAGGAGGCGCAGCGGCTCGGCTACGCCGAGGCCGATCCGACGTTCGACATCGAAGGCGTCGACGCCGCGCACAAGCTCGCGATCCTGTCGTCGATCGCATTCGGGGTGCCGATCAACTTCGACGCCGCGTACATGGAGGGAATCTCGAGGCTGGCTGCCGAGGACATCCGCTACGCCGAACAACTCGGCTACCGGATCAAGCTGCTGGGCATCACCAAGCGCACCGCGAAGGGCATCGAACTGCGGGTGCACCCGACGCTGGTGCCGATGCAGCGGCTGCTCGCCAACGTCGAGGGCGCGATGAACGCGGTGTTAGTGAAGGGCGACGCAGTCGGCACCACGCTTTACTACGGCAAGGGCGCCGGCGCGGAGCCGACCGCATCCGCGGTGGTCGCCGATCTGGTCGATGTCACGCGCATGCATACTGCCGATCCGGAGAACCATGTGCCGCACCTGGCGTTCCAGCCGGAGGCGATGGCCGAGGTGCCGTGGCTGACGATCGAGGATACGGTCACGTCGTACTACTTCCGCATGCGGGTGGCCGACCAGCCCGGTGTGCTGGCCGACATCACGCGCATCCTGGCCGACGGCATGATCTCGATCGATGCGCTGTTCCAGCGCGAGCCGTCGGAAGGCGAGAACCAGACCGACATCATCATGCTGACCCACGATGCGGTGGAGCGTGACGTGAACGCCGCGATGAAGCGCATAGAGGCGCTGCCCATCGTGCTGGCGCCGATCATCCGCATCCGGCAGGAAGAGCTGATCTGATGCGCTACGTCTCCACGCGCGGCAAGATGCCGCCGAAGACCTTTACCGACATCCTGCTCGAAGGCCTTGCGCCGGACGGCGGGCTGGTGGTTCCCGAGTATTACCCGCGCATCGACCGCGCCACGCGGGCGCGCTGGCGCGCGCTCGACTACGCGGCTCTGGCCGGCGAGGTGCTGGCGCACTACTGCGACGACATCCCGCGCGCCGATCTCGACCGCCTGACACGCGCGACCTACACGCGCGCCACCTACGGCACGGACGAGATCGCGCCGCTGAAGACCCTGGCGCCCGGGCTGCACCTGCTGCAGCTTTCCAATGGGCCGACGCTGGCCTTCAAGGACATGGCGATGCAGTTGCTCGGCGCGCTGTTCGAGTACGCGCTGGCGCGGCGCGGGGAGCGCCTGAACGTGCTCGGCGCGACTTCCGGCGACACCGGCTCGGCGGCCGAGTATGCGATGCGCGGCCGCTCCGGCATCAAGGTCTTCATGCTGTCGCCGCACGGCCGCATGAGCGCATTCCAGCGCGCGCAGATGTACTCGCTCGCGGATCCGAACATCTTCAATATCGCGATCGAAGGCGTGTTCGACCAGTGCCAGGACATCGTCAAGGCGGTGTCGGGCGACCTCGAGTTCAAACGCAGGCATCGGATCGGCAGCGTGAACTCGATCAAC
Source organism: Gemmatimonadota bacterium (assembly GCA_050258235.1). Lineage (GTDB taxonomy): Bacteria > Pseudomonadota > Gammaproteobacteria > Burkholderiales > Burkholderiaceae_F > JAKOQB01. The sequence continues at coordinate 1,932 of JBLMYK010000210.1, read as the reverse complement.
TGGGCGCGCGTGGTGGCGCAGGTCGTCTACTACTTCCGCGGATATTTCGCCGCGACCAAGGACGATGACGAGCGCGTGTCGTTCTGCGTTCCCTCGGGCAACTTCGGCAACATCCTCGCCGGCTGGATCGCCCGGCAGATGGGGCTGCCGATCGAGCGGCTGGTGCTCGCGACCAACGAGAACAACGTGCTGGACGAATTCTTCCGCACCGGTCGCTACCGCGTTCGCTCTGGCGCGGAGACCTTCGCCACCAGCAGCCCGTCGATGGATATCAGCAAGGCGTCCAATTTCGAGCGCTACGTATTCGACATCGTCGGCCGCGATCCCGACGCCGTGCGCGAGCTCTGGTGGCAGCTCGATACGCGCGGCGTGTTCGATCTGTCGGTCACACCGTACTGGCACAAGGTTCAGGCGTCGGGCTTCGATTCGGGTTCGAGCACGCACGCCGACCGGCAGCGCGTGATTCGCGATGTCTATCAGTCGACTGGAACCATTGTCGATCCGCACACCGCCGACGGCATCAAGGTCGCGCGGGAACGCCTCGATGCGCGCGTGCCGATGATCTGCCTCGAGACTGCGCTGCCGGTCAAGTTCGCCGATACGATCGTCGAGGCGATCGGGCGCGAACCCGGCCGCCCCGCTGCCTACGAGGGCATCGAAGCGCGGCCGCAGCGCTGCGAAGTGATGCCGGTGGACGTGCAGCGGTTGAAAGACTTCATCGCCGCGCACGCGCAATGAATGAATGGAGGTTTCGCCCCCTTCTGGAGGTCGATTTCGAGCGGCAGCGGCGCTGGCTGAACGAGCCGCACGTCAACCGCTGGTGGACCCGGCGCAGGATCACGCGCGACGAGGTTCGCGCCAAGTACCTGCCGCGCATCCGCGGCGAGCAGCGGATCGTGTGTCTGGTCGCGCTGCTCGATGGCCGACCGGCGGGTTTCGTGCAGACCTACCGGATCGATGACCACGCCGCTTACACCACCGGCTTTGCGCTGCCGCGCGGCGGCTGGGGGCTGGACTGGTTCATCGGCGATCCCGGGCTGATCGGTCATGGAAACGGGGCGCAGCTGCTCGACGCTTTCGTTCGCAAGTGGTTGTGGGCGCGCAGCGATGCCGCCTACGCAGTGGCCGGCGCCGATGCGCAGAACGTGGCGGCGCTAAGGAGCTACGAGCGCGCCGGCTTCGCCCCGTGGTTCAGCACGATTCCGCGGGCAAGCTCGGAAAGCTACTATCGGCGCGGCCGCGGCGAGGGCTGGAACCAGCACGGGAACGGGCAATGAAGGCAATCGGCATCATCGGCTATTCGAACACCGGCAAGACCACGCTGATCGAGAAGCTGATCCCGATCTTTCGTGCGCGCGGGATGACGGTGTCGGCGATCAAGAACGCGCACCACGGCTTCGACATGGACCGTCCGGGCAAGGATTCGTACCGCTACCGCGAGGCGGGCGCCGGGCAGGTGCTGATCTCGACGATGGAGCGCTGGGCGCTGCTGACCGAAACGCCGGCCGGGCACGCCACGCTCGAGGACCTGCTCGCGCAGCTTGCGCCGTGCGACCTCGTGATCGTCGAGGGCTTCAAGAGCGAAGGCTATATCCCGCGCATCGAGGTGCGGCGATCGACGATCGCCGACCCGCCGATCTACCCGCACGACCCCAACGTGATCGCCGTGGCCGCCGACTCCGCGCTCGACTGCCCGCTGCCCGTCCTCGACCTCAACGACGCCGATAGAATCGCTGCATTCATCATCGAGCGCCTTGCCCTGCCGGCACGACGCTGACCTTGACGGCTCGTCCGATGCTGACCGTTGAACAGGCCCTTGCGCAGCTGCTCGCGGGCGCCGACGTCGCGCGGGCGAGGTCCGCGTCGAGCGTCGCCGTCCCCTCGACGGCGTCGAGCGCGCCCTCGAGATCGGCGTCGAGCGAGAGGCCCTCC